>JAJDYK010000059.1 GCA_022825185.1 Candidatus Latescibacterota bacterium | reverse complement strand
GCCAATCCCGTGGCCTGTGCCGCGGCGACCGCGGTTTTAGACAAGTTGCTGGAGCCGGGTTTTATCGACGGGGTGCGCGAAAAAGGCGAACACCTGATCGGTCGCCTGCAAAAGCTGCAACAGCGCTGGCCTGAGCATATCACTGAAGTGCGCGGCAAAGGGCTGATCGCCGGCGCGGTCACCCGCCCGCCAGCCGCCGACTATCTGGCTGCCTTCCGCCAGCGCGACATCTTGGTGGCCACGGCCGGAGCCGATGTGGTGCGCTTTTTGCCGCCGCTGGTCGTTGAGCAGGATCGCATCGACGAAGCAGTAGATGTATTCGACGAGATTTTGCGCCAAGGTGTCTGATGGCCGCGGTACAAACGCCTTGGGGCGGGCGGTTTCAGTCTGCGCCGGCCGAGCTGATGGAGCGCTTCAACGCCTCGATTGGCTTCGACCGCAAGCTATTGGAGGCCGATGTTGCGGGCAGCGTGGCCTACGCCCGCGCCCTGCAGCGGGCCGGCGTCCTCAGTGCTGGGGAGTTGGAGCAGATCGAAGCGGGGCTAAAGCAGGTGCAGGAAGAATTTTCAGCCCCGGATTGCACGCTCCCCGACGCGCTTGAAGACATCCACATGGCCGTGGAGCAGCGGCTAACCGAGCTGATCGGCCCGGTCGGGGGCAAGCTGCACACCGGGCGCAGTCGCAACGACCAAGTCAACTTAGACGAGCGACTCTACCTGCGGGGCGCGATTGCATCGCTTCAGGCGCAGATTCGCCATTTGCAAGGCGTGCTGCTGGCGTCGGGCGAGCAACGCAGCGACGTGGTGCTGCCCGGCTACACTCACTTACAACAGGCCCAACCGATTCTTTTCCCCCACTACGCGCTGTCGCTGTTCTGGATGCTGGAACGCGACCGCGGGCGGCTGGGAGACGCTTGGCGGCGGGCCGACTTTCTGCCGTTGGGTTCCGGGGCGTTGGCCGGGAGTGCGTTTCCGCTCGACCGGGCCTTCCTCGCCCGCGAACTCGGGTTCTCGCAGGTGACTCCCAACAGCCTCGACGCGGTCAGCGACCGCGATTTTCTGCTCGAAACCCTATCCGCGCTGGCGATCCTGATGATGCACTTGAGCCGCTTCTGCGAGGATTTGATCCTCTGGTCGTCGGCCGAGTTTGGCTTTGTCGAGTTGAGCGACCACTTTGCCACTGGCTCTAGCATGATGCCGCAAAAGAAAAACCCAGACGCGCTGGAGTTGGTGCGCGGCAAGACCGGCCGGGTGTACGGCAGTCTGATGGCATTGCTGACGACGATGAAGGCCGTGCCGTTGACGTACGCCAAGGATCTGCAGGAAGACAAGGAGCCGCTCTTCGACGCGCTGGAAACGTCGGCTATTTGCCTAGAGGTGTTCGCCGGTGCTTGGGAGAGCATGGAGGTGTGCGCCGAGCGGATGGAGTCCGCGGTGGATTCCACGGCCTTGGCAACGGATTTGGCCGACTATTTGGTGGGCCAAGGCGTGCCTTTCCGCGAGGCTCATCGCGTCGTTGGCCGCTTGGTGCGGGCTGCGCTAGAGCAGGGCCGCGCCCTCACCGACCTCGGCTTGGACGATCTGCGCGCCCACAGCGCGGATTTCGGCGAGGACGCGCTCGGCCTGCTCGACGTGCGCCACAGCTTGGCGCGCCGTAATATAGAGGGCGGCACTGGCCCGCAGGCCGTGGCCGAACAGATGGAGAAGGCGCGAGCGGTGTTGGCTGCTAGATCAGCCAAGCCCTAACGCTGTTGCTGTTTAGACGATTTGCCGGAGTTGAACCCCATGCAGATTGCCGTCAAAGACATTGAATTTTACGTGCGCGAGATGCGGATGCGCATGCCGTTTAAGTTCGGCAATGTGGTAGCTGATAGCCTGACTGCGCTGCACGTGGCCATGGACCTAGAATTGGACAATGGCCGTCGGGTGCGGGGCTGGACTGCGGACATGCTGTCGCCTAGGTGGTTCGACAAGGACCCAAACAAGACGATGGCCGATGGCATCCGCGACTTGGTAGATGGAGCGCAAACTGCGGCCATCGCTTATCAGGAGTCGGGTCGAACCGGCGCGACCCCATTCGCCATATGGGAAGCGGGCTACGAAGCGGGTCGGGCTTGGGGCCGGGCGCGAGGCGTCAACGACCTGTTGGCGTCCAACGGCGCGGCCCTGATGGAGCGGGCACTCATCGATGGCTTGGGGATCGCGCTGGGGCAGCCCTATTTTGCGCTGCTGCAAGACAATGTCCTCGGGTTGGCGCTGGGGAAGATTCACCCGGAGCTAGAGGGGCTAGAGCTTGCGGCAGTACTGCCGGCGGAGCCGGTGCGCTCGCTGTACATCCGCCATACGGTCGGCTTAGTCGATCCCATCCGCACGGCTGCGATTGCGCCCGAAGAGCGGTTAAACGACGGGTTGCCGCAGTCCTTGGAGGAGTGCATTCAGAGTCAGGGGCTGCGCTATTTCAAGATCAAGATTGGCGGCGATCCCGAGGCTGATTTTGAACGATTGGCGGCGATTGCCGCGCTTTTGGACGAAAGCGGAGCGGAGTACCACATCACGCTCGACGGCAACGAACAGTACGGCGACGCGGCCGATTTGCTGGCTTTGTTGGAGCGGATTGAACAGGAATTGGGGGAGTTTTATCACCGCATCCTCTACGTTGAGCAGCCCATGGACCGCGCCCTTTCTCTCGATCCCGCGCTAAAGAAAGACCTCGGGGTTTTGGCGGCAAAGCGCCCCTTGCTGATTGACGAGTCGGACGAATCCTTGGATTCCTTCCGCCGCGCGTTAGACTTGGGGTACAGCGGCGTCTCGTCCAAGTCTTGCAAAGGGTTGGTCAAGGCGCTGGCCAACAGCGCGCTCGCTTGGCAGCGCACGGCTGCGGGCCATCCCTGTTTTGTCTCGGCTGAGGATTTGACCGTGGTGCCGGTGGCGTCTCTACACCAAGATTTGGTACACGTGGCGGCGTTGGGGATTGATCACGTCGAGCGCAATGGGCACCACTACGTGCGGGGGCTGGACCATTTGTCGGCTGCGGAGCGGACGTGGTGCTTTGAGCGACACGGCGATCTGTATCGCGCCGAAGGCCAGAGCGGCTTGCTCGACATTCGCGACGGCCAGATCGCGGTCGGTTCCCTGCAACGGCCTGGACTCGGGGTTGACGGCGCGGTCGATATTGAGGCCATGCAGCCGCTGGCGGAGGCACAACTCTCGTGAGTGCCGTAGAAATAAGGCTTGAGGACGTGCGGTTCTACATGCGAAATGTGCATACCCGCATGCCCTTCAAATACGGTGCGGCCGTGCTGACCTCCGTGCCGATCCTCCACGTGGTGGCTCAGGGCGCGCTAAAAAACGGCACTCCGGTACAAGGGGTTGCAGCCGACATCCTCCCGCCTAAGTGGTTCGACAAAGACCCGGCCAAAAGCTACGAAGACAATGTCGCCGACTTGCTGTGGGCGGCACGTGCGGCGCGCTCGGCTTATTTGGATGCGGCGCGGTCCCCCGCGTCGTTCTTTGCCATCTGGCAGGACGGTTATGCGCAGACGGTATCCGCTGGCGACGCGCACGGCCTGAATCGGTTGACGGCTGTCCACGGTAGTACGCTGATGGAGCGCGCCCTGATCGACGCGGTAGGATGCGGTGTAGGCGCGAGTTACTTTGAGTTGCTCAAGGCCAATCTCCTCGGCTTGGATCTGGGGGCGATTCACCCCGAGCTGCAAGGAGTAGAGCCTGGCCAAGTGATCGGGGCTGCGCCGCTGGCGCAGTTGCACGTGCGGCACACGGTGGGATTGGCCGATCCGATTGTCCCAAGCGATATTGCGCCCGAGGAGCGGTTGGACGACGGGTTGCCGCAGTCGCTGGCCGATTGCGTCGAGCGCCAAGGACTGACGTACTTTAAAGTCAAGGTGAACGGCGATTTGGAGACTGACCTAGCGCGGTTGGCCGCGATTGCCGAGTTGCTAGACGGGCGTGACGCCGAGTACAAGGTCACGCTCGACGGCAACGAGCAATACCGGGAAATGGATTCGCTCATTGGTCTGATCGAGGCCCTTGCAGCCACACAGCCGCGTTTGTACGAGAGCATCCTCTACGTCGAGCAGCCCCTAGAGCGGAGCTTGGCTTTGGATGCAGCGCTAGAGCCGGGCATCCGGGCCGCGGCGGCGCGGCGTCCCTTGCTCATCGACGAGTCGGACGATGCGCAGGACACCTTCCGCCAAGCCTTGGCGCTGGGATACGAAGGCGTTTCGTCCAAGGCGTGCAAAGGGCTGGTCAAGGCGCTGGCCAATCTGGCCTTGGCGAGGCGACGGGAGGGCTGCTTTCTCTCGGGAGAGGACCTGATGAACCTGCCGGTGGTGCCTCTGCACCAAGATTTGGCACACGTGGCGGCACTGGGGATCGGGCACGTCGAGCGCAACGGGCACCACTATGTGAGAGGGTTGGATCACTTGACCGCAGACGAGCGAGCGGCCTGCTTGGCCACGCACGGGAAGCTCTATCGGGAGGTGGACAGCGGATTGGTAGCCTTGGATGTGAGGGAAGGGAAGATCGAGGTGGGGTCGCTGCAAGTGGCGGGTCTGGGCGTGGGAATGCCGGTGGCCGTGGATGGGATGGTGGAATTGGGGGAATGGGAATTTGCGTCGTTGGCTTGATCTAGGAGATAGCTATGCTGGACGATTTTTCTCTAGAAGCGATCATCGCCTATGCGGAGGCGCACCCGGTCATTGCGATCTTGTTGCTGTTGGTGGCAGTGGTGTTGCTAGGCAGTTTGCTGCGCAAAATTTTCAAGGTCGCGGTGATATGCGCGATTATCTTATTGGTCGGCTTGTACTTTACCGAAGGCGATGACTCAGACTGGTGGAAGCGGGTCGAAGCGATCGGCAGTGAGGTTATGAGGTGGGGTGAGGCGTTGCTGGAAAAGGCCGACGAGATTTTTGAGAAAGGAAAGCAGCAACTAGAAGGAGATTAGGCCATCCCGGCCTCTTTTAGTTGCGCGATAAAGGCCGCTTCGTCGAGCACTGCGACGCCGAGAGCCTCTGCTTTTGCCAGTTTAGATCCCGCTTTTTCGCCTGCTATGAGCAGGTCGGTTTTTTTGCTGACGCTGGACGTGGTCTTGCCCCCCAAGCGCTCGATCAGCGCGGCGGCCTCGTCGCGGCTGTAGTCCGACAGGGTGCCAGTGATGACTACGGTTTTGCCGCTGAAAGGTGACGCTGGCGCGGTTTCTTCTTCCGCTTCCATTTCAAACTGCAACTTGGCCTTATTCTTGAGCTTGTAGAGCACGCGATCGAGTGCAGGGAGATCGGGGAGGCTGGCATAGAGGCTGCGGGCGATGGTCGGGCCGATCTCGTGGGTGGCTTCCAACTCTTCGACGCTGGCCTTGCACAAAGCGTCAAGACTGCCAAATGTCCGCGTCAAGGTGCGGGCCACGGTCGCGCCCACGTGGCGGATGCCGAGGGCGAAGAGCACCCGGTCGAAGGGTTGCTCTTTGCTGTGGGCGAGGCCGTCGAGGAGGTTTTGCGCCGATTTTTCGCCCATCCGCTCTAGGGCACCAAGGGATGCTACGTCGAGTTCGTAGAGGTCGCTCAAGTCCTTTACCAATCCCTGCTCTACCAATTGTTCGACCACGGCCGGCCCCAAGCCTTCGATGTCCATGGCGTTGCGCGAGGCAAAGTGTTCGAGGCGGCGGCGCAGTTGGGCGGGGCAAGTGGGGTTGTCGCAGCGTGCAACAGCTTCTTCGGCGTCGCGGGTGAGTGGACTTTTGCACGAGGGGCATTGGTTGGGGAAGGCATATTCCGCGGAGTTGTCGGGCCGTTCGCTGGGATCTATATCTACGACTTTGGGGATCACGTCGCCGCCCTTTTCGATGAGCACGGTGTCGCCGATGCGAATGTCCTTGCGGCGGATTTCGTCCGCGTTGTGCAGGCTGGCTCGGGCGATGGTCGAGCCAGCCAAAGGCACGGGTTCTAAAATAGCCACTGGAGTCACGGCGCCTGTGCGTCCGACTTGCAGGTGGATATCGAGCAGCCGAGTGCGGGCTTGATAGGCCGGAAACTTGTAGGCCATGGCCGAGCGCGGGCTTTTGGCGGTGTAGCCCAGCCGCTCCTGCTGGTTGAGGCTATCGACTTTGATGACCACTCCGTCGATTTCGTAGGGAAGCTCGGCGCGGGCGGCGGCGTAGTGCTCGTAGTGCTCGAAAACGTCGGCTAACGAGGCACAGCGCTGGTGCTCAGGGACTATGAGGCCCCAGGCGCGGAGCGTTTCAAGACACTCGCTGTGGCGCGTCTGGTTGCCATCTTCCGCGTGTATCCAGTAGGCGAAGAAGCGCAGGTTGCGCTTGGCTACTAGGTTGGGGTTTTGCAGCTTGAGCGAGCCGGCCGTGGAGTTGCGCGGGTTGGCGAAGAGCGGCTCGTCTTTGGCCGCACGCTGGTCGTTGAGCCGGGCGAAGTCGCGGCTTTCCATATAGACCTCGCCGCGGATTTCGCAATTGATCCCCGGCTGCCGCAGCCGGAGGGGGATGGTGGGGATGGTGCGGGCGTTGGCGGTGATTTCGTCGCCTTGGACGCCGTCGCCGCGGGTGACGGCGCGCACGAGCACGCTGTCTTGGTAGATGAGGCTGAGAGCTACGCCGTCAATTTTTAGCTCGAAGACGTATTCGACCGCTTCGTCGGGTAGGCTCTGGCGCACTCGCCGGTCGAAGTCTTCCACGTCTTGGCGCGAGTAGCTATTGTCGAGGCTGAGCATGGGCCGCGCATGGCGCACGGTGGGGAAGTCGCTGGTGGGTGTGCCGCCGACGCGCTGGGTGGGGGAATCGGGCTGCTTGAGTGCTGGGTGGGCCTCTTCGAGGGTTTGCAGCTCTGTGAGGAGACGGTCGAATTCCTGGTCGGAGATGGTGGGGGCGTCGAGGACGTGATAGCGGTAGAGGTGCTCTTGCAGTTCGTCCGCGAGCGCGGCGATGCGTTGGGCGATGTCTTGGGTCATGGTACAAAGTACGATAGGGGGGGCACCTAACCGCGTCAACCCGCCTCGTCTTATTGTCCGTCGATGAATCCAGCCTTATATTTTTGTCGCGGAATGAGATAGATATGACTGCTACTTGGCACGACTACTGGGAACTGACTAAACCGAGAATTGCCTTTTTGGTGCTGGTTACGGCCGCCTTCGGATTTTTCTTGGGCGGGCAAGGCATCCACGCGCCACTGCTTTTTTGCTGTCTGCTCATCGGCACGGGCCTGACCACGTGCGGCTCGTCGGTGCTCAACCACTATCTGGAGCGCGATGTCGATGGGTTGATGAAGCGCACGCGCAATCGGCCTTTACCGACCGGGCGCGTCAAGCCGGGTACGGCTCTGTCGATGGGGTTTGTGCTGGTTCTGAGCGGCGTGTTTTTCCTGCTTTTTACCGCCGGGTTGTTGACGGCGTTTTTGGCGCTTCTCTCTGCGTTTCTCTACGTGGTGGTGTACACCCCGATGAAGCGGCAAAATTGGCTCAATACTTCGCTGGGGGCCGTGCCGGGTGCCCTGCCGCCCGTAGGAGGCTGGACCGCAGCGACTGGCGCGATTGACCCGGGGGCCGTGGTCCTCTTTCTCATTCTCTTTGCTTGGCAGCACCCGCATTTCTACGCCATTGCGTGGATCTTCCGCGACGACTACCGGCGCGGCGGTTTCAAGATGTTGCCCGTCGTTGAGCCAGATGGGAACAGCACCTGCTGGCAGGTGATGGGCTACTTGGTACTGCTGCTGATCTTTTCGGTGCTGCCTTCGTTCATGGGCCTCACCGGGCCGTTCTATCTAGCCGGGGCGCTGGTGTTGGGCGCGCTGTTCCTCGCCTCCGGTCTCGCACTTAGCTTTTCGCGCTCGGTGACCAGTGCGCGGCGGCTACTCAAGGCTTCGGTCCTCTACCTGCCGCTACTGTTGGTGTTGAGCGTGGTAGATGCCGGATTTTAGGAGTGCGGCTTGCGCCCGCTCATACTCTGCGGGCGCGTTGAGATTGGCAAAAAGCAGGTCGCGCTCGTCGTAGGGCCGCCAATCCTTTTCCCTTACCAGATACAAGTTCAGATTGCTTAGTAGGTCGCGCATGCCGAACTGACCGGCCTGTATGGCGGCTTCTACAGCCGCTAAGCAGGACGGCTCGTAGAGCGCACAGAGCGGTTGTAGCCCGGCGACCGTGTGGGGCACGACCGCTTGATGCGGGCCACGCCGGTCGATGAGGTGGCGGAGGAAGTCTGGAGTGAGAAAAGGCAAGTCGCAGGCGAGGAGGAGCACGGGTGCGGCGGTTGTGCTGAGCGCGGTGTACAAGCCGCCTAGTGGCCCAAGTCCAGGTTGGTAGTCGGGATGGACGGGTAGTCCGAGATGAGCATAGGCGGCGGGATCGCCGATGATGACGCGGGGGTAGCCGAGGGGGTGTGCCGCGGCGAGGACGCGTTCAATCAGGGTCTGGTCGCCCAGTTGCAGGAGAGCCTTGTCGCGGCCCATGCGTCGGCTCTGGCCGCCGGCTAGCACGGCGACGTGGATCATGTAGGGCGGCGGTTGATCTGGGCGGCTGCGTACCCTGCGCCAAAGCCGTTGTCGATATTGACGACAACCACGCCGGCCGCACAGGAGTTGAGCATGGCCAAGAGGGCGGCGAGGCCGTGGAAACTCGCGCCGTAGCCCACGCTAGTTGGCACGGCCACGACCGGAATATCCACCAGCCCACCGACGACGCTGGCTAGCGCGCCCTCCATCCCAGCGACTACGACGATGACCCGCGCCCGCTGCAAG
>JAJDYK010000122.1 GCA_022825185.1 Candidatus Latescibacterota bacterium | reverse complement strand
CCGCTACTGAAATGATGCGCTGCATTACTTAATTCTCCTTTGTTTGTTCCCGGTTCAGCGCTGGGTGGTAGTAAGTATAAAGAAACCCGATCAGGCCTAGCTGGACCAGCGCCCCAGGTGCCAATGCTGGCATGGCGCCGCCCAATGCTTTAAAGAGAAGTTCCAACCCACTCAGCGTCGGGTGCATTTCCAATTCAAACTCCATATTGGAACTAAGGTGGAACCAGAGGCCGACTATGCCGCCTAAGACGAAAGCCAGCATGGTCAAGCGGAATAGGCGCAGGATGATCGCGCCTCGGTAGAACATCCGCACCGCCAACAATACTAACCCAAGTGCCAACAAGACCAAGGGCACCTGTTGACGCCATTCTTCAAAATGATTGAGCAGCAGCAGTTCGGTGCCTAGCCCTATGGTTCCTATGACGAAAATTAGCAGGACACCTCGCCGCAAAGAAACGACTCCACTGTCTCTTTTGTTATCGAATATCATGGTTGCAAATCACAATTTTTCAGCTTTCAACGTTTCGTTGAAGAAATCAATGGTGCGTTCCCAAGCCAGTTTGGCGGCTGCTTCGTCGTAGCGGGGCGTGGTGTCGTTGTGGAAGCCGTGATTGACGCCTGGGTACATGTGCATCGCATAGTTGATTTCGGCTTCTTTTAGCGCGGCTTCGTACGCTGGCCAACCGACGTTGATTCTCTCATCTAGTTCGGCATAGTGGATCAGCAGCCGCGCCTTGATTTTGGGCACGCCTTCAGCCGCTGGTTGACGACCGTAAAAGGGCACTGCCGCGGAGATTACCTCTGGGATGCGCACGGCCAGTTCATTGGACATGCCACCGCCAAAGCAGAAGCCGACGACGCCTACTTTGCCATTACAGGCGGGATGCGCTTTGAGATATTGGGCGGCCGCAATGAAGTCTTGCGTCACTTTCTCCGGGTCGAGTTGTCGTTGCAGTGCCCGCCCTTCGTCGTCCGTGCCTGGATAGCCGCCCAGCGGTGCCAGCGCATCCGGGGCCAAGGCGAGAAAACCGGCCGTGGCCACGCGGCGTGCGACGTCTTCGACATAGGGGTTTAGCCCTCTGTTTTCGTGGATGACGAGGACGCTTGGTATTTTACTTTTCTCTTCAGTCGCGGGCTGTACGAGGGCGGCGCGCGTCTTTTCGTGTCCCTGCGGGGAAGGATACGACACATACTCGGTGGCAATGCGTTCGTCATCTGCGGCCACTTGCTGAGCGAAGGCGTAGTTGGGCGTGAGACTGTCCAACAGCGCGGCGGCCGTCAGGCCGCCGATGGCGAAGCGGGTAGCATCATCGAGAAACTGGCGGCGATCAATGTCGCCGTGGACGTAGTGATCGTACAGCTTGAGCAGTTGTGGATCGTATTCAGCAGCGGTTTTCCGTTCCATGGTTATCTCCTGATGGATATGTGATTCACTATGACAGTGGAAATGTCAGTCACGCCTCATGCCACTGTAAAAAGCGGCGACGCACCTCGGCGAGACGGCGCTCGTTGCTATCGACCATTTCCGCTAAGAAAGCGCGACAGTTTTGCTCGCTTTCCTCGTCGCGTGGCGCGAGGTCTAACAGGCCCTTTTGTGGGTCGTAAATGAGACGGTGTTCTTCATTCCCGTCGCTATAGTAGATCTTGTTGATGATGCGGCGCGTGGTCGTATCCTTGATGCGCCGCTGAGGGGGATTGCCGCCTTCAAGGCAAATAAAAATGAGCAAGTTGATGGCGCGGAACTGCGCTTCGGGTACTTGGTTTGTTTCGACGATTTGGTGGTGAATCTCATCGAGGTCGTCGGCGTGAACATTGCTGACCAGCGTGTGCTCGGCGTCGCCTAGAGCAAAGAAAGCGCGTAGGTCGTCTCCCCACAGATAGGTCGGGGGCGGATGGTCGCTCAATTCGTTGGAAATGACGCAGGACTTGGTTGCTTCAATGGAGGATACCTCTCCCGGTAGTGCGGTGACAAAGGGGAGGTTGGCTCCAACAAAACTGAGCAGGGCGTGCATGGTAGTGGTCTTGCCGATGCCACCGGGACCTGAACCGGTGATATAGGAAGCACCGCGCCAGACGTGAGAAACTAAAAAAGCGGCCAATTCCAGATCGACGGTCTGCACATCGATGAGATCGATAAGCGAGCGAGTGCGATCTTCGGGATTGTCCAACTTTTGCAGGTATTCCAAATCACTTGCCATGATTATTCCAGCCTTCAGCGGTGATGTTTGGCGAAGAAATCGAATATGGACGGCAGCGAGACTTCGACGACGGTAGGGAAGTCGAAATCGAGAAAACCGCCGTGGTCGTATCCTGCTAAAACCTGTGTTATGTGGGGAGCGCCCGTGCGCTTGGCAAAGGCTTCAATGGCGGCAAACTGAGGTTTCATGCGTGGAAAAAGGAAGTCTTTGTCGCCAATAATCCAATAGGTCGGCAACTCGCGCAATGCTTCCAGTGCATCAGAACTCCAGGGGCTGGCGATTGGTGCTATAGCTGCGTAAAAATCGGGCTTGTCGCTGGCTAAACGCAGCGTCCCTGCGGCTCCCATAGAGTGGCCGACGCCGTAGATGCGCTTGGTGTCGATCGGCCACTGGTGTTGCACTTGTGCTACTACGTCGAGGATGTCCTGCTGGCCTGCGGCGCGATAGCCGACTTGTCCTCGACCATAGGGACAGACAGCGATCCAGCCCTTTTCCTCGGCGCGTTCCTCCAGTGTATAGCGTTCAAATAGCACTGTTTCATCTTCACCGCCGCCGTGCAGGGCGACGACCAGTGGGACGGGGGACTTACCCTGCCAAGAGTTGGGTACGTACACTTCGTAGAATTGTTCAGACTGATCTACATCGCTCCAGTACGAGAGCTTGATACGGCCTCGCTGCGAATGCAGAGCGGAATGTCCTTGCCGGACCGATTGCAATGCTGCGCCGATTCGCTCGACCAATGCAGCGCGCAATTCTTTTGTGTCAGCACCATTGTCGATCTGGCGCACTTGCCGGATGAGTGCGGCGATGACAAAGTGGTCGCGGGGGTCTATTTGTAGATTGTTTAGCTCGTTTTCCAATTTGCCGACAGCAGGAGGTGTGAGCAGTTCGGTGGGGAAGTGTATCTCTGGACGCACGGAATTGTCGGCGATTATTAGCTCATCAAAGCGCATATCGTTTTCCCAGACTCCGGTGCGCAGAGACGCTCGGTCGAGGCCGACTTTATCGGTAATGACGTCGTAATTGAGCGAGCCATTTACCTGTAAGGTGCCCTCTGTATGCGCTGGAGCAGGTAGGCCCTGTTCGCTGTAGTTGAGCGTGCCGAGGAATCCGCCGTTGCGGTAGATCTCAACCCCCGATCCCGTTCCGACAAAGGCGACATGAGTCCACTGCCAAGGCTCGATTAAGACGGGTTGTTGGTCCGTAGTGAATTCTTCGCCTAGGCGCAGGATCAACGGTAAAACGCCGCGTGGCAACTGGCGCTGGGTGACCTGTTGAAAGCCGACGCGCCAAATCCAGGGATGCTCTTCGCTTTGGGTTACAAAGTTGAGCACATCGCCATGCCGGTAACGCTGAGAGGTCCATTCTAATTTGATCCAGAACTGGATGGAGAACGTGCCATCGCCGACCACATCGCGCGCATCTTCATAGCGCAAGGCGTCCAAGCGCGATAGGCGTACGGCTTTGCCCGATACTCCATCAACTTGCTCTGCTTGGCGCAGAAGGTTAAATGCCGCCGCGCCGGATTGACTGATAAATCCCTGCGAGTCTTGGCGGTCAAAAGACCAGTGCATAGGAGCCGCTTCCTCTCCCCATAGATGGTCTGTGCTAGTGAGGATCAGAAGGGCAAAAAATAGTGGGTACATGTGCTTTTCCTATTGATTGGAAGAGAATATCGTTATCTCAGTGGAACTAGCTTGCGCGTGAGAGTTTGGTCGCAAGCGAAGGCGATATAAATACACACCGCTATGGGAAAAATCCCAGTAGGCAAATTCGACCAGTGCTGCCGCTGCTGTTCGTTTTGGCTCTCCTCATTCGTAGGCCAGGTTTTGCGCCTGCATCATGCCGATCATGTAGCCGAAGGCGAAGATCTTTCCCAACATGCCGTAGCCCCGGGTCGTCTCTGCATCCTCGGACCCCATCGTCGGCGCGTGGTCGGGGCGGATGGGGCCTGCGAAGCCGGCGCGGGAGTAGATCTCTAGCATCCGCGCCATATCCGTGGGACCGTCGTCGTGAAAGGTTTCGGTAAATCGCGTTCCCGCGGTGCCCTCGACGTCGCGGTAGTGGATAAAGTGGACCTTGCCCTGCTCGGTGAACTCCCGCGCCACCGAGTAGATATCCTCGCCCATGGCCTTGAAGTTGCCTTGGCAGAATGTGACGCCGTTGCTGGGACTCGGCGCGATGTTGATCAGGCGGCGGTACGCGTCAGCGCTGACCATGATTTGGGCGGAACCCCGATAGGGCGAGATCGGCGGATCGTTGGGGTGATAGCCCATGCGGACATTGGCCTTTTCGGCGACGGGAATGATGCGTTCGAGCAGCCAAGTCAGGTTGTCCCAGAGTTCTTCCTCGGTTTGGGGCTCCGCCAAGGGAGGCTCTTGGTGCGATTCTGCATAGTCGAATTGCGAGGAAATGGCACCGCCGCGCGTGGGCACCCAATCGGTGCGCGAGCCGCCCGCGCCGAGATTGTAGCACAGCACGGGAATGCCGACTTGGCCCATGGCCTCCACGGCGGCGATAAAGTCCAATAGTTCCTCATCGCGGCCCGGGGTTCCTCGGCGGATGTGCTGGGAGCGGGTGGGCGTCATGGTCTCGTACACGGGGATCGAAAACCCAACCTCGGCCCATTCCTGCTGCTGTTGGCGCATGGCCGCGGCGTATTGATCGCGGCTTATCCCTTCGAGGGGCGGCGACGTTACGCAGCCGGTGACGCCCATTTCCCGGCAGATCTTCACTCGCTCGGGTTGCTCGCTCGGGCTTCTGCCTAGGGTCATCGACAACTTGAATATCCCTTGGCGCATGGGTGTTCCTTTCGCTTGGTGGTGATGCGGGTGTTGTGCAGAGGCTTCTTAGGTTTGAGATGCTTCGCTACGCTCAGCATGACAAGTGCTGGCTAAATTAGCGGACCCATTTCGCTAGCGTCTATAGCTCCTCACACCATTTCCTCGACCAAGGCTTGGCTGGCCGGATCTAGATGCCGGTAGTCGGGAATCTCGTAGCGGTTGCCGTCGGCGTCTTGCACTATGACCCGCCCGCCGCCCAAAAGGCGCACATCGCTATTTCGGTGGCTGGAATAGATGTCAAAGGTGCGCGGTCCGCGGTCGGTCTCTACCTCCCAGCGCGGCACTCGGTTGGTCACTGAAACCTTGGCGATGCGCTGGATGCGCGGCGTGAAATAGGCTCGCTCCAATTCGTCTTCCACGGCTTGGCGGCTGTCCCGATCTAGCGCGTCGAGTCGGGCCAGCGAGCCAATCTCCTTGCCTTTGCGGTCTTGGACGACGATAAAGCAGTCGTCGCAACTCAGGGGAAAAGCCCGTTTGACCCGGACCCTTGAATAGGTTTGATCCTCGGCCAACTCTAGGTTCAAGTCCTCGAAAGCATCGACGAAAAATCGCGCCTTGTCCGGGTCGAGATAAGTGATTTCAGCGGCTAATTTGTGGTGCTGCTGCATGGCGTTACCAAGCTCTCAGTTTAGACATTTCGGTTTGCATGCGGCACAGGTTGGCGTAGATGCCGTCCTGCGCGATCAGTTCGTCGTGGGTGCCGATCTCGGCGAGTTTGCCCTTATCGAGGATGAGCAGGCGGTGGGCGTTTTTGAGGGTCGATAAGCGATGGGCAATGGCAAAGGTGGTGCGCCCTTGGACCAGCCGCTCCAATGCCTCCTGAATCTGCGCTTCGGTCTGGGTATCGACGTTGGAGGTGGCTTCGTCGAGGATGAGAATGCGCGGGTTGCGCAAAATGGCCCGGGCAATGGACAGCCGCTGCCGCTCGCCCCCGGATACGCGGGTGCCGCGCTCGCCGACCATGGTGTCGTACCCGTCGGGCATGTTCATGATGAAGTCGTGCGCATTGGCAGCTTTGGCCGCGGC
>JAJDYK010000246.1 GCA_022825185.1 Candidatus Latescibacterota bacterium | reverse complement strand
CGCCAGCGCCGGGTGTAGCTGAAGTTGGAGCGCAGGGTGCGGTTGAGGCGGTCTTGGAGGCTGGTGCTGTTGTCTTGGGCAAAGCTGTTGTTGCTCTGGAAGGTGCCGTTGGCCCGCAGGCTCGCGTCGCGCCCCAACTCTTGGCTGTGCCTGAATTCCAGCCGCCAGTTGCGCGAGGCCGTGCGGCCCTCTTGGCGGTTTTCGAACTGGGTTCTGACATGGCCCCTGAAGCGATAGCGCTCGGCGTAGTTGAGGCGGGCGCGTCCTAGCCAGCCCGAGCGCTGCCGCAGGTCGGCTGCGAGAGACAGGTCCCAATAGTCATTGGGCGCGAGGTAGTAGCCCAAGTTGCGCAGCTCCCACTCGCTTTGCCGCGCCCCAAATCTAAGGGAGCGTTGCCCAAAACTCGGCGTCAAAATCCCGGATTGGCGGTCTTCGCGCAGCGAGAATACGTAAAAGGGAATCCACAACAGCCGCCGCTCCTTGATGCGGAAATACACGGGGCGCGCCACGGCCATGTCGCCGGCTATGACCTTGATGCGCGGGCTGTAGAAGTCAAAGTGCGGGGGGTCGGCGTCGCACGTGGTGTACGAGCCTTGGTGGACGTGGAACTCAGTGCTGCTGCGGGTCTGGATCAAGTGTCCGGCGTAAAATCCCTTGTCGCGGTGGATCTTACCTTTGAGGATGGTTCCTTGCTCGGTGGAGAGGTTGTAGAGAATGCGCTCGCCGCGCAGGGTTTGGTCGCCTTGGCGCAACACTGGGCGGCCGACGACCCGCCCAAGCGAATCGAGGGCAGCCCGCGCTTCGACTTGGTCGAGGACGCGGCGGAAGACGATCTCGGCGGCCTCTAGCTCAGCACCTTTGTGCGAGATACGGGCCTGCCCCTGCAACAGGAGCGAGTCGCCGACCTCGTAGTAGCGCATATAGGTGGCTTGGTACGCAAAGCCCTGGTTTTTGTCTTGGCCCTTGGCTTGGGTCAACAGGGAACGGGCCTCTTGCAGTTGGGCGTCGGACGCTTCGCTGCCGCGCGGATAGGCGAGGGCGAGGCAGAGGAGCAATAGGACGATCATGGCTGGCGTTGGCGCAGCACTTCGTACAGGGCTATGCCAGCGGCCACCGAGGCGTTGAGCGAGCCGATGGCCTCGCGCTGCATGGGGATGTGCAAGAGCGCATCGCAGCGCTTTTGCACCATGCGCCGCAGTCCTTTGCCCTCGCTGCCGATGACTAGGGCGCAGGGCTGGGTAAAGTCCGCGTCCGTCAAGGGCTGTTCGCCTTGGGCGTCGAGTCCGGCGATGAAAAGCCCACAGGCCGCGGCTTTTTGCAGGGCCTTTTGCAAGTTGTCAACCCGGCAGACGGGCAGGTGCTGGGTTGCACCGGCCGCGGCCTTGAGCGCGGCTGGCGAGAGGCCGGCGGCAGATCGGGCAGGCACGACTACGCCGTGCGCGCCGAGCGCGTGGGCGCTGCGGATGATGGCACCGAGGTTGTGGGGGTCTTGCACTTGGTCGAGAAAGATGAATAGGGCTTGAGTCGGTAGGTGGGCGAGCACGTGGTCGAAGTCCGCGTACGTTGCGGCGGCGGCGTAGGCGACGACGCTTTGGTGGCGGGGGCCGGTGAGGCGGTCGAGTTGGGCTTTGTCGCGTAGGTCATAGGGGATGTGGGCCTGCCGCGCTCGCTCGAAAATTTCGTCGATGACTGGGCCGTGTGCGCCCTTGGCGATGAGCAGGCGGCGCAGGGGGCGCTCGGCGCGGAGGGCTTCGAGTACGGGGTGGCGGCCCCAGATTAGGTCGTCGGGTGTTTGTTTATCGGGCATGTGGTGACTGGGTGCAGGTCGGTTAATTGTAAATGTTGAGACGTCTAATTGTAAGTTTAGGATTCGGCTAATTGAAAATTTAGAGCTAAAGGGAGGGTAGTCTTACTCCACTGTCGTCTCAACGTAATTGATTAAAAATACTCGATGTGCAGGTTAGATGGTAGGGATGCTGGCAGCAGCGACTCGACGATGCACTCTGGCAGCGCGGAGAAAATTGGACAGAACCTCACGTTTTTAGCATACTATGTCCACTAATTGTGGACATTGATGTATATTATTGCGGTACAAAATGCTTGAAACGACCCCATTGCGGCAGCAGATTGATCGAGATGTCTTCGATTACCAGCAGTTGGTCGCCTGTTTGTCCCAGTTTAGCAAGCCCCGCGACAAGATCCGCAGATTGTTGGCCAGCGGAGAGATCGTGCGCATTAGGAAGGGCTTGTACGCCTTTGGCGAGCCTCTCCGACGAGCACCTATCAGCCGGGAACTGCTGGCCAATCTGATCTATGGGCCTTCCTACATAAGCCTAGACTACGCCCTGAGCTACCACGGGCTCATACCGGAACGCGTCGAGACCGTCACCTCGGTGACATTGGGGCGGTCGCGCACCTTCACTACGCCCTACGGAATGTTCTCCTACCGTCGCCTGAGTCAGAGCCGCTACGCCGTTGGGAGTCTGCTAGCAGAACACGGCGATCTGTCCTTCCTGATCGCTTCCCCAGAAAAGGCACTGGTGGATAAGGTATGGGCCGACAAGCGCTTCGACGGAACTCGCTTGGCGACCTATGGTTCGTATTTGCTGGATGACCTGCGGCTGGATCCCGCCCGGTTGGCCGTCCTCGACCGCGATCGCCTCGATGCGATCGCGAGAGCCTACGATTCGCGGAAGCTCTATCGGCTCATGCGCTACCTACAGACGCTAAGGGAGCAGAGCCATGCATGAGGCCATTCGTCCCATGCTCGACCGATACGCACCTGAAACGCGCGACGATTACGTCAATGCGCTGCGGGAGATACTACAGGAACTGGCGTTGCTCGGCCTCTGGCGCAGCAAGTTTTTCGAGCATGCCGCCTTCTACGGAGGCACGGCCCTGCGCGTACTCTACGGCCTAGATCGCTATTCCGAGGACATTGACTTCTCGTTGCTGGCACCCGCCCCGGGATTTTCGCTTGGGCAATATGGCGAGTCCCTGTTGCGCGAGATCGGCAGTTTTGGCTTTAGCGTCGAGTTTGAGCACAGAGAGCCGACCCGGCAGACGGCTATTGAGTCGGCCTTTCTCAAGGCCCATACGCTCAAACAGTTGCTCGTCATCGAAGCAGACGCCGAACGGTTCCCCGGCCTGCATCCCGGATCGGCTCTGCGGATCAAACTCGAAGTGGATACCGACCCACCCGGCGGCTTTGAGACTGAGAGCCGCTATTTGCTGCAACCTATTCCGTTTGCGGTGCGCGTTTATAGCCTGCCCGATCTGTTCGCTGGTAAGCTACACGCTATCCTATGCCGGAGGTGGCAGACGCGCGTCAAGGGGCGGGACTGGTACGATCTAGTCTGGTACGCCGGCCGTCATCCACAGGTGCGTCTGAGCCATCTAGAGGAGCGCATGAGGCAATCGGGCGATTATCGGGACGAGACGCCTTTGACGCGAGGTCGCCTAATGGAGCTCTTGCGCCAAGCGGTTGACCAACTCGATGTTGGGCGCGCCCGGGACGATGTGGTCCGGTTTGTGCGCGACCCGCGCACCATCGATGTTTGGTCGCGGGATTTCTTCCGCGAGGTCGTCCAACGCATTGAAATATGTTAGAAGCCGTTCAAGCTGCATAGAGCAGCGTCCTAGTCTCGTCAACGCGTTGCCGGAAGAAGGGATTCTTGATGGCCGAATCGACGACGAGATCTACAGGATGTCCAAAGAGCAACTCCAGAGCCTCCAGCAGCCCGAAGTAGGCGTCGGCGTATTCTCCCGAGGGCAGCGTTTGGAATTCAACCAAGAAGTCCAAGTCGCTTTCGCCTCCGTGGTGGTTGCCGGTGGCAGCCGAGCCGAACAAGTCCAGTCGGAGAACGCGGTGCCGGATGCAGAAGTACTTCCTACACCGAAATGATACGGCCTCTTCTCCTCTATGATACGTAGTATTTCAGACAGCCGGGCTTTAGACTCGGTGACGATCCAAATTTGATAAGGCTTGGGATTAATCAGGGATAACTAGACCACAGTTGAACTTCCTCAGAAGGAACAACAGGAGTGATAGCATCGAGTTCGTTCCAGTCTATTATCTCCTTTGGATCAATTGCCTTCAGCAAACTCTTCGATGATATCCAATCATTATTCCATATCGGTACATCTTCCTGACATACTAACTGACAAAGAGGCTCATCGAAGCTTCTATTAGGATCGAATGGATAGCTGATTCTTTGAAGCCATATCTCCATATATCCAGTATTTGGTATGTGAGAGAATTTTTGTAAGATTCTTTCGATGACTTTTTGCTTCTCGCATTTAGTATCAAGAAAATCAATGAGTTTACTCAATATTGCAGTGGAGGTCTGGTACGTTCTTGGATTGCGATATGCGATGTCAACTACAATGGCGATTAATGATAATGGGAAATCATACTTATTTATTTTACAAAGACGCTCGTAGTAGTCACCCATAGCACTCACCACACTTCCAGTATTAGGATATTTCATGCTATGTTGATGGATGATCAATAAGTGATTTTGCAGTTTCTTATCGATCTGCTTTCTAAGTATCCAATTAAGCTTATCGTCTTTTATGGAAGACTGTATTACCTCACTACTTGTACTCGTTTTTGCGGGATTCAAGCTCAGTCCTAATTCAATCATTACCTCTGTAAGGCATTTGAGAATAACCTCTCCTTCCCGAGGGCTATTCACAAAGATTCGATAATCATCTCGATATCGAAGAATTTGGTAATCACCGATTTTTTTATCAGTTAATTTTTTTGTTAGCTCATAGTCTGTATAACCAAGTACAATCTCCGCAATGAAGTCCATTAACACAGGACCTTGGGGAATACCATTCGTTTGTCCCTGTCGCATATTCATTATATGGTCGTCTATGATGTTCCCAATCAAAGCTTTCTTACTTTTCTTATCTCTTGATTTTTTTGCTTCTGACTTTTTGTGGAGTGCCCATGGGATTGAGTGAGTATAAAATGCGGCGTAGCAGTCTACAATATCCGTATGGATTATGAATTCGTAATCCATGGACAGTTCAATTGATTTCTGTTCAACTTCCTCCCACCAATGACTTATCTGTCCAGCTTTATCTTTTTCATCTGTCAATGGCTTAACAGGCAGGGTTGGACACTTGATTTTTGCGTTATCTCTGAAATAGTGGAGTCGACTGATGATCGGTTCCCAATGCTCAATCATGTTATTGACGAGCGAGATGTACAATGCTGGATGAATAAGCTCTAAAGGACGCCATTCATATCTACCATCCTTGTTATTCAGAATACGATAATTTACATCCTTAATGTCTCGCGGAGAATAACCGTTCTGGAGATCTGATAGAGACGCTCCGTCAAGCACTTGGGCAGTGTTGTTTATCAGATCATCGAATTTAAAATATGAAGGCAATTCAATAGTACAGTAGCTTTCTTGCTTGAGAAGAAGTTCTCGTGCTTCATCACAAGATAGCTCAATGATGGAACGCCTTTTTGCTTCGGCCATTAGAACATATTCCCTATGTGTTCTTTGATAACCCCACCCGTAATCTATCCTTCATTCCCCATTCTTAATGTTCTCTTTCCACTCATTCAGCTTGAGCAACGCCTGAAGTGGCGTAATCTGGCTGAGGTCCATGTCCCGCAACTCCGCTACCCACGGCGCGTCCGCAGGCGCGGAGAAGAGATGGAGTTGGGGTTGAGGGGCCGGCGGGGGTACGTCTGGGCTATGGATGTCCTTGGTGTCGATCTGATCCTTTTCGAGGCGGGCGAGAATTTCTTGGGCGCGGGCTACTACTTGGCCCGGCATCCCAGCCATCTGCGCAACATTGATGCCGTAGCTTTGGTCGGCAGACCCCGGGGCTAGGCGGTGGAGGAACACCACTTGGTCGCCTTCTTCGCGCACCTGCACGTTGAAGTTGACGACGCGCTCTAGGTGGCTTTCGAGTTCGGTCATCTCGTGGTAGTGCGTGGCAAAGAGGGTGCGCGGGTGGACTTCGCGGTGCTGATGCAAGTATTCGACAATGGCCCAGGCAATGCTCAGGCCGTCGAAAGTGCTCGTGCCGCGGCCGAGCTCGTCGATGAGGAGCAAGCTGTGGCTGGTGGCGTTGTTGAGGATATTGGCGGCCTCGTGCATCTCCACCATGAAGGTGCTCTCGCCACCGGCGAGGTTGTCGGACGCGCCCACGCGGGTGAAGATGCGATCGACCACGCCGATGGTGGCTTGGCGCGCGGGGACGAAGCTGCCCATCTGCGCCATCAGCGCGATGAGACCCACTTGGCGGATGATGGTGCTCTTGCCGGCCATGTTAGGGCCGGTGATGAGCATGATCTGCGCCCCGTTGGTGTCGAGGCGCACGTCGTTGGGCACGAAGCTGCCCGTGCGGAGCTGGCGCTCGACGACTGGGTGGCGGCCGTCGCGGATGTCGATTAGCTGGCCGTCATCGACTTGGGGCCGAGTGTAGGACTCGCTCTCGGCGACTTCGGCGAGGGAATACAGCACGTCGATGCGCGCGATGGCGCGGGCGATCTGCTGGACTTGGGGCGTCCAGCGGGCGGCGCGGTCGCGCAGGGCCAAGAACAGCTCGTTCTCTAGCTCTTTGAGGCGATCCTCGGCCCCTAGGACTTTTTCCTCGTACTCCTTTAGCTCGGGCGTGATGAAGCGCTCGGCGTTGGCCAAGGTCTGTTTGCGATGGTACTCGGCGGGGGCTTTGTCGAGGTTGGCTTTGCTGATTTCGATGTAGTAGCCAAAGACTTGGTTGTAGCCGATCTTGAGCGAGGCAATGCCGGTGCGCTCGCGCTCGGTGGCCTGTAGGCGGGCGATGTAGTCCTTGCCGCCGCGAGCGATCTGCCGAAATTGATCGACGTCTGGGTGATAGCCGTCGCGGATTAGGCCGCCGTCGGTCAGGGTCGCCGGGGGTGCATCGACTAGGGCACCGAGGATCTCGGCGACTAACTCGCTGACGTCGGGTAGCCCCTTGGAGCATAGCTCTTGCAGGAGTGCGCTCTGCGCAGGGGATAGCGCGGTGCCGATGGCGGGCGCGATGTCGAGCGAGCGGGCGAGGGCCACCATGTCGCGGGCGTTGGCCCGCAGACAGCAAATCCGCGCGATTAGTCGTTCTAGGTCGCCGACCTGCTCTAGGCATTGGCCGAGGGTGCGGCGGATTTCGCGCTGGTTTAGGAGTTCGTCAACAGCTTCTAAGCGGGCGTTGATTAAGGGCGGGGATTTGAGCGGCTGGGCGACCCATTGGCGCAACAGACGTGCGCCCATAGGAGTGCGGGTGCGGTCGAGGATTTCGAGTAAGGTGTTGGCGCGGCCTCCGTCTTGGCGGTTGGAGAGCAACTCTAGGTTGCGCTGAGCCGTGGCGTCGATGAGGGCAAAGTGCTCGCGGTACTTGCGCTGGAGGCGGTTGATGTGTTCGACTGCACCGCGCTGGTTCTCGCGCAAATAAGCTACCGTCGCCCCGCCGGCGCGGATGGCGGCCTCCATGTCGTCGCAGCCAAAGCCCTTCAGCGTCTGGACGCGGAGCTGGCTGGTCAGGGTTTCGTACGCGGTGTCGGCGGCGAAGTGCCAGTCTGCGAGGCGGCTGAGCGCTACGTGCGGCAGGGCGTTTTGCAGGGTGGCGACCCACTGTTCGTCGGCTTCTTCGGCGATGAGCAACTCGGCCGGTCCCAAGCTCTCCAACTCGTCGGCGAGATCGGGGGCGGGAACCTCGTCGAGCGCGAAGTCTCCGGTTGACAAATCGACGCTGGCGAGGCCGACGCGGCCAGCGTGCGCGCAGAGGCCGACGAGGAAGTTGTTGCGCTGCTGATCGAGCATGGCGTCGGAAAGCGCCGTGCCCGGGGAGACGACTTCGACTACGTCGCGTTTGACAACGCCCTTGGCCTTTTTGGGGTCTTCAACCTGCTCGCAGATGGCGACCTTGCGCCCGAGCTGGATGAGTTTGGCCAGATAGCCTTCCATGGCGTGATGGGGCACACCGGCGAGGGGTAGGTTGCCGGATTTGCCAGCGGGGCGCGAGGTCAGGGTGAGGCCCAGCAGGCGTGCGCCTTCTTTGGCGTCGTCGCAGAACATCTCGTAGAAATCGCCCATGCGGAAGAAGAGAATCGCGTCGGGGTGCTGACGCTTAAAGTGCATGTACTGCTCCATCGCCGGCGTGAGTTTGGGTCTGGGTGGCATAGTTCGGTAGGGGATTGGGGTGGGCAAAAATAAAAACGCGGTGGAACGATTGTTCGTCCCACCGCGCTTGGTTGTTGCTGCGGGGCTTATGACTCGTCTTGCTCGTCTTGCTCGTCTTGCTCGACTTGCTCGTCTTGCTCATCTTGCTCGACTTGCTCGACTTGCTCGTCGTCGTGGACGTCTCCCCAGCTTTCCATCTCGTCGTCCTTGTCGGCAGAGGCCTCCTCCTCGGTGGCGACCTCTTGGACGGGATGCTCGGCTAAGTAGGCTTCGTACTCGGCTTGGTCCTTATCCTTGAAGTACTCGCGCACGCTGAGGACGATCTTTTTTTGGTTCTTGTCGAACTCGATGACCTCTAGCGGAAGCTCTTGCCCTTCGGCAAAGCTCTGGCGCGGGGTTTGCAACCCCTCGATGGCCAAATGCGACAGCGGCACGAATCCATCGACTTCGTCAACGAGCGAGACGACCACGCCGCGCTCGAGGAGCCGCGAGATCGCGCCCCGTATCTCGACGCCTACGGCGTATTGCTCGGCAAAGCGAGGCCAAGGATTTTCAAAGGCATCCTTATGGCTGAGCGAAATGCGACGGCGCTTGATGTCGATTTCGGTGACGACCACGGGGATCACATCGCCCTTTTTGAACATCTCGCTGGCTTGGCGAATGCGCTTGGTCCAAGACATATCCGAAATGTGGACCAGCCCGTCGATGTTTTCCTCCAACTCGACGAAGGCACCGAAGTTAGTCAGGCTACATACCGTGCCCTCGATCTTGGTGCCAGGGGGATACTTGGTGTCGAGGGTATCCCATGGATCGTCCTCGGTTTGCTTCATGCCGAGAGAGATCTTCTGGTTCTCGCTGTCGATCTTGAGCACCTTCACCTCGACGATGTCGCCGATGTTGACCAGCTTGGAAGGATGGCGCACGTGCTGGGTCCAGGACATCTCAGAGATGTGGACTAGGCCCTCGATGCCTTCCTCCAACTCGACGAAGGCACCGTAGTCGGTGATGGAGACCACCTTGCCGCGCACCTGGCTCTCAATCGGGTACTTATTCTCGATATTCTCCCACGGATGGGCTGTTAGTTGCTTCAGTCCCAAGGAGATTCGCTCGCGCTTGCGGTCGTAGCTGAGCACTTTGACCTTGATGCGGTCGCCGATGGAGACCAACTCCGAGGGGTGGTTGACGCGCCCCCACGACATGTCGGTGATGTGGAGCAGGCCATCGACGCCGCCCAAGTCGATAAAAGCGCCGAAATCGGTGATGTTCTTGACGACGCCCTCGCGAATTTGACCTTCCTCCAACACCTTGACGATCTCCTCGCGCATCCGTGCGCGCTCTTCTTCTAGCACGGCGCGGCGCGAGACGACGATGTTGCGCCGCGCCTTGTTGAGCTTGATGATTTTGAAGGGAAATTCGTGGCCGATGAACTGGTCGAAGTTTTTGACTTGGCGGATGTCGATCTGCGAGCCGGGCAGAAAGGCCTCGACGCCAAAGAGATTGACGACGATGCCGCCCTTGATGCGCCGCATTAGTCGGCCCTCGACCGTGTTGCCGGTGTCGTGGGCATCCTTGATCAAATCCCAGACCCGCATGAAGTCGGCCTTTTGCTTGGAGAGCACAACTTGGCCCTCTTGGTCTTCGACGTCCTCTAAGAAGACCTCGATTTCTTGGCCTTGCTCAATGGACTCGGAGTCGGAAAACTCCTTGATCGGCACCGCGCCTTCGGACTTGAAGCCGATATCGACCATCACTTCACTGGGGCCGATGGAGACGACCGTGCCCTTGACGATCTGGCCTTCTTTGATGCCGGAGATGCTCTCATCGTAGAGGGCCATGAATTCGTCGAATTGGGCTTGGTCGTACTCGGGCTTTTCTAGCTCTTCGACGCTGACGTTGCCGTACACAGGAGCTTCCTGCGGCTCTTCTATTGCTGTGGTTTCCTCAGTCATGTTGCGCAGATCCTCAAAAAGGTTAAGGCGAAGCGCGCACTTCGC
>JAJDYK010000164.1 GCA_022825185.1 Candidatus Latescibacterota bacterium | reverse complement strand
ATCGATCGACACGGACATTGTCAAGTACCGCGAAGCGATCCGCCACGACCCCACCGATCCGGCTCTCTACCGGGAATTGGCGCGCTTGTATTCGAGGCGGGGTGAGACGGACAAAGCGATTCAGCTCTATCGACAGGCTATCGCACGAGATGCCGAATTTGCCGCTGCCCACAACAACTTGGGAAACCTCCTACTGCAGCAGAATCGACCCGAAGAGGCTGCCCGGGCCTATCGAGCCGCATTGCGCGCCGACTCCACCTATGCCTTTGCCCACAATGGGATCGGCAATGTCAGGCTACTCGCGGGAAATAGGATAGGGGCCATGGAGGCCTTCAAACGTGCGGTCGAATTAGACTCCTCGAACCAAACGTTCGCCGATAACCTCAAATCCGTACAGATACTACAGCACGCGGAGGAATCGCATGATCGCTGAACGACCATTATCGCTGACGACGCGACCTGTCTCGGCTAACTGTGAACGGAGGGACTTCCACATGAAGATCAGACCTATCGCTTTAGCTGCGATGATCTTGGCGCTGGTCGCGAGCAACGGGTGTGGGCCGCAGACTGCTGAATCGCCCGAAACTGGCTCCGCGCCGTCGGTCAAGGAAGAGATTCGGCTGGGATTTCTGGTGAAAATGCCAGAGGAACTGTGGTTCCAGAACGAATGGAGATTCGCCCAGCAGTGCGCCGACAAGTACGGCTTTGAGCTGATCAAAATCGGCGTTCCAGACGGGGAGAAACTCCTCGCGGCCATTGACGTCCTCGCGGCCAAGGGAGCACAGGGCTTTGTCGTTTGCACACCCGACGTTCGGCTGGGGCCAGCCGTGATGGCCAAAGCCGGTAGCCATAACATGAAAGTGTTCACGGTAGATGATCAGTTCGTCGGCGCGGACGGCGAGTTCATGGACGTCCCGTACATGGGCATTTCAGCCGTGGAAATCGGTCGCCAAGTGGGACGAGAACTCCACAAGGAGTTCACCAACCGCGGCTGGCCGTTGGAGGAGACAGGGGCGCTCGGGATCACGTTCGACGAACTCGACACCGCGCGCGACCGCACCGATGGGACGATTGGAGCGCTGGCCGAGGCTGGCTTCCCGCAGGAGCGCATTTACTTGGGGGCGGAGAAGACCACCGACATCCCAGGAGCGTTCGATGCTGCCAACATCGTCCTGACCAAATACCCGGAGATCAAACGCTGGTTGGTGTTCTCGATTAATGACGAAGGGGTTCTCGGCGCGGTGCGCGCCTTGGAGGGGCGTGGATTTGGCGCGGCGGAGACCATTGGTATTGGCATTGGTGCTGGTACAGGGCTGACCGAGTTTGAGAAGGAGGAACCGACGGGGTATTTCGCGACCTGCATGATTAGCCCCCGCCGTCATGGGTACGAGACGACGGAACTACTTTACAAGTGGGTCAAAGAAGGCGTCGCCCCGCCCGCGGACACGCGCACGGCAGGCGTCATGGCCTACCGCGATAACTACAAAGAAATCCAGACTACGCTGGGTCTCGATTAGGTCGCGGTCTTGGAACCCTCGTCTCCTCCGGTAGTTGAGTTCCACGGCGTCTCAAAGACGTTTCCAGGAGTCCGCGCTCTAGAGGATGTCTCGTTTTCGGTTCGCCGCGGGGAAGTCCGCGCCCTGATCGGCGAGAACGGAGCGGGGAAGTCCACGCTGCTGAAAATTTTAAGCGGCGTCCACCTGCCCGATGCTGGAAGCGTGGTGCTAAATGGGCGCGAACGGGTTTTTTATGCGACTGCGGAAGCCTTGGACGCTGGCGTTGCCGTCATCCATCAGGAACTCCAGCTCGTCCCCGAAATGTCCGTGGCCGAGAATCTCTACCTTGGCCATCTCCCCGCAAGGCTAGGAGTCGTGGATCGCCGGCGTCTGCGCGAAGCCGCGCACCGCGACTTGGAACGTTTGGGTGAAGCCATCGATCCCGCCGTCAAAGTCGGTCGCCTGCCCATCGCGCAACGGCAGATGGTCGAAATCGCCAAAGCCCTGACTCGTGGCGCACGAGTGTTGGCCCTAGACGAACCCACTAGCAGCCTTTCTGCCCGCGAAGTAGAACGCCTTTTTGCGACCGTGGCGGAACTCAAGCGCAACGGCTGTTCCGTGCTCTACGTCAGCCACCGCATGGACGAACTGTTTAGCGTGTGCGACTCCGCGACCGTCCTCCGGGATGGCCGCCACGTTGAGACGTTTCTCTCCTTGGAAGGAGTCTCTCACGAGATGCTGGTCAACCGCATGGTCGGCCGCGATGTCGAAGATGTTTTCGATTACCATTCCAGCACGCAGACAGAGATTGCCTTAGAAGTTGTCGGGGTGGAGGGCCCGGGACTCTCAAGGCCGGCCTCTTTCACCGTCGCGAAAGGCGAGGTCGTCGGCCTATTTGGGTTGATCGGCGCGGGCCGCAGCGAATTGCTGCGCTTGGTGTTTGGCGCGGAACCCATGCAGGCCGGCGCGGTGAAAGTGTGCGATCGGCAAGTCTCGATCTCTTCCCCAAATGATTCGATCCGCTCCGGCGTGGCCTTCTGCCCAGAAGACCGCAAAAAGGACGGCATCGTGCCCACGGCGTCTGTGCTTGACAACCTGAATCTCGTAGCTCGTGGTCGCATTGCCCGGCTGGGTCTTGTCGTCAACGATGCCTGGGAGAGACGCAACGCCCACGACCAGATTGAGCGGCTCGGGATTCGCACGCCGTCGGTGGCGCAGAAGATAGTCAACTTGTCTGGCGGAAATCAGCAAAAAACCATTCTCGCACGGTGGCTGTCTGAGGACGTCAATGTGCTGCTGCTGGACGAACCTACGCGCGGCGTGGATGTCGGTGCGAAGAGCGAGATCTACGCCATCATCCGCGATCTGGCCGACCGCGGGGTGGGGGTGGTGTTGGCATCCAGCGACCTCCCGGAAGCCCTCGGCGTGGCGGATCGCCTGCTGGTGATGCGCGAAGGTGCTATCGTAGCCTCTCTCGCCCGGGGTGAAGCCGACGAGGAAGAGGTCCTGCGGTTGGCGCTACCGGCGTCTCCTGCTTAAACCGGCTGACGGAGAAGAGAACGATGACGGAATCTACAAACTCGCCAACAGCTTCTCTCGGCGCGATGGCACTTCTCTGGGAGAAAGCTGGCATGTTAGTGGTTTTCGCCGTGCTGTTCGCGGCGTGTTCGCTGTTTGTCGAGGACTTTTTCTCGTGGGTAAACGTGAAGGGCTTGGCGTTGGCGGTGTCGCAGATCGGCATGGTTGGATGCACGATGCTGTTCTGCTTGGCGTCGGGGGATTTCGATTTGTCAGTCGGCTCGGTCGTAGCCTGCGCGGGGGTCGTGGCCGCGGTCGTGACTAACGCAATGGGCAGCGTCCTGTTGGGTATGTTGGCGGGCGTGTTGGTCGGTGGCGCGGTTGGGCTTTGCAACGGCGTGGTGATTTCGCGATTTCGCATCAATGCGCTGATCGCGACGCTGGCGACGATGCAGATCGTACGCGGGTTGGGCTTTATCATCTCAGGCGGTCGGGCCGTCGGCGTTACCGATTCGGGATTCTTCGCCTTGGGTACGTCGTCGTTTTTAGGCGTTCCGACGCCGGTCTGGATTGCGCTGGTCTGCTTCGTGGTGTTCGGATTGCTGCTCCAACGGACTACCTTTGGTCGCAATACCTTGGCCATTGGCGGCAACAAAGAGGCCGCCCGGCTCTCGGGTATCCCGGTCGCGCGGCTCAAGACGATCATCTTCAGTATCCAGGGTCTGATGGCTGGGTTCGCGGGGGTGGTCCTCGCCTCGCGCATGACTAGCGGACAGCCAAAGCCTCCTGAGATGTTCGAACTCCAAGTCATCTCGGCCTGCGTCTTGGGTGGCGTGTCCTTGACCGGCGGCGTGGGGTCAATTGGCTGCGTCATAGCTGGCGTGCTCATCATGGGCGTAGTTGAAAACGCCCTGAACTTGCTCAACGTCCCGACGTTCTATCAAAACGTGGTTCGCGGTTTCATCCTATTGGTCGCCGTTATGCTGGATCAACTCAAGAATCGTGCGAGGTAATCCTCTGGCCGCCCAGCGAGATTGACCACTCGGCGGATTTTGAGGTATATTGCGGCTCATATTCTCGTTGGCATGTTCGGCGACTCACTTCCTTTTTGAGTCCCCAAAGCTGAACCTGTATCATCGCTAGATAACGACAAGGAGCGCGAAATGGACAAGGTGCGAATTGGTATCATTGGCTTCGGCGGCATGGGCAGCAGCCACGCCAGCTATCTTTCCCAAGGCCAAATCGCCGGTGCGGAACTCGCGGCTGTAGCCGACGTCGATCCGGCCCGGCTCGCAGGCGTGCAAGAAAAATATGGAGAGAGCGTGCAAGCGTTTGTCGGGGCCGATGCCCTGTTTGCAGCCCAATGCGTCGATGCTGTGATCGTCGCTACCCCCCACTACTTCCACCCCTCGCTGGTGATCGAGGCGCTCGAAAACGGTCTGCACGCGATGAGCGAGAAGCCGGCTGGAGTCTATACGCGCCAAGTCCGCGAGATGAACGAGGCCGCGTCCAAAAGCGACCGGGTCTTTGGCATGATGTTCAACCAGCGCGCGCGCGGCGAGCACCAGAAGCTGAAGTCGCTGGTCGAATCCGGCGAACTGGGGCCGATTCGGCGCACAATTTACATCATCAACAACTGGTTCCGCGCCCAGAGCTACTACGATTCGGGTGGCTGGCGGGCGACTTGGGCCGGCGAGGGCGGTGGCGTGTTGGCCAACCAGTGTCCGCACAACCTCGACCTGTGGCAGTGGATCTGCGGGATGCCGCAGCGGGTGCGGGCCTTTTGCCGCTTTGGGCAATACCACGACATTGAGGTTGAAGACGACGTAACGGCCTACGTCGAATACGAGAACGGCGCTACGGGTGTTTTTATCACCTCTACGGGCGAGGCTCCAGGGACCAATCGGCTGGAGATTTCAGCGGACCGCGGCAAGGTGGTGTTGGAAGGCGGCAAAATCACCTTTTGGCGCACGACCGAGTCGGCGAGCAAGTTCCTCGCGGAGTGGCCGCATGGATTTGGTAGCCCGGAGGTCTGGAAGTGCGAGATCCCGGGCGGCGGCGGCGAGGAGCACAAGGGGATTACCCAGAACTGGGTGCAGGCTATCCGCACGGGGTCGCCGCTGTTGGCTGCGGGAACCGAGGGGATCAACGGAGTGGAGTTGTCCAACGCGATGTTGCTTTCGACGTGGACGGATGATTGGGTACATATTCCGGTGGCCGAGGATTTGTACTACGAAGAATTGCAAAAGCGGGTGGCCACCTCCAAGGTGAAAGAGGAGGGCGGACAGGTGATGAACGTGCAGGGGACGTTTTAATACCAAAGAGCGGCGGGGAGTTGTACTCGCCGCTGGCTCGAATCTTGAAAGGAGTGAACCGTGAAACTTGCGTTGATGTCAGGAAATCTGCTGTCGTCAGCAGAGATGCGGTCCGAGGGATTCGAGGCGGTGCAGATGTTTTTCGGCGGGGGAGCGGACGGGGATGCGCGGGATCCGTCCGCGGAGGATATCGACAAAGCGTTACAGGCGGCCGATATTGCGCTGGCGGCCATGACCTTGCACGTCGATCTGGTCGGGCCAAAGGGGATGGTCCGGGAGGATGTCACAAGGCTGGTGCGCTGCGTGGAGAAGACCACGGCGCTCGAAGGGCGTTTCGGCGACAACCCGCGACCAGTGCTGGTGTGGCATCCGTCGGGGTATCCAGAGGAGGAAGTTGATGATCAGGCGGTGTTCGAGGGGCTATGCAACGGGCTAATGACGGCCTGCGCGGCGGCCGAGAGGCTGGGCATTGTCATCGCGGTGGAAATGACGCGGGCGGGGAGCGTCGATGGGGCGGAGCGCTTTTGGCGATTGCAGGACCGGGTGGGGTCCACAGCGCTCAAAGTCTGCATGGACGCGGCGAACTTCGCGCCCGACCGCACTCCACTGGTGCGCGCAGTGCGGATGCTCGGCTCCGATATCGCAATCGCCCACGGCAAGGACGCGCGCTTTGCCGAAAACGGCGAGGTCATCGACTATGGGCCGGCAGGGTCGGGGTGCTTGGATTATCCGACCTATATCGGCGCGTTGCAGGAGTGGACGCAGGTGCCTTATTTCGTTTTTGAGTACTACAGAAGTCGCAAGGAAATGTTGAAGGCGCGCGATATTGTGCAGGCCTGTTTGTAGAAAGGGCTTTCAACCTCTTTTAAAATCGCCGGACATATACTGTGAAAGAAATCGCCGTTACAAACTTCTATTCTTGGTCCATCTTCAGCCAAGAGCGCCAGATCGACTTTAACGGCCATCTATGGGTGCGGGATGAGGGCAATGTCTTGATCGATCCGGTGCCCATGACAGTGGATGATTTGGAGCAATTCGACCAATTGGGTGGGGCTGCTTGGATCGTGCTGACCAATCGCGACCACGAGCGCGAAGCTGCTTTTTTCCAAGATCGCACCGGTGCTCGCATCGCCGTTCACCGCGCCGACGCCGACCTGTTTGACCAGCCACCGGACCGCTTGCTGGACGACGGTGAGGAGATCGTCCCTGGGCTCCGAGTAGTGCATTTGGCGCACGGCAAGAGTCCGGGGGAAATCGCTCTGTACTGGCCGACTCTCAAGCTGGTCTTAGCGGGCGATCTGGTCGTCGGTGCGCCGCTAGGTCGCATTACTCTGCTGCCGGACGCCAAACTCGCCGATCCGCCCCAAGCGGCCTTGGGTCTGCGCAAATTGTTGCAACTCGATTTTGACGCTTTGTTGATGGGTGACGGGCATTCCGTTCTGCACGATGCCCGTCGGCTGTTGCTCGAATGCTTGGAGGAACGGACCGACATTTACATCAACAAGATCAATGTAGAGGATATTCCTTGGACGTCGGGGGGTGGACCTGCGGGCTATCTTTTGCGACTCAATATGCGTTCTCAGCGTCTTGCACAAGACGAAGGCGGCCACGCTATCTGGCAGGTGCAGACCAGTACTCAAGAATGGGCGGCGGATCAGACTGCGCTCTTGCTGTGCGATGTGTGGAACGGCCATTGGTGCCGCGGCGCGGTCGAGCGCCTCGACGCCATGATCGAGCGGATGGACGCGGTGGTCCGGGCGGTGCGCGCGGCCGGTGGCCTGATCGTCCACGCGCCTTCGGATACCATGGATTTTTACGCCAATGCGCTGGCGCGTCAGCGTGCGCTTGCAGCCCCCCAAGTTGCGCCTCCGCCCAACGCCGAGCGTCCAGATCCGCCGCTGCCGGTGGATGCCTCAGATCACGGGTCGGATACGGGCGAGACTGAGACCTATAAGGCTTGGGATCGGCAGCATCCGGGGATTGGGATTGACCAAGCGCGGGATATTATTTCGGATAAGGGGACGGAGGTGTATAGCTACTTGCAGCACCAAGGGATTGCACATTTGTTGATCATGGGCGTCCATACCAATATGTGTGTTTTGCACCGGACTTTTGCCATTAAGCAGATGGTGCGTTGGGGAGTGGATGTGGCGCTGATCCGCGACTTGACTGATGCGATGTACAATCCGGTCATGCCGCCGTACGTCAGCCACGACGCGGGCACGGGCTTGGTGGTCGAGTTTATCGAAAAATTTTGGTGTCCGAGCGTGGAGAGCAAAGATATTATATAATTAGGGGGTACATCGCGCCCCATTAACCAAGATCGCCTATGCACAGGCGATTCGCACCTAAAAGCAAATCTAAAGGAGGTGCTTTTATGCGACTCATCAGTACGTTTTGCCTCATGCTGGCCTTTGTGCTGGCCGGCAGTGCTCATGCCCACATCGGCGAAAAGGTCTATCTGATCTTCGAGATTCCGGATGCCGATTTAGGGGATCTCGACCTCTTCGATGGGGACATCTCCGACTGGGAGGATGTGGTCGGCGATGCTTCGCTCACGCCTGAGGATTTTTTCGCCGATCCAACCGTCGGCGATGGTGCCCAGTACGATCCGGCCGATATGGACTATCGGGTTTGGCTGGGCTGGAACAACACCAACAATCGGCTCTACCTCGCAGCCGAGCGCACCGACAATGTGTACATCAACGAGTACGCCGGCGGCGCGCCTGCCTCGGTGTGGCAGCACGACTCGGTCGAGTTCATGGTAGATGGCGACCACTCCGGTGGCCAGTACAATTTCGGCAACAGCGAAACCATGACCGACGAGGAGAAGGCACTCAACCAAAACCGCCAGGCCCAGAAGTGGAACGCGATTTTCGATGCGCCCGACGGGCGATTTTTGGGCTATCCCGGCCGGGCCGACTGGCTCAACTCGCCGCCCTTGAGCGATGGCGGCGGCGCGTCGGTTGGCGACGGGCCAACCACGTCGGTGCTCGAAATCTACGTCACGCCCTATGATGATATCATCTTCAGCGATCAGGCGGCCAGCGTGGCCACGGACTTGGAGGCCGGCCACATCATCGGCTTCCAGATCGCCATGCCGGACTTCGACGAAGCCCCCCAACAGTACCGGGGCTATCACACCCTCTCAGGCCAAGCGGCGACCTTCCGCTATGCCGAGCGCTTCGTCGATGGCCAGCTAGTCGGTGCCGGAGACGCCACTGCGGTGGCCGACCGATCATGGGCGCGGATCAAGGCGAGTTTTAGCGAGTAGGCTTTCTACTTTTACCCCTGCGAGGGAGGTCGCACTTCTCTCGCAGGGGTAATTTTGTCTTAGAAGCCGTCTTGTGCCCAAGCACGAGCGAGCGGTTTCTAAGGGCTGGTATTATCGATTCTTTTGAAAATAACAACACCTAACAGAGTCATCGGCTGGACGGCCGTTGTGCTGGGGCTGCTTGGCGGCCCAGTGTCAGCGCAAGCGGCGACGCGCGTTGAAGTGCCCATTTTTGAGGGCGGCGCGGGACTAGACTTTTTCTTTTTTGCCGCCCGCGAGTACGAAAAAGTTCGTCCCGATGTGCAGATTGATCTCTACGGCGATCCGCGCATTGCCGACAAGGTGCGGGTGCGGATTCTCGAAGGGACGTTCCCGGAAGTTAGCAACGCGGGTCTCAATTATTGGGCGCTGATCCGCAATGGCGAGATCCTGCCCCTCGACGACTTTTTGGACAGGCCGAGTTGGGACGGGGACCAGACTTGGCGAGAATCCTTCCTACCCGGCAGCCTCGACCGCTATGAGTACGAGGGCAAGATCTACGGCATTCCCTTCCTCTACTCGGTTTACGCCGTTTGGTACAACAAGAACATGTTTGAAGAGCGCGGCTGGGCACCGCCGCGCACTTGGGATGAGTTTTTCGCCCTCTGCGAGCAAATCCGCGCCGCAGGGGTCTGGCCGCTGGCCTTTCAGGGGCGCTATCCAGGCTATATCGGCGGCGTGACTGACAACGCCTATTATCACCTCGCCGGCCGCGCCCGGTTCTACGAGCAGAAGGATCTAGTGCCGGGCAGTTTTGCCAATCCTGAATTCGTGACGGCGCTCGGGCTTATTCAGCGCACGGCGCAGGAGTACTTCCAGCCCGGTGCCCTCGGCATGAGCCACACCGAGGCGCAGCTCGAGTTTTTCTTGGGCCATACGGCGATGGTCTTTTGCGGGTCTTGGCTCAAAAGCGAGATGATGGGCAAAATCCCCGATGGCTTCCGCTTGGGAGCGTTTAATTTGCCCGTAGTCGAGGGCGGGGTCGGCGAACCCGGTGCCATCTATACTGGTGCCGGGTATTACTTTGTCTTCAAAAATAGCGCCCACCCAGAATTGGGCGTGGATTTTTTGCGCTTTATGACCTCGCAGGAGATGGCGGGCACCTTTGCCGAGATGCGCGATGTTTTGGTGGCTGTTGATGGGGCGATGGAGGGGCGGACTAGCGAGGATTTGCAGGACTTGGTGGTGCTGGCACAGCAGGCGACTACGACCTACGGCACCGCTCCGGGCGAGGGCTTCCCGGAGATGGACCAGTTCCTCAACGACGTGCGCTTCAAGATCGTCAATGGGCAGATGACGCCGGAGGAAGGGGCCAAAGAGCTGGAGTCTGCGGCTGAAGCGGTGCGCAACCGCAGTCAGCAACCGGATCAGATTACCACTCGCCACCTGTGGAAGCCCGCGCTGCTGTTGGGCCTGTTGGCGCTGGCGATGGGCTATTGGTTGTACACGACGGCGCGGCAATGGCGCGAGAGACAGGCGGGCCAAGCGCCTCGGCCTACTAGTACTGTGCGTCTGCCTTGGACGGGAGTGGTGTTCTTCGTCGGTCCGGCCGCGGCGTTCTACACGCTTTTCGTGGTGGTGCCCAGCATCAAGTCCTTTGTCTGGAGCGCGATGCGCTGGGACGGGTTGACGGAGATGGCCTTCGTCGGGCTGTTGCACTTCCAGCGGCTGCTGTTTGAGAGCGATGAATTCTGGATCGCGCTGTCGAACAATCTCTTCATCATGTTCATCATCCCGCTCTGCGTGTTGCCGCTGGCGCTTTTTCTGGCGGTGTGCATCAGCCGCGAAGTGGTCGGGGCTAAGCTCTTCCGCATCGTGTTCTTCTTTCCCAACATTCTCGGCGGGGTCGCGGCGACGCTGCTGTGGATGCACTTATACAATCCGCAGGGTGGGCCGATCAATACGGTGTTGGTGGCCTTGGGATTGGAGGGGTTTGAGGGGTTTGCTTGGCTGGCGCAGGACAATCTTTACTGGGCGCTGATTCCCATGTCGATTTGGGGTGCGGCTGGGTTCAACATGGTGCTGTTTTTGGCGGCGATGGAGAGCATTCCGCAGAGCATGTACGAGGCAGCCGACATCGACGGGGCCTCGGCTTGGCGGCAGTTTTGGTCAATTACCGTGCCGCTGATTTGGGAGGTTTTGTCGATAGCGATTGTGTTTATGATCATCGGCGGGATGAAGGCGTTTGAGGTAATTTGGCTGCTGACCAATCAGCGGCCGACGACTGACAATCACGTGATTGGCACGCGGATGGTGCAGGCGATGTTTACTGAGTTCAAGGTGGGGGAGGCGACCGCGATTGCCGTGCTGCTCTTTTTGATCGTCTTCTTTGGCACTACCGCGACCTTGCGCGCGATGAAGCGCGAAGCTGTGGAGTTTTGAGCATGGCGGAACAAGACAAATTTTCCATTGCCAAACCTTTCGTCTATTTGGCACTATGCGGCTATCTGACGGTTGTGGTCTATCCGATGCTGTGGCTGTTGTACACTTCGCTGAAGACCGACCGCGAGATTTTTCTCAATCCTTTCAGTCTGCCCGAGTTCGGCGATCTGCAGTGGATCAACTTTACCAATGCTTGGACTAAGGGGCACTTTGGCGACTACTTCTTCAACAGCGTCTTTTTGACCATCTCGACGGTGGCGGTTTCCATGTTGCTGGCGGCGATGGCGGCCTACGCGCTGGCGCGCTTTCGCTTCTTTGGCGTGAGGCCGATGTTTTTCTACTTCTTGGCCGGGTTGATGATTCCGTTGCAACTGTCGATTGTGCCGCTCTTTTTTCAGATGAAGGACTTTGGGTTGCTCAACTCGCGGTTGGGCATCTTGATAGTCTATGTGGCCTTTGGGATGCCGTTTGCCATCTTTATCCTCACCGGGTTTTTCAAGTCTTTGCCCTCTGGGTTGCACGAGTCGGCGCTGATCGATGGGGCGGGGGAGTTTCGAGCGTTTTGGTCGATTATGTTGCCGCTGGCGCGGCCGGGGCTTATTACGGTGGGGATCTTCGCGTTTTTGGGGACTTGGAACGAGTTTTTCATGGCTTTTATGTTTCTGTCTGGGGAGGGGTCACAGGCGTTGCGCACACTGCCGTTGGGACTGGCCAACATCACTATTGTCAGTCAGTATCGCAGCGATTGGGGGATGGCTTTTGCCGGGTTGGTGCTGATCATGGCTCCGACGATGTTGGTGTATGCTTTTCTGCAGCAATATCTGACGAAGGGGATTACTGTGGGGGCGCTTAAGGGGTAGAAGGGGCCGGGACGGTTGATGGGCAAAACGACGACCCGACTGACAACAGCGGTTGAAACCTACCTTACTGATCTGCAACGAGTCCGGGCTTCCGGCGGCGCGACTGGTGAGCGGTCGAGCTATGGGCCGCTGGCGACCCTGCTAAATGCCATCGGCGCAACGCTCAAGCCCAAGGTGTTTTGCGTTGGTGAATTAGCCGATCAGGGGGCGGGGCATCCCGATTTTGGGCTGTATGCGGCAAAGCAGGTGCAGAAGGGGCAGCCGAAACAGGGGCAGGTGCCCGAAGGCGGCTTTCCGCAGAGATCGGACCACATGGGCACCCGTCACACGCGGCATTCTGTTCATACGGATATTCTTTGAATGCCTACCAGTTCAAGCGGACTCGGAGCGTCTTCGCCCTCTTCGCCCTCGACTTCAAGCCAGAGTGCGATTGCCTCTTCCATCCGTTCAAGCAACTGGTCAATTGACTTTCCTTGAGTATGACAGCCCGGAAGGCCGGGGACACTGCCAACATAATAACCGTCTTCGTCTTTCTCGATGACGACAGTGTATTCAGTCATTGGATTCTCCCATAGTGCAGCATGAGTTGCCGATACCCAAGGCCCCGACGACTTCCTTGATCCGAGCGAGACGGGCTGAGGCATAGTCCGTAGCCTCGTACCGCTGTATTTGTTGTTCCTTCAGTCCGAGGCGTTCAGCCAGTTCTTTTTGGCTCAGTCCTTGAGCAATTCGTGCTTTGATTAGAAGAGTCGGCAGTTCGGCGACGGTCTTGAGTTGATCGAGTTGAAACAGTCCAGCCTTTAGAGATTCATATTCGCGCAACTCCTCTTTCAGATCGGCGATCTGGCTGCTCAGGGCCTCGCGTTGTGCCTTGACAATAAGCGGATGTACTCCGTCGGCCTCGCCGAGGCTTTGCAAAGTCTGTGAAAACCGATTTGCCTGCGCTTTGGTGAGCCGATATTGCCTTTCGTTTTTGATCATTGGAAGCCTCCCAAGTCTATGGCAACAATCCCTTTGGGTCTGCCAGTACGCTTGTCTGTTTGGAAGAACTCGTAAAACGACAATCTCTTTGGGTCAGCAGTGATTGATGCGGGAAATAACTCGCCCATGTACTTGGCTTTCTGTGTGGCTCTGCCGGGATCGAATGTCAAGAGAACGGGGTCGAGAGCCGTCGGATCGACGCCAGTTTCTTCCCAGCAAGCGTCGTAGTCGTTTGGTATGTTTTTGCTTGTTACGAAGCTGCCATTGATATAGACGGTCCGGCAACCTGCGCTCTTTAGATTTTTCAGTGCCGCTCTGAGACCAGTAATGAGGCGTTGTCTCCAAGGATTCCCCCCGAATCGACTTGTCACCTCGTCCCAACTGGCCCAATATACTCCTGGTGGAAGGATTCCGGTTGCGTCGAACGGAGGTGTCATAACACAACATTATCATTGTGTTGGAACATTGTCAAGGGAAGGGAAGAAGACCTAGTGGTCTATTTTGAAATCACTACCCAGAAACGGAAGGTTTTTTCATGGAGACAGAAGGCTACGTTTCGCGCGAACAGATCATGGCGGACATTTTTGAAACCGCTGAACGTGAGGACTGGTCGGACGAGAAACTTAAGCTCCGGCTTAAGGAGAAGCTCAAAACCTCGGACAGCTCTCTCAAGCAGATAATGAGGTTCTATCGGGGATACAAGGATGACGAGAGAATAACGCAGGTCCAGTGGCGTGAAGTGCTAAACGCTTGGCGTGACGAAAAAGAAAAGATGACGGGCCCGTATAACGCATTGCGTTGCTACGAGGTTGCCAAGGAAGTTGAAGGACAGCTACGACACTACGAGGGCATATCTGTACGGTGGAAAACGGGTGGTTATGATCATACCGTCAAGTCCGAGGAAAAATACCTGGAACTGGAGATAGGGGACGGTGCGGACCTTGTCGCTATTATCGAAAAGATTTCCGAAGGGGGTTGGTACGGACTCTCCCCCAGAGCGCAAAACTTTCTAGAAAAGCTGTGCAGGAGGGAGAAATATCGCCGCAGCCTATTCGATTGAGCTTGCGGATCTCCAGCCTCATGCAAGCAAATTGGTGGTGTCTCAGTTTGAAATCTGCATAAATCTCACAACCGGAGGCAATACAATGAAGATCGCCAACTACGTCCTGTTGGGCCTCTTATCTTGCGTTGAGGTCTTGGCCGAAGAGACGACTGCGTTTGATAAAGCCGTAGAAGCATACCGAACCTACCAGAAAGCCCGAAACGCCTATTTTGAAGCCATCTATGCCCACGAGGAAACTAGGCTGGCTTGGGATACTTTAGGGTCGAGTTCCCGAGCCAATGACGAAGCTCGCAAGAAAGCCGCGACCGTCTTAGAAAATAATAAAGAAGTCAAAGGGGCCTATGCAATTTATCAGACAACCGCCTACGGCTACAATAAAGCCCTTCATACGATTGAAGAAGTCCGGCTAGCTGATACTGCTCGAACAGAAGCCAAGAGTGCTTTAGATGAAGCCAATCGTGTCATTGATGAATCCCATCGCGTTGGCCGTCCGGCAACAGAAACCATGATGTCGAGAGCCAATAAAGCCCTCGACGCCTTTGAGGAAGCCAATGACATCTATCTTACGGTCTTGGATGTCTTTGAGGAGGCCATCAAAAAAGCCTACGAGAAGGGAGAAAAGACTCATTGACACTGTTATATTCCGGAAAATTTCAAACTGAGACACTACCAGCAAATTTCAAAATAGACCAATACCGAAGAAGAGTCCCCGATGAACGAACAGGATGTGCAGATTGTCGAACGGGCATGGGCCGAGGACGCAGCAGGCGAGACGATTCCGGGCGAAGTCGTAAAGGCCATTCTCGCGGGCGAATCGCCCTTGCGCGTGTGGCGGAAGCACCGCGAATTCACGCTGGATTCGCTGGCCGAGCGAGTAGGTGTCTCAAAAGGGTATCTGTCGCAGATTGAGAACGGACAGAAGCCCGGGACTCTCGGCCTGTTTCGCCGACTCGCGGGCGTGCTCAATGTGGCGTTGGACGAGTTAGCTGGTCCGTCTTTTAGTCCTGAAACTAACCCTTGACCTCATCAGTCAGAGCTTATTATCGCCGAAATCCCTACACCGCTTGCCCTGTAGTAGAATTGACGCGGCGGAAGATGTGGATGAGTCGGTCGCGCGTCTCTTGCGTTAGCGGCGGGCGGGCGAAAGATGCGAGGTTGGCTTCGAGGTGGGCGGCGTTACCCGTGCCGGAGAGGACGACGTGGACGCCAGGCTCGTCGCGGCAGAAGCGATAGGCGGCGTCGGGTAGGGATGGGGCTTCTGCTAGCAGGAAGTCGGGGAAGGCGTCGAGGCTTCGACCTGAGCTCAGCCGAAGGTCGGCGGGGTCGATTTGTCCCTTTTCGACGAGGGCGTCGGTGAATGTACGCAGGTTGTTGGGGTTGCTAAGGGCCTTGCGGACGGCGAACATAATTTGGATGCCGACGTTTTGCGCGATGGCTTGTGCGAAGACGTTAGCGCGGGCAGTCTGGTTGAGCAGATTGAAGCCGACCATCAGGACATCCCATAGGTCGTCGGCAAGGGCCTGCTGGAGCATGGTGTGTTCGAAGTCCTCGTTGAACATTTCGCTGAGGCCGACAAAGCGTATTTTGCCCTGCTGTTGCGCCTTTTGCAGTGCAGGATAGATGTCGTTGACGAGATAGGCGTAGTCTTGGGGTACGACGCCGTGGAGATTGTAGAGGTCGATGTAATCGGTGCGTAAGTGCTTTAGGCTCTCGTCGAGGCTTGTCTGCAAGGCGCTGGGGGTAACTTGCTCATGGCGGGTGGATTTTTTGGTGGAGAGGACGACGGAGGAGCGGTCGCGGCCCTGTAGGGCTTGGCCGATGATGGCTTCAGTGCCATAGCCTTCGGCCGTGTCGATGAAGTTGACGCCGTGGTCTAAGGCATGGCGGACGAGGTCGGCGGATTGAGCGTCGGTTAGGCCGGCGTTGCGCCCGATTCGGCTGTGGCCGCCAGCGCCTAGGCCCATGCGCGAGACAGTTAAGTTGGTGCGACCTAAGATGGTAGTTTGCATGAAGGCTCCGAGGTGTAGTTTAGAGAAGATGTTAATATAGGAGCAGGCTCAGACCTTGACCACGACGGGGTCTTTGGTAGAATTGACGTGATTTTATGAAACGAAAAGTGAAATACATCGCATTGGCCTTAGCGCTACTCGGCGGCAGCGTCTCTGCCGAAGAAGCGGACGACTCGACTGAGCTCGCCGAAGTCTCCAGCCGCGTCATTCTCTTTTTTGGCGATAGCCTGACCGCTGGCTATGGACTCGACCGCGAACAGGCTTTCCCGGCTTTGGTGCAGGCGCGGATTGATTCGCTCGGCTGGAACTTTGAGGTCTTCAATGCCGGGCTTGGCGGCGAGACCTCCGCCGGCGGATTGCGCCGCATTGACTGGCTTTTGCGCCGTCCCATCGACGTCTTCGTCCTCGAACTGGGAGCCAACGACGGCCTGCGCGGCATAGACCCCAAAGACACCCACGCCAACCTGCAACAAATCGTCGAGCGGGTAAAAGCGAAAAACTCCAAAGTAGCCTTGGTCATCGCCGGGATGCAGATGCCGCCCAATATGGGCGCGGAATACACAGAGGCGTTTGCCGCGATCTTCCCGGCGTTGGCAGAGAAAAACGACGCGGCTTTGATCCCCTTTTTGTTAGAAGGCGTGGGCGACCAACCCGCGCTGAACCTGCCCGACGGCAATCATCCCAACGTTGAAGGCCATCAGATCGTCGCGGAAACCGTGTGGGCGACGCTGGGGCCGGTGCTGGAGGAGTTGCGCCGCTAGCCGAGCGAGCGCAGGACTTCGAGCGGCGGGCTGGTGTGGACGCCGCGGCTGGAGATCATGCCGACGGCGACTGTTAGCAGACTGACCGCGGCAAAGGCGAGGATCAGCGGCAGATAGTCGGGCGCGAAGCTGATCTCGAAGAGATAGCGGTTCAAGGCCCAGACGCCCCCCAGCGACAGAATCACGCCCGTGGCTGCTGCAAAAGCTCCCAAAAACAGATACTCGAGCGCCATAATTGCTACCACTTGGCGGCGACTGGCTCCCAAGGTCTTGAGCAAGACGCTTTCCTCAATGCGTTGATAGCGGCTACTGGCAATCACGCCGACGAGTACGATCAAACCAACGGAGACGCTGAAAAAGGCCATAAAGCGCACCACTAGGGCAACCTTGTCGAGGATGGTATCGACGGTGCTGAGGATGCTGCCGAGATCAATGACCGAGACATTGGGGAATCGGTGTACGGTGGCCCGCTGCAGAGCGGCCATTTGCTCTGTTGTGGCGGCGCGGGTGACGAGGACGTGGGATTGCGGTGCGGCTTCGAGGATACCGGGCGGGAAGACCGCCAAAAAGTTGGGCATGATGCGCTGCCAATTGACTTGGCGCAGACTGCCGACGACCACATCAATAGGGACTCCTTGGACATCAAAGGTCAGCGAGTCGCCAACGCCAACGCCCAAGGAGGAGGCGACGCCTGTTTCCAAGGAGACGTAGAGGGTGTCGCTTGCGGGTTGGCTGCGCCAGGTGCCGGCGACGATCTCTTCGGTCTCGGTGAGGAAGTCGCGGTAGGTCGCGCGGTACTCGTGCCGCAAGGCCCAATTGCCGCGTCGGCGGCGGTTAGCGGTGGTGTCGCGGAGTATGGCGCGGGCGGGTTGGCCTTTGACGCTGTGGACGTGCATGGTGACGATGGGCACTTGTTGCAGGAGTGGCAGATCCATCCCGGCGACGAGGGTGCTTAGCTCTTGGCGCTGATCGGTTTGGATGTCGAAGAGCACGACGTTGGGGTTTTGGTCGGAGCCGACGCTTTTGATATGGGACAGCAGGTTGGTCTGGGTCAGGAAGAGGGTGCTGAGCAGGAAAGTCCCAAGCCCAAGGCCCAACATCAGCAGCGTGGTCTGGTTGTTGGGTCGGTAGAGATTGGCCAGCCCCTGACGCCAGATATAGCTCCAAGAGGCGGGGAAGAACCGCCGAGTGCCGTAGATGATTGCGCGTGCTGTAAGCGTCAGAAGCGCAAAGGCGGCTCCAACCCCGCCGACAAAGCCAATGGCCAGCGGCCAGCGGTCGGTGAGTCGGAAGGCGAATAGCGCGATTATCAGGACGATCCCCAAGTACAAAGCCCAGCGCAGCAGACCGCTGTCGGCTGGTTGGTCGTCTTCAAACGAGGCGCGCAGAGTCAAAAGCGGCGAGGTCTTGCGAATGGCCATCAGTGGCCGGGCGGCAAACAGCAGCGACAGGCCAACGCCGAGGCCGAGACCCTCCAAGACGGCGAGGAAATCAAAGCTCGGCTCGACTTGGAGGGGCAGCACGTCGGCGAGGACGGTAGGGAGCAAGTAAAGGACTCCGACGCCGAGTAGGGCACCGATGAGTGAGCCGATCAAGCCCATGCCCCCTGCTTGAATTAGATAGATCAAGACGGTCTGACGGGCTGTGGCACCGAGACTGCGCAGCACGGCGACCGTGGATAATTTTTGCCGCGTGTAGGTGTGGATGGCGCTGGCCACGCCCACGCCGCCGAGCAGCAGGGCGATAAAGCTGCCGAGGTTTAAGAAGCGATAGAGGTTGTTGAGGGTGCGGCCGAGACGGGCTTTGCGCCTCTCGATGGTTTCGAGCCGGAGGCGGTCGCCTCGGGTGTGCGGGCGGATGGATTTGGCTATCGCTTGGACATCCCGCTCGGCGAAGCGGAAGAAGGCGGTGTAGGTGACGCGGCTGCCCCGTTGGATCAGGTGAGTATCGTCGAGGTAGGACATCGGGATATAGACGCGCGGCTGGATGTCGCTGAAGAGGGCGTTCTCGCCAGGAATGCGCAGGAGCCGCCCACCGATGCAAAAGACCGTATCGCCGATTTTGATCGAGTCGCCGACCGCCGCGCCAAACTGCAACATGAGCGCCTCGTCAACGAGAGCATGAGGCTGGGTGCGGAAGCTCTGCGCGGCCTCAGCCGGTGCTGTTTTTAGTTCGCCGTAAAAGGGGAAAGGGCCGGTGAGGGCGCGGATCTGGGCGAGGCGGGTGCTCTGGCTCTTGGGCAGGTAAATCATGGAGTTGAAGGCCACTTGGCGCGCCTGAACGCCGCCGAGCGAGTCGATGAGTGTCTCGGTGGCGGGCGTGAAGGGCTGGCGGCTCGTCAGCGCCATGTCGGCACCTAAGAGCGCGGCGGCTTGTTGGTCCATGGCCTCTTGCAGGGTGGAGCTGAGGCTGCTCAAGCCGACGAGCGCACCGATGCCGATGGAGATCGAAGAAGTAAAAAGCAGCAATTTGCGGCGGTGGCTGCGGCTGTCGCGCCAGGCCATTTTGCCGAGCCAAACCATCATGGGACTAACTGATCGTCGGCGACCCGGCCGCCTTGGAGGCGAATGATTCGCTGGGTGAGGCGAGCCAGCGTCAGATCGTGGGTGACCAGAATTAGGGTGGCACCGGATTCTTCGTTGAGGCTGAAGAGCAGGTCTCGCACTTTGCCGCTGGTGCCGTCGTCGAGGTTGCCGGTAGGCTCGTCGGCAAAGAGGAGCGCGGGGCGGTTGATAAAGGCTCGTGCGAGCGCCACGCGCTGCTGCTCGCCTCCTGAAAGCTGCGCTGGGTAGTGATGCAGCCGGTCGCCCAATCCGACTCGGTCGAGGAGGTCAACGGCGCGCTCGCGGACGTTTGGCTCGCGGCGCAATTCGAGCGGCACCATGGCGTTTTCGAGGGCGCTGAGGGTGGGGATGAGTTGGAAGGTTTGGAAGACGAAGCCGACCTTTTCGCTGCGGAGATGAGCGCGCTGGTCTTCGTCGAGACCGTTTAAATCCACGCCGTCGAGCGCGACCGAGCCCGAGCTGGCGCGATCCAGCCCAGCGCACAATCCTAACAGCGTGGTTTTGCCGCTGCCCGAGGGGCCGACGACCGCGCAGGTAGCTCCGGTCGCGAGGGAGAAACTCACATCGTCGAGGACGGTCAGGGCATTTGGTCCCGTGCCGTAAGTTTTGGTCAGGTGTTGTACGTTCAGGGCTACTGTGTCGCCCATGATGTCTCCTCTGCGGGCTGGCGGTTCAGGATGCGTAGTAGGCGGTCGGGATAGTCGGTGATTAGGCCATCGACGCCTAGGTCTAGGAAGTGCTGCATGGCATCGGGATCGTTGATGGTCCAGGCGTGGACTTGGATGTTGTGGGCATGGGCGCGGGCGATGAAGCGCTGGTCTATCAGGTCAATTTTGCCCAAGCGGGCCGGGAACTGAAAGGCTTGGCTGACGGGGTGGTAAGCCGCGTCGAGTCGCAGCCAGTGGAGAAAGACAAAGGACATTCCCGCTGATGAAGAAGCTGAAGTTGCCACTTCGGGGCAAATCTGGCGCAAGGTCTCTAAGGGGCGGTTGTGGAACGAGGCGGCGATGACGCGGTCGCTTAGTTGAAAGCGCTGGATTGTGCGGCAGAAATCGCGTGCTAGCGCAGCGGAATCGTTTTTGATTTCGATGAGAAAGCGCATGTTGGGAAAGGCTGTAAATACCTCGTCTAGGGTGGGGATTGCGACTCCTTGGCCGCGATAGGGAAAGGTTTGGCCGTCTAGGCTGAAGTGGTAGCCGGCGTCTAGTTGCTTTAATTGAGCAAGACTCAGGCTATCGGCTGCGCCTTGGCCGTTGGTCGTGCGGTCAACGCGCCGGTCGTGCAGGATGACGAGCGCGCCGTCGCTGCTTTGGCGCAAGTCCATTTCTAACACATCGACTCCCAACGCGGCTGAGTGGGTGAAGGCCGTCAGGGTGTTTTCCGGTGCTAGTCCTTTGCCGCCTCGGTGGGCAATGACGAGAACGTCCCCCGATGTAAAGTAGGGATGCGGCTCTACGGGGTGCGATGTCAGGGCGAAGGCACCGTACAACACTAGGGCCAAAAGCAGCAAGGCGAGCAAGGCCCGCTTGAGGAATAGACGCATGGATTATGCAGGAGTTCTATCGGGAAAGTTGCACAAGAAGATACCTAACGGATGGATTCGGGCAAGTTTTGGACTGTTCAGTTGTTCTTTAAGTTCCACCGTTACATAGACAATGGAAAGGAGTCGGCGATGATCGTCGATACACACGCGCATATTTACCACGGAGATGAGACGCGATACCCCATGATAGGAGATCCTTTCCGCCCACAGCCGGGCGTGGGGACTATCGAACACTTGCGGCGCGAGGCCCAGGCCAACGGCGTCGGGCGCGTGGTGTTGATCCAGACTGGGTCGGCCTATCGCTGGGACAATCGGTTGTTGGCCGATACGGCCCGGGCCAATGCCGACTGGACGGTTGGGGTTTGCACGTTGGACCCGGCTGGGGACGATAGCCCTGACGAGCTGGAGCGGCTGGTGACCGGATACAACGTCAAGGGGCTTCGCCTCGAAGCCGCACCTACGGGGTACGACCAGCCTGGAGCGGAGCGGCTCTGGCGTCGGGCCGGCGAAGTCGGCGCGGTAATCTGCGCCCATTTGCGCCGGGAACAACTCGGCGAGTTGGCCGCTTTGCTAGCGCGATTTCCCCACGTCCCAGTAGTGCTGGACCACTGCGCCTATCCAGTGGGGGCTAATGGGATCGAGGACGCGGCGGTGCGCCAAGCGGCGGAGTTGGCGCGCTTTGACCAACTTCACGCCAAACTCACCTTTGCGGTGACCAGTTCGGATCAGGAGTATCCCTTCACTGATACGCATCCGCAACTGCGCCATTTGCTCGCCGCCTTTGGCCCCGAGCGCTGTGTCTGGGGGTCGGATTTCCCGTGCGAGCACTGGTTGGAAAACACGACCTATGCCCAGCACTTGGCGGTGTTTACCGAGGAATTGGGGCTGAGTGCGGCAGAGCAGGAGCAGGTGTTAGGGGCGACGGCTATGCGGTTGTTTTTTTAGAGCCGTCGCCAGAGCAGCATGGAAAGCTCCTTCACTTTTGTTCGCAGACGTAATCGAAGACGACGACCGCTACATGAACGCAAGCGGCCGTTACCGCGTTCCAGTCGTGCCACTGTGCGGCGAGGTTTTTGTATTCAGAAAGTTCGGTGCCTTCTAAGTCGTAGGGCAAGGGACTAGCAAGTTGCGCCTGTAATTGTTGCAGTGCGGACTCCCCATTGTCTTGGCGATACAACCTGTCGAAAGGTCGCAGGGCTTCTGCTGTGGCTTGGTCTCCCATGCGATGGGCGAGCGCCGCGAAGTCGATATAGTCGCGCGTTGCGTTGCGTTTGAGAATCAGCACCCCTTTGATGCGGAGGATTTCTGCTGGGGTTGGAATGGTCAACGCCGCGTCCTGATGTTGGATTGTCGTCGTTTCCAACGGCTCGCTGCGGATCAGTTGACGCACCCCGGTTTCGATTCCGTCGAGGCTCCCGAGGATTTGCACCGGGCGCGTCACGCGGGCCGTCTGCCATCCAGCCGCTGATTCTAATTGGGCTAGAATCTCGTCGAACCGACGGCGCAGGTCGGGTACCACGTGGTCCGCGTCTTGGGAAAGGCGATGCTCGGCATGGATGGCCGCTGCGGTTCCGCCTACCAGCACAGCCTCGGGCAGGAGCTGCTGGAGGCGGCACGCCGACGACAGAACGCGATCCCAATCAGGAAGGGCTGCGGTGTTTTCTGACATAGTGCATCCAAAAGCGATAGCGCTGAGCGCGTGGGTCAGCGGCGCGATGGGCGCAGACGCGCTCGATTTTGTCGAGCAGGGCGTGGTCTTCAAGAGCTGCCCGGCGCAGTTCAGCCCAGTCGCGCCAGCGACCGCGACAGATCACGTCGTCTATGGCGGCAAGCGTAAAGCGTTGGTGATTCAGGTGGCGGTACTGCACGGCTTGCTCTTCCTTTTGCACGATGGCCTAGGCTAGTAAAAATAAACAGCGGCCCGAGGTGAGTAAATCTCTTCAAAGGGGTTGTACTATGACGACACAGTGGATTATGGCTCGATGCGCTCTTTTGAGTCGCCGATCTGATGGAGTTTGATATGGGTGCGGTGGCAGTTATTGGCTCGGCGACGATTGATCGCGTGGTGCAAGATGGCGCGGTCGCGTACAAGCGCGGCGGCGTGGTCGCGTATGCTGGGCTGACCTTTGCCGAGTTGGGCGTGGAGACGCGGGTGTTGACTAATGTCGCCGAGGCCGACCGGACGATGCTGGCGATTTTGCAGCAACGGGGTATTGCCGTCTATGTGGGCGAGAGCGCGGCGACGACTTGTTTTGTCAACTACGTGGATGGCGACGCGCGGCGTCAGGAGTTGCTCGATTGTGCCGCGCCGATTGCCGCAGCGCAACTCGGGCCGGTGCTCGCTGGCGTGGAGCACGTGCATTTGGGGCCGCTGCATCCGCGCGATCTGGCCGAGGATGTGCTGACGGCGATAGACGGCGTGGTGAGCTTGGACATCCAAGGCTATGTGCGGCGGATTGATGGGACGCAGGTGTACCAGGGGATTGCTAAAAGTCTATATGTCGCCCTGCAATGCGCAGACTACGTCAAAACTTCCAACGATGAATTAGAACTCGTGCTCGCTGATTGCGGCCTGACGCTGGACCAATTGATGCGCGATTGCTCGGTGGCAGAGTGGGTCGTCACCGAAGGCTCGCACGGCGGTTGGGTGGCAAGTGGGAAGGGTGAGAGGACGAAGTTTGAGTCGGCTCCGGTGGCGATGGTGGCTGATCCAACGGGGGCTGGAGACGTGTTTTTCGCTGCGTATTTGGCGCATCGGCTGCACCGAGGGGCGGGGATTGCTACGGCCGCTCAGCGCGCTGCGGCGTTGGCTGCGCGCCAAGTGGAGGGTGGGTTTATTGATGGGGAGACGTTGCGTTTGGAGCAAGGGTGAAGTTTATATTGACAATAGGCTAACAGGAAAAAACAGCGACAATACGGAAGGTTTATGTGATGAGAAAAGAATACGATTTCTCGAAGTCCGTCCGGAATCCCTATGAAAAGCATCTTAAGAAGCAGGTTACGCTTTGCTTGGGGACGGATGTGATTGCGTATTTTAAGGATTTGGCGGGCGAAACGGGTATTCCATACCAGAGCTTGATCAATCTGTATCTTCAAGATTGCGTCCAGACAAAGAAAAAGCTCAAGTGGGCGTCATGATCTAAAAGACGGTCTCATTCACAGGCAATGTATTTACTGCCGTTCACGGAAAGAAAATTATTTTGCGCGGCGTGGCTGATTTGGCTGAGATCAATTGAATATCGTCGCCCCGATTCCTTACATCAGGCCGCATCGACTATCTGCCCGAGTGCTTTAAACACCCGTCGGCAATGACAGCACCGCGCCTTCACTTTCTCTGCATCAATCCGTTCCAGCAAATCGCTCGCATGTTTGATCTTGTGGTAACGCCCCTTCTGCGTGTCTTTCGTCGCCTCACCTAAAGAGCTTTCAACATCAGTCTTAGGCACACGTTCAAGATTCCTCGCTCCCGGCAGTTTCTGCGGCCTGAAGCCTTGTCCGTAGTAGCTTTTCAGAGTCCCCGAGTCAGCGACAATCCAAGTCTCCATCGTCTGCACCATGAGGTGGATGGTATCTTCAGAAGTAAAGCTCAGATTCCATTTGTCCTGATCTCTCAGGTGGAGTCTAGGTGACTGGTTCACCGGCCCTTCTGCGTCCACTAGTAAGACACTCACCGCATTGTCACTGTTATTGACGGCATTTCGAAAGCGTTTGAATGCCTCGCTACGTGGACCGCAGACGACCACCTTCAAATTCAACTCCTTATTTCTGGCCGCTTTCTTGAGCGGCTTAAGGAACCCGGTCATCCCTTGGCGAAGAGCTGTCTTGGTTGCATTACCTTTACCGCCGCCTTCCATGTAGATGGCGATGTCGCTCACGGGTTGGCCCCAAGCTCGCCCATCCGCCACAGGTCGCCGAGTAGATAATCGTCTAGCCAACTAGCGAGCTTTTCGGGATCGAGACGGCGCAACACAGTGCCAGCTCCTGGCCGCTCGCAGGCGACGATGGCGGCCGGCTGATTGGTCAGCGCCGACACAAGGGCGTCGGAATGCGTCGTGATCACAAGCTGCATCCGTTGGGAGGCTTCGACGAGCAGGTCGGCTAGCAGTGCCATTGCGTCGGGATGCAATCCGAGTTCCGGCTCCTCTATACAAACCAACGGTGGAGGTAATGGGGACAGCAGAGTCGCTAGCAGCGCGATGAATCGGATGGTACCATCCGACAGCCGGGTTGCAGGAATCGGCGCGGAGAAACCGGATTCGTGCAGGTAGAACTGTACAGTGCCCCCCGAGATCGAAGTAGACATGCGCTCAAACCGGGGAAAGAAGCGTTTCAGATGCTCGTTAAGCACCGGGCCGAACTTGTGCTCAATCTGGTTGAGTACCAGCGCAAGATTGCTGGAATCGGAGAGTAGCCAGTGCTCAGGCAGATCGGCGCGTTGCGGCTGTCGCAGCGCACCGTAACGGCCGAATGTCCATTCGCGGAACGTCTGTATTGACTGGAACCACCACCCGAGCTGATAGAGTTCCGGATAGAGGTCTGGATCCTTGCGCTGCGCAAGAACGGACTGATCCAATGAGTGATCGTCCCATTGTAGTTTTCGTTCCTCGGTTCGTCCCTCCGGTGTCCGTACGCGAATGTAGATTGCCGGGTGCCCTTGTTGGAAAGTGTAGTAGAAGTACGGCTCGCCCCCCTGCTGGGTATTCACCTTCTCTATGGTCTCGGCAATGATATTGATCCGGGAGGCGACATTGGTAAACGACAGACGATATTTTAACGATTGACTGGTTTCGACTTCTATGGTCGAGGACTTGGGATACGAGTTCAATACATCTTCCGGATCACGGCCCTTCGTTACTTCTTCAATCACCTGACCGGCATAACCACCTTTCCACAGCCACTCCTGTGCCCCGCCTCCGTCACGGATTGCGGCCGCAAAGTTCGTCGGCGTGGCACGCAGGAGTTCTAGCACCTCGATAAAGTTCGATTTTCCCGAGGCGTTCGGACCGATAAGGACGTTCAATGGTTGCAATTCAAAGAAGTCCATATCGGGAGGAAACGACAGCAGGCCGCCCATGCGAAGGCGTTGGATGAATTGCATCGGATTTGCCCTCCTCAAACGCTGCTGGGTATGAAGGTCAGATTGAAAGGATTCAGCACTCAGCGCCGCGCACTTCGCCGCCGAAGTGCTGCATGCGCTCGTCGGTGTCGATCTGGCCAGCGCTGGCGGGTCGGTAGTGCAGTTGCAGGGCGCGGCGCATTTTTTGCGAGGGGTTGGTTGGGCTGCCGTGGTGGGTCATGCCGTGCCAGAGCAGGCAGCCGCCAGGGGCGAGAGGGACGACGATGTCGCGCTCGGTCTGGACATCGGTGTCGCAGATCTGCCAATCGCGGCGCTTGAAGTGATTGACCGGACCTTCGCGATGCGTGCCGGGCAGGATGTGCAGGCAGCCGTTATTCGCGTCGGCGTGGTCGAGGGCGATCCAGACACCGATGATGGTGGTGCCCAAGGGATAGTTGAAGTATGCGCAGTCTTGGTGCCAGGGTTTTTCGCGGCCCATAGGCGGCTTGAGCAGGGCCATCTCTTGGAACAGAACGGGCGCGTCGTCCATCAGGCGGGCGAGGATGTCCAAAAGATCCGGGTCGGTGGCCAGGGGCTGGAAACGCTCATCCCAATCGACAAAATTCATCAGCTTGCGCACCGAGCTGCGCCGCACCGCACCCGTTAGCTTTTTGCCTTGCGCGGCGACTTCCAGTTGGACGCCGCGAAATTCGGGCTGCTTGCCGTCAATTAGGTCGTACACAGCTTCACCAGCGGCGGCGACTTGGGCAGAGGAAAACGCCTCTGCTATTACGAGGTAGCCCTGCTGGTGAAAGAAGGCTAGCTGCTCAGGGCCGATGTCGGCGAAGTGGGCGACTTGCTGGGCCTCGGCGTCGTAGCGGTAAAGATCAGGGGCGTAGTCGGCGCGGACGCCGTCGTCGATGATGGGTTGGGCGCTGGTCATGTCTGCCCAGCCTCGTCTTCCTGGTCTGCTGATTGGTCCCGAACCAAAATTGCCATGGGGATCAGTACGCAGTAGCCGACCACTAGGAGTACCGGCGCTAGGGTGAGGGATAGGAAACCCTCGGCTGGCGGGATACGCAAAAACACATAGCCGAGTACGATCGCGGCTAGGCCGGCTATGGCCAAGGACCAGTTTTTGCGCGTAAAAGGCAAGTCGCCGCGTGGGGCCATGACGCGGTCTCCGCTTAGCGTGCTCGCTTTTCGCGGATGCGGGCAGCGCGGCCTTTGCGACCGCGTAGGTAAAAGAGGCGGGCGCGGCGCACCCGGCCCTCGCGCATGCGCTCGATCTTGGCGATGCGCGGCGAGTGCATGGGAAAGATGCGCTCGATGGCGATGCCCTGAGAGATCTTGCGCACAGTAAAGGTCTCTTGGATGCCGCTACCTTTGCGTTGGATGACGGTTCCTTCAAAGATCTGGGTGCGCTCCTTGTCGCCCTCGATGACCCGCACGTGGATGCGCACGGTGTCGCCAGCGCCGAATTCAGGGAGATCGGTTTTGAGTTGGTCCGAGGTTAGTTCGCGCAGGATACTTGCGTCCATTGTATCACCTTGTTTGTTACGGGGCTTCTTCCAGCCCTTGCTCCTGCCAAGTGGCGATGAGCTGTTGTTCTTCTTCGTCGAGTTCGATTTGTTGCAGCAAGTCGGGCCGGCGCGCAAACGTGCGCCGCAGGGCTTGGCGTCGCCGCCAGTGCTCTATGCGCTCGTGATCGCCGGAAAGCAGCGCATCGGGGACGCGCTGGCCGCGGAATTCAACTGGCCGCGTGTACCAAGGGCAATCGAGCACGGCCTCTTGGAATGAGTCGTCCAAGGCCGAAGAGAAATTGCCCAAAACATTGGGTATGAGCCGAGCCACCGCGTCGATGAGGACGAGGGCGGCCGGCTCGCCGCCGGTGAGCACGTAGTCGCCGATTGAAATTTCACGGTCGATAAGTCCAGTACGGATGCGCTCATCTACTCCTTTGTAATGCCCGCACAACAGCACCAACCGCTCCTCGAGCGCCAACTCGATGGCGAGCGTTTGATTGAGTGGCTGGCCGTCGGCTGTCAGGTAAATGCAGCGGCCGGCTGCTAGGCCCCGCTCCTGCCAAAGCTGATACACGGGCTCGGGCTTGAGGACCATGCCGCCGCCGCCGCCGTAAGGCGCGTCATCCACGGTGCGGTGTTTGTCGGTCGCGCAATCGCGCGGATCGTGGGTCTCGACGGTCAACAGGCCCCGGGCGATGGCGCGGGCCATCATGCTGGTCGCCAACGGCGAGGCAAAGAAATCCGGAAAGAGCGTTACGATGTCTATTTTCATGGTCCAAATAGCTCTTCAATGCCCCGCACGACGACCCGACCCGGCGCGATTTCCACGACAAAGTCGCCGACGGCCGGCACGAGGGCCTCGCCTTTGGCTCCGCGGACCACGTAAACATCTGCCGTCGGCATGGATAAGACCTCGACGATGTGGCCCAATGGTTGCCCCTCCGAATTGACGACCTCGCAATCTACTAGGTCGTCGATGTAGTGCGTGCCCTCCGGCAGGGGATCGCGCTGATCGGGGGCGATGGTAACGTAGCCCCCGGCCAAGATTGAACGCGCCTGTTCGGGCGAGTCGATGCCGGCGAATTTGAGCAATAAGCTCTTGGCATCTGTGCGCCAGCGCTCGAGTTCGAGCGGCTGGTCGGGTCGGCCCTCGCATTGGAGGACGACATCCCGCAGGTCGCTGAAGCGCTCGATGCGGTGCGTCAGGGCTTGGGCCCGAACTTCGCCGCGCACTCCCCACGGGCGGGAGATATAGGCTACGGCGACGCGCCCGGCCATGCGGTTGTCCCTCTATTTTTCCTCTTGCTCGGCCGATTCGGCTGATTCAGCGGCTGCCTGTTCGGCTTCGGCTGGCGCAGCTTCTTCTTGCTCAACCGGTTCGGCTGATTCAGCGGCTTCTGGTTCAGCAGCTACCTGCTCGTCCGATGCAACTTCTTCTTGTTCGACCGATTCAGCCGATTCAGTGGCTTCTGGCGCAGCGGTTGCCTGTTCGTCCTGTTCGACTGGTTCAACGGCTTCTTGCTCAACCGGTTCAGCCTGTTGGACTGGCGCGGCCGCCGCTTTTTTGCGCCGCCGCTTGGGCTTGTCGCCAGCGAGGGCGTCGTCGCGCACCCGACCCTCTTGACCCTTCCAGCGGGCCAAGATTCCTTGGCTGTGGAAGAGGTCGGCGACGGTCTCGGTCATCTGCGCGCCTTTGTTGAGCCACTCGATGGCGCGCTCTTCGTCGATTTTGACGCTGGCGTGCATGGGGTCGTAGAGGCCCACCTCTGCAAGGGAGCGGCCGTTGCGGGCGACGCTGACGTGAGCGGCGACGATCCGGTAGTAAGGCTGTTTGCGTTTGCCTATTCTCTTAAGGCGAAGTTTGACCAATGCTATTCTCCTTGGCGAAGGATGCCTAGCCCACGAGGGGCATTCTCATTTTCAAACGGCCGCCTTTGGCGCGGCCCATCTGCCTGAGCATTTTCTGCATCATGTGAAATTGTTTGACTAGTTGATTTACCTCTTGGACGCTGGTGCCGCTGCCACGGGCGATGCGCTTGCGGCGGCTGCCGTTGAGAATTTTGGGTTGGACTCGCTCTTGGCGGGTCATGGAGTTGATGATGGCTTCGACTTGGGTGAATGCGCTATCGTCGAGCTGCATGTTCTTGGCGGCTTTGCCACCCCCGGGAATCATGCCCATGAGCTGATCGAGCGGCCCCATGCGGCGCACGGCCTGCAACTGCGAGAGAAAATCCTCAAAGGTGAAAGAGGCCCGGCGAAACTTTTCTTCTAGCTCTTTGGCCCGGTCGCGCTCCATGGCCTGTTCGGCCTTTTCCACCAGCGAGACAATGTCGCCCATGCCGAGGATGCGCGAGGCCATGCGGTCGGGGTGAAAGGACTCTAGGTCTTCGATTTTCTCGCCAGTGCCGACGAACTTGATCGGCTGGCCGGTGACGGCGCGAACCGACAGGGCGGCTCCGCCGCGGGCGTCGCTGTCGAGCTTAGTCAAGGCACAGCCGGTAAACGCGAGACGCTGGTTAAAGCGGGCGGCGGTTTCCACGGCGTCTTGGCCCAGCATGCTGTCGGCAACAAAGAGGATCTCGTGCGGCTCGACGGCCTGCTGGATGCGATCTAGTTCGTCCATCATCTCTTCGTCGATACTCAGGCGGCCCGCCGTATCTATGAGCGCGATGCTGCGGTGGGTCTGGCGGGCTTGGTCGATGCCGCGACGGCAGATGGCGACTGGATCGACGCCAGCGGGCTGGCTGAAAACGGGCACGTCGATAGAGGCTCCCAGCGATTGGAGTTGGGCTACGGCGGCCGGGCGATACACATCGGCGGCAATCAGTAGCGGCGGCCGGCCTTTGTCCTTGAATTGACGGGCTAGCTTGGCAGCCATCGTCGTCTTGCCACAGCCTTGCAGGCCGACGAGCATGACGACGGTGGGAGGGTGTTCGGCGAGATTGAGCGGGCTGTTGTTGCCCCCCAGCAGGGCGATGAGTTCGCTGTGGACGATTTTGACTAGCTGTTGGCCTGGGGTCAGGCTTTTGAGGACGTCTTGGCCGAGAGCTTGCTCTTTGACTCGCTGAATAAAGTCCTTGGCGACCTTGAAGTTGACGTCGGCCTCGAGCAGAGAACGGCGAATCTGGCGCAGCGTATCGTCGATGTTGCGCTCAGTGATGCGTCCCTGCCCGCGGAGCGAGCGGAAGAGGTCGTCAAAGCGTTCGCTAAGTCGGTCAAACATGGGCCGATGCGTCGAGTGGTAGAATGCGGCAAAGAAGCTAAAATATAAATTTAATATATAGATATAGCAACAGAGGCAGGTCAGCCGCGCAGGTCGGCGATAACGCGGGCTGGGTCAGGGGAGTTGAAGACGGCTGAGCCGGCCACTAAGCATTGGGCACCGGCACGGCGGCAGTCGGCTGCGTTGCCGGGATGAACGCCGCCGTCGATGCCGACGGGTACGTCTAGTCCTCGGCGCTCGATTTCCGCGCACAGGTCGCGGATTTTGTCGAGGGCTGCGGGCTGGAAGGCTTGGCCGCCAAATCCCGGCTCCACGGACATGACCAAGGCCGAGTCGAGTTCGTCGAGATAGGGGTAGAGGGCGGAGACGGGCGTTTTTGGGTTGACTGCGAGTCCGCACTGGAGACCGTGTTGACGGATGGCGTCGAGTACGGCCTGGGCGGATTCGAGTTCCACGTGGACGATGAGCGAGTCTGCGCCCGCCTCTTTGAAGGGACCGATAAAGGGCAAGGGGTCTTGCAACATCAGATGCGTGTTGAGTTCGAGGCGGGTGGTTTGGCGCACGGCCGCGACGACCGGCAGCCCAAAGCTGATGTTGGGGACGAAGTGCCCGTCCATTACGTCGAGATGGAGAAAATCAGCTCCGCCGCGCTCGACGCGGTCGATGTCCTCGGCTAGGCGGGCAAAATCGGCGGCCAAGAGGGAAGGGCCGATGCGCGTGGCGTTCATGGTTCCTCCCAGTTGTCAAAGGCGTCTGGCTTGGGGGGTGGTGCCGCGGCGCTGACGACGAGGTCAATGCGGCTGTGGCGCGGGATGCGCTGCTCGCTCGTAGGCTCTTGCGCTAGGACCGTGCCGACGCGCTTTTGCTCGTCGATGCGCTTGGCGATGTGGCCGATGCGCAATTCGTATTTGCGCAAAGTGTCCTCCGCAGCCCCGATGGACAGACCGATTAGATTCGGGACGCGCTTGAGGGCGGTGGGTGAGCCGTTGCTGACCTGGAGGTCAACCGCACTGTCGCGAGCGAGTTGAGCACCGGGGGGAGGTGACTGTCCGACGACAGCGCCCTCGGGTAGAGTATCTGAAGAGCGGTAGAGGATCTGACCGATCTTGAGCTGGTTTTCCTCTAGTTGCAAACGCGCCTCGCGCAGGCTAACGCGGCGCACGTCGGGAACCTCGTAGTAACGCGGTCCTTTACTCACGGTCAAGACGATGCGCCGCCCTTGTTTGACCAATTGGCCGCCACTGGGGTCTTGATCGACGACTGCGTCGGCGGGAACGGTTTCGTGGTACAGCGAATCGCCGACGGTCATCTTCAGTCCTGCTTCTTCGAGTCGTGCCGATGCCTCGGACGCGAAAAGGCCCTGGAGGTTGGGGACTTGGACACTGGACGTATCAACTAAGTACGGCATGATGACCGCGTCGAGTAGGAAGAGGGCGATGATGCTGGAGAGGAACGCGCCCGCCGCGAGTAGGCTCAAGTGGCGGAGGATGTTTTTCACGATGCGGCCTTGCGGATGCGTGCGGCAAAACTGCCGTCGCCGGCGTGTCGGCCCGGTATGGTCAGAACGTAGCGACCGGCCCAAGGCTGGGCGGGAAAGTGAGTATCGGCGCGCTCTAGCTGCGCGGTCGGGGTTTGCTTTAAGAAGCGCTCGACAATGGCCTCGTTTTCCTCCTCTTCCAAGCTACAGGTGCTATACACTAAGACGCCGCCGGGACGCAGGTGCTCGTAAGCGCGTTGGATGAGTACCTGTTGCCGTGCGGTCAATGCTGCCAATTCAGTGGGCTGGCGGCGCCAGCGGGCGTCTGGTCGCCGTCCGAGTACGCCAGTGGCGCTACAGGGCACATCGGCGAGGACGCGGTCGAAGGCAGCGCATCCAGGGGTTGTGCCGTCGCGGGCCACGGGGCGGATGGCCCGCAGGCGCAGACGTCGGGCGTTTTCGCGCACCCGCTTCAGGCGTGGCAACGAAATGTCGGCCGCTACGACCCAGCCGCGGTCGGCCATGGCGATGGCCGCTTGCACGGCCTTGCCGCCGGGCGCGCTGCACAGGTCGAGCAGGCGTTCCCCTGACTGGGGGTTGAGCAGGGCCACGGCCAAGCCGGCGTTGGGGTCTTGGACTTGAAACTGTCCCTGCTGGTATGCGCGTGAGGAAAAGAGATCAGCGCCGTTTGTCGCTCGATAAAAGCCCGGCCTCGCCTCGACTGGGGCTAGGTCGAGTTCGGCGACGGTTGCACGGCTGGCGCGCAGCGGATTGAGGTAGATGTTGAGTGGGGCGGGCTGGTTGTTGGCCGCGAGCAAGTGCTCGGCGATTTCGCGGCCCCAGCGGCTGACCCACCGCTTGACCAGCCACTCGGGATGAGAGTGGTACACTGCTAGGTAATGCGTCGGGGTCTGTTGCTGATCGGGGTAGCGAACCTGCGCGCGTTGCCGCAGCAAGTTGCGGAGCACGGCATTGACCAAGGAGGCGATGCCTTGATGCGTCAAGTGCTTGGCTAGCTCGACTGAGGTATGGACGGCCGCGGACTGGGGCACGCGGTCGAGCCAGAAGAGTTGATAGGTTCCGAGGCGCAGGATGTGGCGAGCCCAAGGCGAGAGTTGGGCGACCGGACGCGTACAACAGGTGGCGATGATCCAGTCGAGCCGCTTCTGCCACCGCACCACACCGAGGACTAGCTGGCGGGCGAAGCGCACATCGCGGTTGGTCGGCAGGCGCGCGTCGAGAGCTTGCAGCAGTTCGTCGAAAGGTCGGGCTTGCTGCTCTAGGTCGCGGAGGAGGTGTGCCGCCGCAAGGCGGGCTGAGTCGGGAGGATGCACGGCTCAGCGCAAGAGGAGCATGGCGCGGTGCAGCTCGGCCGAATCCGTCCGCAGGCGGTAGATGTAGAGGCCGCTGGCCGCGGGTGCGCCGGTTGCCGACTGGCTATCCCAGTGGATCACATGCCGCCCTGGGAGTGTGCTCGCCGCAAAGGGCGTGGCCACCTTTTGCCCCATTAGGTTGAAGATGTCGATTTGGGCAAAGCGAGGCCCTCCCTCGGGGATGGCGAAGGGGATAGTGGTACCGGCGTTAAAGGGATTGGGGTAGTTCTGCGCGAGGCTGGCTTCTCGCGGCAGCGCGAAACCGGATGGCTCTGAGATGGATGTGGCAACGTCCCCCCATACTACTTGGTTCTCAGCGCACGAGTCGTCGGCGCAGGTATTGAAAACGAGCGTGGTCGCCTGTTCGGCGTCGAGGAGCAGATAGGTCTGGCCGCGCTCGTCGCTAGTGGTCGTTATTTGTTGAGTTGCGCCAGCCGGGATGGGGATGGCCTCGTCGTTGACGAGCGCGTATGCCGGTGCTGCTCCGGGATTGGTAATGTCCCAAGTAAAAGACGCGCCAGTGCGGAAGTGTCCAGCTTGCAAGAGGCGTGCCGACACGAGGATTTCTCCGGCGCTGCTGTCAGCTACGCTGCCGGTGCCAGCGGTAGAAAAGGAGGGGTTTTGCCCGACCGAGCGAAAGAAGATGCCATCCGGCAAAGCTTGGCCCTCGGCGTCGCAGTAATTGCGCAAGAACGCAACTTGGGGGCGGATGTCGTCGCGCTCGTCAAAAGAAGGCCCGAGCGATACCACGTCGAGGTAGATGTCTATGGGGGTGGTAGGGCTGATGGAGTCGGCCAAGGTGAAAGCCATGCTGACGAGATGGCCTTCACCTTCTATCCCTGCACCGCCGAGGGTCGCGATGCCCCATTGGGCGGTTTGCCCTTTTATTTGCGGGACCCCTGGGGAGACAAAGGAACTGGCCCTTGCTGTCTCGCCTAGCACGCCCGCGATCGCGGTGATCGCGTTGGCTGGTTCCCAGCTAAATTCGAATTTGACTTGGCGCACGCCGCTCATGTTGCGCGCCGAGACGCTGAACTCCACGGTGCTATTGGCGGCAAACCCGCAAAAAGGGCCTTCTTCGCCGACGAAAATTTCGGCATCTGCATTGGGGCCAGCAGCCGCGAGGCGAGGCAATGCGATGGCACCGAGGAGGGCTATATAGCAGAGTAACATGCCCTTTTCCTAAGTGATTAAGTTCAAGAAATACAGCGGATAAATGTACGCAACGCTAGCGTCTAGGCAAGCGCACGGGTCTCTTCTTGACCGGATTTTGTCGCGGTTGATATTATTGGCTAAGTTGCGTCAGACCAATTCCCACGTATATGGACTATTGAAGATACTTATGCGCCGTTATCCCGTTTGGAATGTCCTCCGCGAAGACCCGTACGACAGCTTAATTGACGATCTGCTGGCCGGTCGCGGCCTGACCCGCGCCGAGCTGCAAGTCGGTCCTGAAGCCCTGCATCCGCCCGAGCAAATGCAGGACATGGTCCCTGCGGTTGCGCGCCTGGAGCGCGCCGTGCGCGCCCGCGAGAAGATCGTCGTGTACGGCGACTACGATGTCGATGGGGTTTGCAGCACCGCCGTGCTGATGGATTTTCTCGAACAGGTGGGGGCCGACTGCGATTGCCTTTTGCCCGATCGCCACAAGGACGGATACGGTCTCAAGCCGCCTGGGGTCGAGAGCGCCATAGCAAAGGGTGCGCGCGTCATCGTCACGGTTGACAATGGGATCTCGGCCTACGAGGCCCTAGAGTTGGCCGAGGTGCGCGGCGTGGAGGTCGTCGTCGTAGATCACCACCAACAGCTCGCCGAACTGCCGCGCGCCCTTGCCATCATCAATCCCAATCGCCGCGATTGCGCGTATCCGTTCAAGGACTTGGCTGGCGTCGGCGTCACCTTCAAGCTGGTGCAGGCCCTCAGCGCAGCTTTTCTCGCCGGTGAAGAGCGCCGCCGCTATCTCAACGAATTGCTCGACCTCGTGGCCTTGGGAACGGTGGCCGATCTCGTGCCTGTGCTGGGAGAAAATCGCCTGTTTATCCAGCGCGGCCTGCAAATCCTCCAGCACACCAAGCGCCTCGGGCTGCGCGCGCTCAAGCAGGTGGCCAGCTACCGAGACCAGCCCCTCGATGCCGCCAGCTTGGGTTTTCGCTTGGGGCCGCGGATCAATGTCGCTGGTCGTCTGAAGACGCCCGATATAGCGCTGCGGCTTTTGCGCTCGACAAGCGAGGGGGAGGCCGCGCAGTTGGCCGACGAACTCAACCGGCTCAACTCTCAGCGGCAGGCGTGGCAGCGCGAGGGGATACAGGAGGTCGAGGAACAGGTTGGCCCAGAGGAGGACGTGGAGGACCACATCATCGTAGTACTGGGGGAGTGGAATTTGGGAATCGTCGGCCTGTTGGCCAGCAAATTGTGCGAAAAATACGCCCGCCCCGCGGTTGTGTGTACCCAAGGCGGCGAGCACGGCCTCTGCGTCGGTTCGGCGCGCAGCATCCCCGGCTACGACATCAGCGCAGGAATCCACGCCTGCGAAGAGCACTTGCAGACGCACGGCGGCCATCCGGCGGCCGCGGGTTTTTCGCTTGAAGCCGATGCCTTTGAGCGCTTTCGCCTCGCGCTGATCGGCCACGCCAACACCCACATTAGCGCCGAGGAGCTACAACCTGCATTGGACGTTGACCTGATGCTCAAACCAGGCGATTTGACGATGGACACGGTGGAGCAACTCGCCGCGCTAGAGCCTTTTGGCAACGGCCACCAGCGGCCGGTTTTTGCCCTAGAGGACTGTCGGGTCGTTTGGGCGCGGCAGATCGGCAAGGGTCGCCACTTCAAGGCCGAATTGGAGGTGGGGGGCCGCCGTTGTGCGGCGCTGTGGTGGAACGAAAAAGACCTCGCGGATCAGGTGCGGCCGGGCGACCGGCTGAGTGCGGCTTTCGAGCTAGAGGCAGATACCTATACTGGTAACGGTGCCGTGCAGATGGTGCTCAAGGACTTGTATTTGCGGGAGCCGGTAGCTTAGGGCGGTTTTCTCGGAATTGGACCTAGCGAACTAGAGAATACTAATATGATAAGTTCGGGGCTTATATTCATAACTAATAACTTAAGCAATGGTGTTAAGCGATGCTGCGGACGTACACTAGGAAAGCCTATCTGAGCAGGCCAGCGCACACCCATCTCGACGACTTTCTCGATCAAGCTCGGTATCTGTATAACGAGAGTTTGGCGGAGCGTCGTGATGCTTGGGAGCGGGAGAAGCGCACTGTCACGTATTTACATCAACAGGCCAAGCTGACCCAGCGGCGCGCGGATCCTCACTGGCGTCGTTTCCCTGCTCGGGTGCAACGTTCTATCCTCAAGCGTCTGGATCGGGCCTACCAGCATTTTTTTAAGCGGGGCGGCTATCCTCGCTTCAAGAGCTGGCGTACTGGCATCCATTCTTTTGAAGATCCGGCCCCGGCCAAGGTGAAGTCGTCAGGCCGGTACTACTCCTACCAGGTGAAAGGCATCGGCCGTCTCAAGTTCAGAGACGCTTTGCCGGCGGGGATAGTCAAGGTGGTTCGCGTGGTCCGTACGCCTCGGCGCGTCAAGCTCCAGTTTGTGATAGAGGTGGCGGCCCCCGAGGTGCTGGATGTTCGTCCTCCTGTGGGCATCGACTTAGGTGTTAAGGACCGGGCTACGCTGTCTAATGGCTACAAGGTTCCTAAAAACAGGGTGGATCGTGATACGCTCAAGCGACGCCAGCGCAGGTTGGCTCGTGCCCAGAAGAATTCTAACAATCGGGAGAAGAAGCGTCGGCTGTTGGCCAAGGCCTGGCAGCGTGTTACGGAGCGCGAGCGGGGCAAGATACAGGAGATAACCGCTGCTCTGGTCCAGGATCACGCTTGCCGATTTGTGGTAGAAGACCTACAGATTCCCAATATGGTGAAGAACCATAGCTTGGCTCGATCCATCGTGGAGCAGCAATGGGGGTACTTTGTGCAGTGCCTGACCTACAAGGCTGTAAGTGCCGGTGGGTGGGTCGTCAAGGTATCGCCCCGCCATACGACGCAGCAGTGTTCGGGCTGCGGGGCTATGCCGTGTGAGAAGTTGGATCTGGGTCAGCGTGTGTATTGTTGCTACGCCTGTGGTATGACCTTAGACCGAGACCTCAACGCGGCCATCAATATCCTTCACAGGGGCTTGTCCTCTGACTCGGCTGGGATGAGTGCCGAGATGAAGGGAGGATATGCCAAATTAGGCGCTTCATTAGAAGCGCTTACTTCATAGAAAGGTATACTGCGTAGGCATGTATATAAATCCCATAAGTTCTCAATACACCAAGGAGTTGTGCATCCGGGACAGCGACGCCAAGATCGTCCTGTTGGTCGTCGATGGCTTGGGCGGGTTGCCCCATCCCGCCACGGGCAAGTCCGAACTCGAGACGGCCCAGTTGCCCAACTTAGATGCGCTGGCTAAGGGAGGTACCTGCGGCCTGCTTTCGCCATTAGGAGCCGGCTTTACCCCGGGTAGCGGCCCGGCCCACCTAGCTCTTTTTGGCTACGACCCTTGGCAGAACCAAATCGGCCGCGGTGCCCTTTCGGCTCTTGGCTTGGGGCTGGATTTCGCTCGTGGCGACGTGGCGGCGCGTCTCAATTTTTGCACCGTGGATGATGCGGGCCGGGTGTGCGACCGGCGCGCCGGCCGCATTCCCACAGAAAAAGGACGCCAGCTTTGCGAAGTGTTAAAAGCGGTCGCAGTGCCCGGGGTGGAGTTACAAGTCGCCGCTGAGATGGAGTATCGCGCTGGCGTGGTGTTGCGCGGCGCGGGTTTGGGCGACCAAGTCTCGGATTCGGATCCGCAGGTGACGGGCGTGCCGCCCAAGTCTCTGACGGCCCTCGCACCGGGTGCCGAGCGCACGGTTGAAGTGGCCAATGCCTTTTTAGAGCAAGCCGCTGCCTTGCTCGCTGACGAGCACCCGGCCAACATGGTGCTGCTACGGGGATTCGGTCGCTATCCAGAGTTGGTGTCGATGGACGAGGCGTACGGGCTGAAGGCGCTGGGCATTGCTGGGTATCCCATGTATCGCGGGGTGGCCGGGGCCGTGGGCATGGATGTCGAAGTGGTTGGCTGGGACCTCGAATCCGAATTCGCCTTGCTCGAAAGCCGCTATGCGGACTACGACTTTTTCTACGTCCACGTAAAGAAGACCGACAGCGCGGGCGAAGACGGCGATTTCGAGTTGAAGGTGCGGCTGTTAGAGGAGTTGGATGCCTACATTCCGAGGTTGCTCGCGCTGCAACCCGAGGTGCTCGTCGTCACTGGCGACCACTCGACCCCGTCGATTATGCGCAGCCACAGTTGGCACCCCGTGCCCACAGTCATCGCTAGCCAGTGGGCGTTGGCCGACGCCGCGGATGAATTTTCCGAGCGCGGTTGCAGCGCCGGCTGTCTCGGAATCGCGCCGTCAACTAGCTTGATGGCCCACGCATTGGCCCACGCGCGCCGACTCGACAAATTCGGCGCTTGAGATGATTTCCCCTCTGCGCATTGCCCACCGCGGCGCGTCCGGTCCGGGGCTGGCACCCGAGAACACATTGGCCGCTTGCGAAAAGGCGCTCCAGATCGGCGTCGATATGCTCGAAATCGACGTGCGCGCCACCCGCGACGGCCAGATCGTGGTCCTGCACGACGCGGCGCTGGATCGGACTACCAATGGCACCGGGTTGGTCGCCGACCTTTTGGGAGAGGAAGTGAGCCAATTCGATGCGGGCCGCTGGTTTAGCGCTGATTTTGTCGGCGAGCGCGTGCCCCTGCTCGAAGAGGTGCTCGACTTGGCGCGGAATCAGGCCCTCGTGCTGATAGAGATCAAAGCCGACGGCATTGCCGAGCGCGTCCTGCAGGTGATTGAAGCGGCCAATGCGGTCGAGCGGGTCGTGGTGCAGGCGTTCAATCCGCAAACCGTCCGACGGCTCAATTTGCTCGCGCCGACTCTGCCCACGGCGCTGTTGGTCGGTCAGTTGCCGACCACGCCTTCGCGGGTGCGCGCCCGCCGCCTCGTGCGCCAAGTGCTGCAAGTGGGGGCCAATGCGCTGGCGATGTGGTACGCGGCGCTGACCCCGCCCTTCCTCGAAGAGATGCGCCAGCGAGGCATTGCGGTCTGGGCTTGGACCGTTGACGAGGATATTGCCATGCGCGATTTGGCGACGATGGGGGTGCAGGGAATCATTACCAATCGTCCAGACCAGCTCAATCAAGTGCTCGACGAACTGGTCGCCGACGGGTCACTGCGGCCGCCGTTGGGCCGGCGCATCAAGCGCAGCCGCTGGGGTCGCCGTCGCCAATTGCGCAAGCTCCAAGCGGCCAAGCGGGGCCGCTGAGGTCGCAGATGCTCTACACCTTGTTGGCCATACTGCTGCTGATCGTCGTGGTGCTGAAGTTCTGGTCGCCTTTTGGCCAGCGGTGCCCCCAGTGCCAAGTGCGCCGGGAGGATGCGGAATATCCCTTGTGTCCAAATTGCGGGTGGATTTACGAAGTGCCTGGGGAAGAAGACGATGATTTTGCGCCGGACGACGACGAAAATGCGAAATTTTGAAGGGCGCACCGCCGCGCTGCCGCGCCCTGTTTGCGCTTGACAATACCTTGTACTTCCCTTTAGATTGTCTCTGATTATATAGGGAAGCACAGAACGTTCAAACTCAGGAAGGTGAACCATGAAAATGCGGGCAATATCGCTGTTTTTCGCCGTCGCGGTTTTGGCGGGCTGTGACGACCCTCCCACAGCCGAGCTCGACGCAGCTAAGCAAGCCCTTGACACAGCCCGGGACGCCGACGCCGAGCGCTTTGCCGCCAGCGAATACTCGGCCGCGCAGCGCGCGTACAGCGAAGCCGAAACAACGACCAAAACCGAAGACGAGCGATTTTTCCTCTTCAAGGACTTTGAGCAGGCGCGGGCGCAAATCGCCGATGCCAAGACCAAAGCCACGCAGGCCGAGTCGGCTGCGCAGGCTGAAAAGAAACGCCAGCGGGAGTCGGCCGAAGCCGTGATTGCCGCGGCCCACGACGCGATCACGGCCGCATATACCAGCCTAGAAGAAGCGCCGTCCGGCAAGGGCACGGAAGCCGATATTGAGGCCCTGCGAGCCGAGTTAAGTGCGGCCGAAGCCGATATGGACGCGGCCGCAGCCGCACTGGACAGCGAGGATTTCTCCGATGCTGAGTCCCTCGCCGGAAGCGCGGATCTGAAGGCTACCGAGGTCGCCGACGGCGTGATAGTGGCTGTGGATAGATACCACGCACTGGTCGAGGAGATGCGCCCTTGGTACGAGCGCTTCTGAGCGTGCGCCCTTGCAAGCTTCAATCACAGGCGGCCGGGAATTACTCCCGGTCGCTTTATTTTTTTTAGCACTGCTGTGGGGGGCACCCGCCGCGCGTGCGTCCGCGCTCTGGTTAGAGCATCAGCAACTGGTGCAAGCTGTTGAGCGCCACGACCTAACTACGCCCTACATCGTCATCAATACCCAAGACAATCTAATCCTGCTCCGCGATGGGGAGCAGGTGTTGCGCCAAGCCGCTTGTGCAACGGGCAGCGGTCGCAAGCTCGAAGGGGTCAAGCGGTGGCATAGCTGGACGTTCGACACCCCCAAAGGCCGCTTCGCCATCCGCCGCAAGGTAGCCGATCCCCTGTGGATTCGGCCGACTTGGTACTTTATCGAAAACGACGAGGAAATTCCCATTTTTGCCGAGGACCCGAGGCGATTCCAACGCGGGGTCTTGGGCGCGTACGCATTGTACTTCCTCAAGGATTTTATGATTCACGGTACGCTCTTTGAAATCAACTTGGGCAAGAGTATTACTCACGGCTGCGTCCGGGTGGGCAGCGAGGACTTGGAGTACCTGTACGAAGCCGTCGAAATCGGCTGGCCGGTTTTTATCTACTGATGAAACGCCTAGCGTTGTTATGGGCCTTGGCGTGTGGCGCGAGCGCAGCGTCGGCTGAGGACTTGGCCTATGTCAACGCCGCGCTGCGGGCTTGGTTGCAGGCCATAGAAGCGGACGCGCCGTACTTGCTGGTGGATCGGGGTGAAGGCGAGTTGCGGCTGATGCACGAGAAGGCGCTCTTGCGGCGCGTGCCGCTCGCGGCTGACTCCCTCGGAGAGAAGCCGCCAGTGCAATCCTCGCTTGCGGCCCGGTTGCGACGCTATCGACCCAGTAGTCCTTGGCAGAGCTTAGTGCCAAGCCCTTTCGACTGGGAGCAGAACTTGGTTGCCGATGCCCCGGCTGCCAGTGCCTTGTATTTCGCGAGCGGATTGCTGATCTACGCCAGTCCGGCGTGGCACCGCCCAGATGCTATGGGGCTGCAAATTGGAGTTGCTGATTTGCGCGCGTTGTACAATGCCTGCGGCCCGGGCACAACGCTCGTCGTCCTGCCCGCCAACTGGAGAGAGAGGCCGCCGTGACTTTGCACTTTGGCGCGGCAACCGCTGACATCACGCCGCCGGTTGGCATCGCAATGGGCGGGTACTGGGGACGGCGGTCCGGGGCCATGCACATCCGCGACCGCCTCATGGCCAAGGCCCTTTTCTGCGGCCAAGGTGCGGCGCGGATCGCTCTTGTCGCCGTCGATTTGGTGGGGTTAGATGCGGATGTTGTGCGGGGGATTCGGAAGAAAGTAGCGCGCGCTACTGGCATTGAAGGGGCGGCCATCATGGTCTGCGCCTCCCACACCCACGCCGGCCCGCTGACTTTCCCCTTCCGGGGAATGGGGCGCATCGACAGCCGCTACTTGGAGCAAGTTGCGGACGCCGTGGTGGAGGTGGTGGTAGCTGCTGCCGCCGACAGCCGACCGGGCCGTTTGTACTATGCGCGTCCCGAGGTGCAGATCGGCATCAATCGCCGCGAGCCGCATCCGCAGGGTACGCGGATCGGGCAAAATCCCGCCGGTCCGGTCGTGCCCTACGCACACGTGCTGCGCTTTGTCGCTGCCGATGGCACGGGGGCAACGCTCTTCAATCACGCCTGTCATCCGGTGGTCTTGGGCCAGGACAACCTCCAGATCAGCAGCGACTTTGCCGGTGCGGCAGCGCGCCACATCGAGGAGCAGACCGGCGATGAGGCTCTCTTTGTCAACGGGGCCTGCGGCGATGTCAATCCGCGGATCGCCAACGGCTCGGTTGCCGATGTCGAGGAGTTGGGGCAGGAGTTGGGTCGGGCCGTGCTGGAGGGGCGGGATGCGGCTGTGCCCTTGGACGCTTCAGCGATAAGCTGGGCGCACGAGCGGTTGGATTTGCCGCTGCAGCCTCCGCCATCGCGCTGGCGCGCTGAGGTCGAGCAACTCAAAGGGCACCTGCGGGCGCGTTTGGCACGGGGCAGCGAGGTGTCCAAAGCGCAGCTCGAATGGGCTGTGGCCATGTGCAAATGGGCGCAGGCTGGTGCGGAGCGCGCTCGGGTGCAGTCCTTTGAGATGCAGGCATTGGCGTTAGGCGAGTTGGTTCTTTTGGGGATGGAAGGGGAAATATTCGCCCGCTATCAGCTCGATTTGGAGGCCGCGCATGGGCCAGCCGTCTTGTGCGGCTTTGCCAATGGCTGCATCGGTTATGTGCCCACGGCTGATGAGTACGTGCGCGGCGGCTACGAGATCGACCAAGCCTACAAGGTTTATCCGAGCGTGCAGATGATTGCGCCGGCGAGCGAGGTGCTGATACGGCAGCGGGCCGCGGCGTTGATAGCAAAGGTGCGCTAGCTTATAACGGGAGGACGTATGCGCGAGCTAGAAGTACTCTACGATCAAGTTCCGGCGACGCGGTGCGCGGGTACGGGCGATTGCTGCTGGCTCACGGACGAGGAGTTCGACAACTATTACGCCACCATGTTCCCGCTCTACCGAGCCGAATACGTCCACATCGTCGCCTATGTGGAGCAGCACTTTTCCCCGCAGCGTCGCCAGGAGTTGCTGAACTTTACCGAGGAGCGGCCGCGCCGCTGTCCCTTCCTCGGTGAGGACCATAGCTGTACTATCTATCCGGTGCGCCCGCTGATCTGCCGCACGTACGGGGCGCTGAATCCGGTCTCGATTGCCCGGCAAGCTATTGCGCATCAGGGCACTTTGCCGTCGGCGCAAATCCGCGCCTTTGTGCGGCGCGAGGCTGGTATGGTGTGTCCGCGGGTGGCGGTGCTGGAGCCGGAAAAGGTCGCGCGGCACGCCCGCATGCTCATGGAGGGGACGTACGATCATCAATTGGCGCGGCTCAGTGCCGAGGTGGAACTGGCGGTCGCGGAGCGCAAACGGCTATTCCAACGGCTCACCGGTCGGGAAGAGTGGCCGGTACGCTGGTCTTGGGGGGGCTTTAATGCGCTGCGCTTTGCGCCGCTGGCATGGCTGCGCCGGCACTTTGTTGCGTATTGGAAAAAGGCCGAGTTAATCGATCAAAAGTAACGCCAGCATTGGCGTCGCAAGGAGATTGCACCATGCAACAATACCGAGCCGCTATTTTGGGCTGCCGCGGCCGAGGCACGGCTGCGGGCCGCGCGTATCATCAGCATCCCCGCACTGAGGTTGTGGCATTGTGCGACCTCGTGCCCGAGCGGCTGGCGGAACTTGGCGACGAGCTGGGGGTTGCGGCTCGTTACGACGATCTGGACCGGATGATCGAGGCCGAGGCTCCAGACATTGTCGCCATTCCCACGGGCACTGAGTTCCACTATCCGCTCGCTATGCGGGTGCTGGAGCACGGAGTTCACATCGACATTGAAAAGCCGATTTGCACGACCTTGATCGAGGCCGACGCGGTGTTGGCCAAAGCCGAGGAGCAAGGGGTGCAAGTGGCCGTGCATCACCAAGGGCGCAGCGGCGGCGCGCTGCAAGCGGTCAAGGCGGCGATTGCCGAGGGCCGGATCGGCGACTTGCGCTATGTGCAGGGCAGCGGCAAGGGCTACTACGGCGGCTACGGCCTGATGAATATCGCCACGCACTCGCTCAATGCCATGCTCGGCGTGGTTGGGCCGGTGCGGAGTGTGCAAGCCGTGGCTCTGACCGATGGTCGTCCGATCACTCCCGAGGATGTGGTGCCGTCGCCGAGCGGCATGGGCTACATCGCCGGCGAGCACGTGACCGCGGCCCTCGCCTTTGAATGTGGGATTTCGGGAACTCTCTTGCAGCACCGCTTTCCCAAGGTGGATTCAACGGCCTATATGATCGAGATCTACGGCACCGAGGGGCGGCTCTACTGGAAGAGCGGTGCCCCGTGGTTTTTATCGACGCCGCACTTTGCCCCTGGCCAATCCGAGTGGCAGCCGCTCGCCCCCATAGTGCCCGAGCACTACGACCCAGCGGGCCCGGCTGCTGTGGAGGATTACCAGTTCGCCGATGAGTACGTGCAGGCGCTCGATGAGGGCCGTGCGCACGAGTGCTCGGGCGAGGCTGGCCGCCACGTGCTGGAAATTTTGATGGGGATTTTCGAGTCGGGCGCGCGTGGTCAGCGCGTGGATTTGCCGCAAGCAGAACGCGAGCACCCGCTCTTGCGCTGGCGCGAGGAGCACGGCATGGGCTTGCCTAGCCCTATGCCGCGTCCGTATGCGGAATGGCTCGCTGCCGAAGATTGCCGCTTGGGCCGGGGTGTGAGTTAGCTGTCGAGCTTGACGCGGTGGATTTGTAGCCAGTCCGTCACATCCGAGAAGGTGGTACCCGTTACGTCACAGAGGAATTCCAATTCTGCCATAGATAGACTGGCGTTGTTGCCGCAGATTTCGTTCGCGATCGCCCGGTGAATCCGGTGGATTTCCTCTTCAGAAATGGCGGCGGTGCCATCGGGCAGTGAGACCAGTCGTAGTTCTGGCACAGACCACGTCCGACCGGCGGCTTGGTATGGGTAGTTTTTCTTAATTTTGGTTTTCATTGAGAGATAAGCGCGAATGAACAGTGTCGCTGCCGCCTGTCAGCCCGCCAATTTTCCCAGCAGTCCCCAACCGCTGACGGCGGAGGAGGCGATCAGGACCACGGTCGAGAGTATTGCGCCGATGAGGACCCAGGCGCGGGTGCGGTAGGAGGCGGGTAGCTTGAAGTTGAGATAGATGGCTGCCACCATCATTATGGCAATGGCCAGATTGGCGATGAGGAAGCCGGCGATCTGGGTCAGGATGTCGAAGGGGATGTTGTTCCAGACGATGAGCATGGTGGTGGCGAAGATGTAGAGGCAGATGACGCGCTTGATGGCCTGGTACTCCCAAGTGCGGTCGGGCCAGCGGGCGGCGAGAAACTCTTGCGCCACGCGGGCGTAGATTTCGGGCAGGGCTTGCAGGGTGCCCCACAGCGCGGCGAGGATACAGACGTAGTAAATCCACACCAAACTCGGATGAATCTGCCGCCAGACGTGGGCTTGATGCGTCAGCAAGTTCCAGCCCTCGAAGCGGGTTTCGAGCGGGAAGAGCACGGCCGCCCCGGAAATCATAAAGGCCCCAGTGACGATGAAGAGGACCAGCGCTCCCAGCCCCACGTCCCAGCGCAGCGGTGCCACGCGTTGCCGCAGGTGGTGGATTTGCTGGGGATCGTCGGGTAGGTAGTCGATGCTCTCGCTGCGGCCGGCGCGGTCGCGGATGGCCTCGATGTCTTGATGGCCGGTCAGCCCCCACTTGTGTAGGCCGACCCAGTTGGCGTAGGCGATGTAGCCAATGACCGAGCCGCCGACGTAGCCAAAGGTGGTGCCCAATGTCAGCAGCGGATGCGCGACGGTGTCCTCGGGTGCCCACTCTGGGAAGGGCGGTAGGTCGCCAAAGCGGAAGGTCCCGACAAGCGCTGCGATAAAGTCTGGACGCACGATGAGGGTGCCGGCGATGGTGCCCGTGACTAGGATCCCGCAGATGAGGAGCTGTTGCTTTTCGAGGCGTTCAAAGGACAGGCGGATGCCAAAGAACAGCGCCAAGGCAATAAAGGCCGAGGTTATGGCGTTTTCCCAGAAGACTTCTTCCTCGCCAGCGGGCAGCATGTCGCGCAGCAAGAAGTGAAAGAGGTCGCCGCAGGGTTTGGAGACGGGTACCCAAGCTAGGGGCGCGCCGATCATTTCAAAGAGCAAGATGGTCAACAGCAGCCAGCCGCGCGGCCCGGGCAGGCGCACGAGGCGGTGGCCGATCAACTCGCCGCTGACGGCTGTGTAGCGGCCGATCAGGTAGGTGAAGAAGACGCCCTTGACCAAGCAACTGAGCAAGACCATCCACAACAAGCCATAGCCTGCCCAAGCACCGGCCCGCACCACGACGATGGTCTCACCGGCCCCGATGGCGACTGAGGCGACGATGGCCGCCGGGCCGAAGACGGCGAGCATACCGAAGAGTTTCTTTAGCGACCAAGGCTGGGCGAAGACGCCTTCGGGCGGCGGGATTTCTACTTTGTTCATGCGAGGAGATGCGCTTTACAGAGGGGCAAAAAGCTCTGGGCGACGATGCTGAGGCGTAAATTCATGGTAGGGCAAGATATAGTGGGCGGAGAGGTGGCGCAATAGGCTGCATTTAAGCGGTGGATGCGCTGCTCATTGCCCTTCGCCCGTCGCTTCGGTGTTCTCACGCAGGAAAGACGTGTAGCCCGCTTCATCAAGTGTCCCGGCCGCCAGCGCGATGACGGCTTGAGCCGCGCTTTCTTGAGTGGCGGTGAAGCGATAGCCATTCAACTCCAAAAACAGGATTCCGACTACAAAGCCGGTGCGCTTGTTGCCATCGACGAAAGGATGGTTGCGCACGATGCCCGCTGTATAGGCGGTCGCCATTTCGATGAGATCGGGCGTATCCGCATAGGCGTAGTGTTGCTGAGGCCGGGCCAGAGCCGATTGCAACAAGCCGTCGTCGCGCACCCCGGCTGCGCCGCCGTGCAGCGCGAGCAACCGGTCGTGCAGCATCAGCGCGTCGCGTGCGTCAATCCAAACCGGTTCCGTCACTGAGCCAGAACGTGGAGCGTGTTGCGATAGCGGTCGATGATGTCTTCGGCCTTTGCCAGCTTCTTGGCAAAGGTGGGATCGTAGGGCGTCATCTGATAGCTGCCGTCCGGCCCCTCAATCAGGAATAGAGGATCCCCGTCTTTGGTGCGCAGCCGGTTGACGACCTCTTTGGGGAGGACGACGCCGAGCGAGTTGCCGAGTTTACGGACTTTGAGTTCGACCATGAAATGCCTCCTGTTGTTATTACTATTGTAGTAACATCTAATTGAGACGCAAGGAGAATGTCCAGTGGAGATGGATCTGCAGAGGCTACATCTGGTCGCAATAGTCCGCAGGAGCGGTCCGGTCGCGCTAACGGATCACTGCCAACTTGCGCGCGACCTCCGCTCCACCGGCCTGCAAGCGATACAGGTACACCCCGGTCGCTAGATCGCCGGCTGTCCAAGTAATGGTATGCCAGCCGGCCTCCCGGTGGCCCTTGCTTATCTGTCCGATGTGCTGGCCTTGGAGATTGTACACCGCTAGATCGACTGGCCCCGCCGCGGGCAGCCAAAAGCGTATCTGGGTTGAATTGTTGAAGGGATTGGGTGCATTGGCGACCAGAATCGGTACACCGGTCGCGTCCAGCGATTCTACCTCCTCTATTGCGGTAGCCATTGCCAACTCGGCAATGTCGAACTGGACGAACCACAACTCGTAGTTGGGATGAGGCCCGGCGCTGAATACCGCAGTGGGTACGCTCGGCATCAGGCTGCCGCTGGCCGGGGAAATGCCGTGGAGGAAGAAACTGGAGACTAGGCCGTAGTTGGCCAAATCGACCAGCGGCTCCTCCTGCCAGCTACCTCCGCGATCGTCTGATCGATAGAGCCGCAAGTCGGCCCCGTACGTGCTGGCTACCCACACGGCACGGTTTCCACCGGGTCTTTGATAGGCCGCAGCCACCTGCGCATTGCTCAGCGCTTGGCGGGTCCACGCGCCCGTATGCGGGTCGCGGACAAAGACGAACAGTTGATTGGCTTGGCCGGGGGATTGGTACTGGCCGGTGATGTACATGTAGCCATCTGGGTCGCGCCACATGGCTTCGCCGAAAGCGATAAAATCGCCTTCGGGCGCGATCTCGACCACGACCTCGGGCGCGACCGGACCGGGGTCGCCGTAGGGCAAGTGCATGTAGAGGATGCGGTTGTAGAGCGCTCTGGGGTCGGGCTGATTGCTTACTAGCAAGTGATAACCCGTCTCATCTGGCTGAATGACCGGGTAGAGCCAAGTCGTCCACGGCACCTGTGTCCTTTGCGCGGGCGCGAGGACGTAGGGGCCGTCCCAAGTGCCGGTGCGCAAATCGAGCGTGGCCGTCTTGAAGGTATAGGTCGCCGGATCGCCGATATAACCGATGACTAGGCGCTCGTCGTAAATGCCAGCGCCCATGTACCCGGCCTTGCCAATGGCGTCCGGCACTTCGAGTTGCTCAAACTGGTCGATCTGCCCCGGTGCTGTGGCCCGCAGAATGACCGGCTTTTGGTTGATCTTTGGATAGATCAGGAGCAGCCGCCGTTGCTCGTCGAGTAATACCATGCCCGGCTGGTAGTTCAAGCCGTCCCACTCGTAGCCTCGGTGCCACTGCCCGTCGCGCAATTGGTAGAGCGCCCCCTGTGCGGTGGCTTGCTCCGGTCCCCACAGGGCAACCGTGTAATAGCTCTCGCCATCGTACACCAGTTTGGGGGCGTTGTAGCCCCAGTAAGAACTAACCCAAGCCACTCCCGAGTCGATTTTAGATAGGTGCACGTCGATTTCTTGTCCCGAGACCCCGGCGACATTGCCCGTTAGGCAGATGACGGCTAATAGCCATGCGACTCGTCCTTTCATAGGAGCCTCCTTTACAGCGGCATTTGACGCAAAACTCGGCCCTAGCCTTGGGTTGATTTGGCGTTGGCAAGGCCGTGCCCTATTTTGCAGCCGACCTGTCCACCTTCTTGACCAGCTAAATCTCATGTCTAGTTCCATTGCAGCAGGCCAGCCATACTCGCCGGAAGAAACCCAGCGCATCATTGAGCAATTCAACCGCGACGGCTACTGTCACTTGGGGCCCGTCCTCGCAGCCGGCGAGGTCGAGGCCCTGCGCGAGGCCATGGCGCGCAAAGTCGCAGACCCTCGCATCCTGAACGACGAAGCAGGCGACCACATCCGCGGCATCAGCCTCATGCGCATGTTCGAATATAGTGAGGCATTCCGCGACTTGGTAGTTCGCGAGCCGTTTGCCAGCTTGGCCGAAGCCATTCTGGGCGACAACTGCCACCTCATGTCGCAAAACGCCCTGTACACCGAACCCGACTCCAGCAAAGTGCCCGACGGTCCCGGCGGCTGGCACCTCGACGACTTGATACACTTTCCCCTGCCCGATGCGGTGGAACAGCACGACCCGCGCATTACCATGCCCTGCTTTGTGCTGCAAATTTTCACCCCGGTCAGCGATGTCGAAAGCATTGAATACGGCCCCACGCAAGTCGTGCCCGGCAGTCACCGCGCCGGTCGCGGGCCCGCCGAGCAAGACAAGCCCACCTTTTGCGGGACTGGACCAGTCTCTTTGTTTGCCCGGGCTGGCGACGCTTATATGTTCAACAACCAGATCTGGCACCGGGGGGCTCCCAATGCCTCGGACCGCACGCGCTTTATGGCCGGTGTCACGTACAGCAAGCGCTTTATCTCCCAGCGCTTCTATCCCTTTATCGACTATCGCATGCCGCCGCACGTGATGGAGGGTGCCTCGCCGCGTCTGCAGCGCTTGCTAGGCCGCCACGAGAAAGGGGCCTACGGCTGAGGTTAGATCCGCCCGCTCTCCCATAGGGGTTGACCAAGGTTCAAATGCCTGTTTTTAATTCCTATCCATTTTCTATAGACCACCAACTCTTTCTTAGGACTTCGCTTATGTTTCGCGCCGTTCTCCTGCTGTTTATGCTGATGCTTTACGCCAACCAGCCAGCCACCGCCCTTGAGCGCAGCACCCCCGAGGCTCAGGGCATCTCCAGTCGGGCCATTCTCGGCTTCGTCGATGCGGCCGAGGATTCGATTGATGCTCTGCACAGCTTCATGCTGCTGCGCGGAGGGAAAGTGGTGGCCGAGGGCTGGTGGTACCCCTACAACCCCGCCAGCCCCCATCGCCTCTACTCGCTGAGCAAGAGTTTCACCTCCACAGCGGTGGGTCTGGCGGTCGAGGAAGGGTTGATGAGCCTCGACGACCTGGTCCTCGACCACTTTCCCGAGGAAGCCCCTGCCGAGCCGGACGAAAACCTTGCGGCCATGCGCGTGCGGGATTTGCTGCGCATGAACACTGGTCATCTGAAGGAGCAGGCCGACGCCTTCTGGTCAACTGAGCGGGATACCTGGGCTGAGTCCTTTCTCGCCGTGCCGGTGGGCCTCAAGCCCGGGACCCACTTCGTGTACAACACGGGAGCCACCTACATGGCCGGCTTGATGGTTCAGCGGCTGACGGGCGGGACCCTGATCGACTACCTGACACCGCGGCTCTTCGCGCCCCTGGGGATCGAGGGTGCCACTTGGCAGAGCGATGACGAGGGCTACAACGTCGGCGGCTGGGGACTGAGAATTCGCACTGAGGATATCGCCCGCTTCGGCCAGTTGCTGCTACAGCGGGGGATGTGGGATGGCCAGCGGCTGCTCCCGGAGTGGTGGGTAGCGGAGGCCACCGCCCTGCAGACCGCGAACGGCAGCGACCCCAACAGCGACTGGGACCAGGGGTACGGCTACCAGTTCTGGCGCTGTCGGTACAATGCCTACCGGGGCGACGGTGCCTTCGGCCAGTACTGCATCGTCATGCCCGACCAGGACGCGGTGGTGGCCATCACCGCTGGCGTGAGCGACATGCAGCAGGTGCTCGATCTGGTCTGGGATCACCTGCTGCCGGCGATGGAGCATGAAGCCCTGCCACCGGTCGATAATGGCCCGCTGGCCGAGCGGTTAAGGGGCCTGTCCCTCGCGCCGCAAGAAGGGTTGCCCACCTCCGCGCTGGCTGGCAAACATTCGGGGCGTAGGTTTGTGTTTGCGTCCAACGAGCGCAACCTGCGGGCGGTCACCTTTGCTTTCGGCGAGGAGGAAACGCTGATGACCGTCGAGGACGCGTCTGGCGTCGAGCATCCGATCCGCATCGGCCACGGGGCCTGGGTGGAGGGCAGCACCTCATTCGCCAGTGACCATTCTCAACCGGTCGCCGCCAGCGGCGCATGGAGCGCGGACGGCACCTACAACGCGAGGCTCTGCTTCTACGAGACGCCCTTCCGCCCTCTGCTGACTTTCCGCTTTGCCGCAGACCGGCTGCTCTTCAACATGGAGTACAATGTCGGCTTTGGGGAGACGAAGGGGGAAGAGCTGATCGCCACGGCGCAGATGGGCGAGGGAGTTGAACGCTGAACCACGAGACGGGGAGACGGGATTCCGCCTCGCCGGGACAAGGATTTCACCATGAAATTTGGCATCATTGGCTGCGGCTCCATAGCCGAGAATTCGTTCGGGCCGAGCCTGCTAACTTCGGAACGGACCGATCTCGTCGCCGTCTGCCGTCGCGACCTTGAAGCAGCCAGGGCATTCGCGGCGCGATTCAATGGCCCGCGCGCGTACAACTCGGCAGCGGAACTGGTGCGCGACGACCGGGTGGAGGCGGTCATCGTATCGACGCCGACCGATACCCATTGCGACTACACCTGCTTGGCGGCTGAGCACGGAAAGCACGTACTGTGCGAGAAGCCGATGGCGAGAAACGCCGCCGAGTGTCGCGAAATGATCGCTGCGTGCCGGGCTCACGGCGTGACCTTGGCGGTCGCCTACCGTCGGCGCACCTGTCCACAAGTGGTCGCGGCCAAGCGGTTGATCGCTGCGGGCCGCATCGGCCGGGTCGTTTTCGTGCGCACCCATTACAGCGGGCGCTGGGATCCGCAAGCGGGGGATTGGCGGATCGAACCGGGCATTGGCGGTGCCCTGATGGAAATGGCGTCTCATCGCATCGAAGTGCTGTTGAACTTCGGCGGTCGGCCGCAGTCGGTGAGCGCTGTGGTTGACGCGGTCGGCCACGACTGGCCTGTCGATGACACCGACGCCCTGATCGTGCGCTTCGAGGGTGGAGGGATCGGCATGCACTCGACAATCCTGACCTCGCCACCGCGTCACGATTTTGCCCAGATCGACGGCGATGGCGGCAGGATACTGATCGACCCGCTGGAGTTGACGGCGGATCACCTGATTCTGGAGCTACCCGATGGAACGGAGAGGATTGCGGTGGAGCCGCTACAGGAGAAGCTGTTCGATCTGCCGATGATCGAGGATTTCGCTGCCGCTGCGGAGCGCGGTGAAAAACCGGTCTGTGACGCGGAGAGTGGCTACTGGGTGCAGGCGGTTTCCGATGCCGCCCGCACCTCATCGAGTTCCGGTGTTGCGGTCGCCGTCGAACCGCTGGGCTCTTGAGGGTGGTCGCTACCCATTGATGGCGCGGACTTCGTCGGACCAATCTCGCCAGATGTCGCCGTTGGTGTTATCGACTACGAGTGGGTCGGGGAGGGATGCTGGCGTTTTGAGGAAACCGTAGATGGTCGCTTGGCGGATGACGTCGGTGGATTGATTCTGCCCGGCCATGTGCAAAATTTTGGTGTGCCACAAGACCACGGTGCCAGCGGGGCCGTGGCAATCAAAGGGCTGGGTATCGGCTTTGATGCGCTGGATGACGGGGTCGTTGTAGCCGCCGGCCTTGCGTTCGGCCAAGTGTTTGTCCGTGTGCTTTTCGCCTTCGAGGAAGGCATCCCACTGATCGCGCCAGATTCGGCTGTGGCTGCCCGGCCACACGGTGAAGCCGCCGGAGTTGGGTGGTAGGTCGTCGATGTAAGCCGCTATTTGCAATCGCCAGCGGCCGTAGCAGGCACCGTCGGAGTGGGCACCGCGGTACTCGGGACCGGGAGACGGGCTGTTGGGCAGGGTGCAATACAAGCCGCGCGTTCCTTGTCCGTTGAGCCATACCGGGCCGGTCTTGGGGAGGCGCAGTGCTTCCTCGGTGGTGAAGGAGCCATTCTCTGGCCACTTCTCGATCTCTTTGCCCAAGTGGGTGGCCAGCCCTCCCACGGCGTCGTCGCACATGAAGCACGGACCCGTCGTAATGCCAGCGTCATCCTCTCCAGCAGGCCACACTACCGTGCCCTTACCAAGCAATTGCTCAGCGACTTGCCACAAGGCTCGGGGGGCCAAGTCGAGCATGAATTGTTCAGCGCCGTTGCGGACGTAGAAGCGGTGGCCGTTGCCAGCGAAATAGGGGTCGCCGCCGACCTCGGGCCGCTGCGCGTTGAGCGCGGCGCTTTCTTCTTCGGTGAGCGGTTCCCAAGTGGAGGGGTCGTCTCGCTTCATGCGGGGCAGGTGGGTTGCAATTGCGGCCCACATTGCGTCTCTAGCACGGCGGCAGCGTTCGGGGTCGAGCACGGCGGGGAGCACGAGGAAGCCGTCGCGCTTGAACTGGGCTATCTGGCTCGCCGTCAGGAGCGGGACTTGCTTTACGCTGGGGGTGGTTGGCGTTGGTTGCATTATTCTTTTCCTAGTTAGACCGGCGGTTAGGAGGGTGGGGTGTAGGTGTTACAAAGGGTCTTTTAGGGAGATTGGTCAAGCCGTGGTCGAATTCTCACATCATGGTCGCGCCCCTTAACCGTAGTTGCCGGCACACGATACCTATCGTGGAAGCCATCGTCAAAGACACGTTCATACTCTAGGCGAGTGTGGCCCCAACCCGGCGAACCCACTGAGAAAGAGCAGGCGTAGACCGAGCATATCCGGCTCTATAACGACGAGTTCGTTAATCTGGAGACGAGGTTTGGAGGACTGTTTGCACCGGATTCTCAATCCCATTCGCCATAGAAACCCCTAAGGGCCGTCTGCGTCAGGCATCAGTTCAAGCTTCACAGAGCAGATATAGAAATCCTAACGACTATAGCCATAATTTGACAAATCGATTTTGAATTCCTAATTTCTTCATCAAGATTATGTCTTGCGGCTAGGATCGGTTGATTAGAGTGCAAAGGCACGCGACGCACCGTCGCAAGCATAAGTTAAGGAGGCGACGATATGGCAATCGACGAAAAGGAATTGGGGCAGAGGCTTAGGCACGCCCGAGAGGCCAGCACCATGACCCGAGACGACGTTGCACATCACCTCGGAGTTTCGCGCTCCACTGTGACGCAGATGGAACTCGGCAACCGTACGGTTACAGGTATCGAGCTGTCTCGACTTGCTTACCTGTTCGGTAGGGATCTGCAGAGCTTCGTGGCGGACGAGAACCCCGCCAAGGAGGATGTTCTCGTCGTGCTCTTTCGTCTTCATCCGGAACTTCTGAGCCAAGAGGAGGTGTTTGAGGCCCTACGCCGGAGTACGGACCTAGGTCGGGAGTTGACCAAGCTTGAGCGACTACTCGACATCGACCGCGACCTTGCCACGGTTGCCTCCTACCCGCTGCCGCAGCCTCTCACTACTTGGGAAGCTATACAACAGGGTGAACGCGTTGCCCTTGAAGAGCGCAAGCGCCTCAGTCTAGGCCTTACTTCACTGCCGGACATCGCCGAAATACTCAAGGCTCAGGGGGTTCGCACGGCCCAAGTCAGCCTTCCTGAGGACATCTCGGGCTTGACGCTCATCGAGCCCGAGATCGGCTTCCTAGTTGTGACGAACCGGGAGCATCACATCTTACGCCGTCGCTTCTCGTATGCACATGAATACTGTCATGTGCTTGTGGACCGCGACCAACGGGGCCTCGTCAGCCGTGGGCAGGACCGAGACGAATTGTGCGAGGTCCGTGCTAACTCCTTCGCCGCGAGTTTCCTGATGCCAGCCGATGCGGTGTTCCAGTTCATCCATGCCTCTGGCAAGGGGTGGCCGAGCAGGAGGGAGATCGAGGTGTTCGACGAAGAGGCACCCATCCGAGCTCGGACACGCTCTGCCCCTGGGAGCCAAGAAATACAGATCTACGACGTGGTCCAGATGGCACACCACTTTGGCGTCAGCAGGACTGCGGCCTGCTACCGATTGAAGAGCACACGACTTATCACAGCCCAGGAACTCGATATCTTGCTAAAACAGGATTGGGCAAGAGGCCGCGAGTTGGAGCAACTCCTAGGGATCCCTGAGCCAAACCACCAACAGCGTAACGAGTTCCGTGACCGTTTCCTAAGTCTAGCTCTAGAGGCATTGCGCCGCGAAAAAATCTCTCGGATGAAACTTCACGAGGTCGTAACCCTGGTCGGTGTCGACGCTGAGGAGGTAGATCAAGCCATTTCTGCCCTAGGCCTCGACGATGACGAGGGTGTCGAGGTTCGTTTACTCGGGAGTAACTGATGAGCGCTCTTAATCCAATATATGTGGTTGTGACCGATGCTAACGTACTCATCAACCTAATACATATTGACCGGCTCGACTTGCTCGGTGCGCTGGCCAGTTACGAATTCGTCGTGCCTCTGGAAGTCGAAGCCGAAATCAGAGTTCCAGACTACTCGCGGGCACTTGCCCGTGCCTTCGACGCAGATCATATCCGGCGGCGGGCATTCACCAGTACTGACGAACTCGTGCTCTACGCCGAGCACACGCATGTGATCGGTAGGGGCGAGGCCGCTTGCTTAGCTATGGCGGAAGTCCAAGGCTGGTATGTCGCGTCGGACGAGCAACACAAGTTCCTGCAGCTCGTCAAAGCTCGTCTAGGCACGGGGCATATCCTAAACACCCTAGGGCTCTTCGAGCTCGCCATTCGTGCCAACGTGATTACCACTGAGGAAGCGGATGAGGACAAGCTCGTGCTCGCAGAATTGAAAAGGCAACTTTCCTCTTTCTGCAAACTAGCAGCACCCAGGCTGATGCCTGTGGATTTGTACAAATCATTTGAAACAGGTGTCGCCAAAGCTGACGCCATAGGAGGTTAGATTAAAATGCATACAATGACCTTGTTCTCTCTAGGAAATGCTGACTGCTGTCGGATTGAACTAGATTGCGGCAGTACGGCCCTCATCGACTTCGCTGATACTAGGGACGCAGACGACGATGACGACCGAAGGTGCGACCTCCCGAAATTACTCCGGGCTGACCTCAAGGAGAAGGGTCGTGACTACTTCGATGTCGTAGCGTTTAGCCACCTAGACAAAGACCACTTCAAGGGGGCGACCGACTTCTTTCACCTCGAATATGCCCAAAAGCACCAGAATGGAGGTCGCATAAAAATGAACGTGATGTGGGTACCCGCTGCACTCATCACAGAGTCGAACCCTGACGATGACGAGGCCCGTATTCTGCAGAGGGAAGCTCGATTTCGATTCCGGGAAGGGAAAGGGATCCGTGTCTTCTCCCGTCCTGAAAGGCTGGAGGAATGGTGTGAGAAGAACGGCATCAAGCTCGACGAAAGGCTTCACTTGATCACGAGCGCGGGAGAACTAGCGCCTGAGTTTTCCTTGCAAAAACACCAAGCCGAGTTCTTCGTTCATTCCCCATTTGCCGTCCGCCAGGATGATAACACAGTCGAGGATAGGAACGAGGACTCGCTCGTGCTACAAGTGACTTTCGAGGTCAACAGCGTTCGGACCAAGGCGTTGCTGTTGGCTGATTCTACTCACGAGGTGCTTACCCAGATCGTCGAAATCACAGAGTCAAAGCAGAACACCTCACGCCTAGAGTGGGACATCGTCAAGCTACCTCATCACTGCAGCTATCTTTCTATAGGCCCCGAGAAGGGAAAAGACAAGACGACACCCGTCCCCAAAGTGGCACAGTTGTACGAAAAGAAAGGGCAGGATGGAGCAATTGCTGTTTCTACAAGCAATCCTATTCCCTTAGCAGGCAGCGACGAGGATAACGACCCGCAGCCACCACATCGACAGGCCGCGCGCTACTATAAGGATGTAGTCAGCACTCTTGGAGGACAGTTCGTCGTCACGATGGACAAAGCGCCGAAACCAGTCGTAATAGAGATCGGGAACAACAAAGCGACACTGAAAAAGGGCACACTTAGCGCGGGCGTTGTGGCCACGTCCCAGCGTGCACCGCGGGCAGGTTGGCGCAGTTGAAGCCGAGCTACTTCGACGTCTGCGGAGATCGCGTCGAGCCTAGCGAGCTTGATGTTTTAAAAGCACGCGATCTCGCGCTCAGTCTATCAGCCAAGCGCATTGAGTTTGCCACGCTCGTCGAATGCCGGAGGATAGGTGAAGTCGAGGTCGTCGTGTTTGACGTCGACGTAGAAGTCGCGCAAGTTCAACACTACCCGATTAGGGCCATCGAACGCATATCCGCCTCGTTTTGCAAGTCCGATGATATAGTCCCGATCATCCATGCTCTGCGCGAAGACTTCCCGCTAGTTCCGCACCTCAACCTGCACCTGCAAGAGTACCCTCGCAACCTCTGTTTGTACGAAGGATCGTACGAGGATCTCAAGCGTTGCTGGACGTCACCAAAATTTGTTCACGACATCCGTAGGTGGCTCGCCTTAACTGGACAAGGGAAACTCCATCAGGACGACCAACCCCTAGAGCCACTTCTCGTGGACTATCTCGGACATATTGTATTACCACCGCCCTCTCAGCTCAGGGAGTGTGACTCGGTCCCTCTGTTCATAGAACAGGTGAGGCCAGTAAATGGCAAGAAGCCTTTTTTGGTCGCGAAGACAGGTCAGCTACAAGACGAGTCCGTAGATATAGTAGCCAGCGTACATTATTGTGAACCGCAGACTCACGGAGCTATTCATCGAAGGCCGACGACACTTGCGGACCTCGCCTCCGTTACGGCACTTGCGAAATTCGATCTCCTTGCTGATCTAAGGGAGCGTCTCCGGGTCTGGCATACTCGCGACAGGTCTGTTCTCGATGCCCAACTTCTTCTCGTCATCCTGTTTCCCAAGAAGCGGCATGACGACGGCACGATTGAGGTTGTTGATATGTGGGCGTTTTTCCTGTTTGACACCGAAGAGAACAAAAGTGGTGGTGGCCTACAGATTCGCCAACTCGGTATCAAAATCGGCCTTTGGGATTTGCAAGAAAATCAAGTCGGTCTTCTTCTAGAGCCGGACACCTCCAAGGATGGTGAGACCGTGGGTGTCGATGTGCTCAACGTAGCGCATGATGTCGATCGCTTGATGGCAGCTAGGCTCAACGGTGAAGATCACGCGGACGAGATGAGTCTCGTCACAGTCGGGTTAGGAGCACTCGGTTCCCAAGTCGTCATGAATCTCGCTCGATCCGGGTTTGGAACATGGACGCTGGTCGATCACGATTTTCTGATGCCCCATAACGTAGTGAGACACGCGCTCGACGGGAACTATGTGGGGTGGAATAAAGCAGAGGCTGTCGCGTTATCAGCCAACACCATCGTGAAGGGTGTCAATCTGTTCAGCGCACTGCCAGTAAACGTACTTTATCCTGAGAACCAGGCTCAAAAGTTGTCTAAGGCCCTTGCTGATGCCGATGTGATCTTGGACATGTCGACATCGGTGAGCGTCGCAAGGATGCTTGCTCGGGACACTGAGAGCGCGGCACGCCGAATCTCGCTCTTCTTGACCCCATCTGGGCGAGATCTCGTCCTGCTCGCGGAAGACAAGGAACGAGACATTACTCTTGATGCCCTTGAAATGCAGTACTATAGAGCCGTTCTGAACGACCACTGCTTATCGGGACACCTAGATCATGTGGACCGGCAGTATCGCTATGCGCAATCCTGCCGTGATATTACTAGCAGACTGCCTCAGCACATGGTGGCTCTCCATGCGAGCCAGGGAGGGCGAGCGATAGGCAATGTCATCCGTGGTACCGATGCGACGGTGGCGATTTGGCGCTCAAGTGACGATGGCGTCGTCCAACGAGTCAATGTGTCCCCGTCCCCCGTGGTGCGAAAACAGATCAACAGTTGGACAGTCCTCACCGACGATGCATTGCTCAAGAAACTCTCTACTCTACGCCAATCCAAACTTCCCAACGAAACAGGTGGCGTTCTATTGGGCTCCTTCGATATGGAAAGACGCATCGTTTATATCGTTGATGCGTTACCCTCCCCACCCGATAGCGAAGAATGGCCTACGTTGTACATCAGGGGATCCGAGGGGCTTTTTGAGAAAGTTGAAGCACTCACTCAGAAAGTACATGGGATGATAGAGTACATTGGGGAATGGCACTCTCACCCGGACGGTGTCGATACGACCCTTGGCAACGACGATCTCAAAGTTCTCGCATGGCTCGAAGATCTAATGCAAGCGGATGGCTATCCGGCCACGATGATGATAGTAGGGCAACCCGAAAGCATTGGATACTACGTGAGAACACCTGAGAGAACATCCCCTTTGACAAGGACAACGCAATGACGAAGAGTTGGCTTCGTTACTTCAACCTGAGTGACCCATACGAGAGAAAGGCTCGGTTTATCCCTGCCGTACTATCCGTCCTTCCCTTGTTTCCTATCGCTGGTGCTTTCGGTATTTCGTTTCTTGGACCGCTTAATTTCCTGCTATCGGGTGTTGGACTCGCCGCTGTCCTCGCGGTATTGGCGTCTCACGTTGCTTCGGCATTCGGTAATCGCTTGCAGGAAAGGATGTGGCCCGACTGGCCCCATGACTCCCCGACGAATCAGTTTCTCCATCCGGACGATAAGTCGATCTCTAAACAACAGAAGCTGCGCTGGTATCAAGCTATCAAAGAGTTGCTTAACCTCGATATCGCCCAAGCTGTCGAGGAGGGTGATAACAACGAGGTCCGGGCCGTTATCAATGATGCCGTCAGTGAGCTTCGCAACCGTTTATGGAAATCACCAGAGGCGGAGCGATTGAATCTACACAACAAAGATTACGGATTCGCCCGTAACTTTACAGGGTTCCAATATATCTGGCTCTCTCTCGCTTTGGTCAGTCTCATCGGATGCTGGATTAACTATGGGCGGTACGATGGCTCCATTTTCTGGGCCATCGTTTCCACGGCCATCGCTATAGGTACACTGGTTCTGGCTTATATCCTGCCCAACTACGTTCGCCAGAAGGCTAATCATTATGCAGAGAGCTTCTTCGCCGCCGTTGTAAAACTGAAAGATATGGAATAATGGGCACAATCGTACATTTCATTGATGTCGGTCAAGGAAACATGTCCCTAATCGAGACATCGAATGGGAAGAATTTTGTCTTTGACTGCAATATTACTGATGAGAACGAAGATGATGTACTCCAATATGTCGCTAAGCAGATAGGTTGGTACACTGATCTCGACGCGTTCATTTGTTCTCATCGAGACGCTGATCATATCCGTGGTGTCGCTAAGCTACACCAATCCTTTCCTATTCGGAAAATCTGGGATAGTGGGTACCCGGGAACATCAACTGACACGCCAGAATACCGGCAGTATATGCAGTTGAGACGAAAGGTCGGCGGAGTCCTAAAAGAAAAGCTGAAATGGCGAGATTTCGGTCGGACACGCTTTTGGTTTCTGAGCGCAAAAGACGACCGACTCGCGAAGAATGCTAACGCACAAGGGATTGTACTCAAGGTCGAACATCGGAGTCCTAACTCCTTGCTAACCGAAGGGAGTGTGATGCTCACAGGCGATAGCGATGCGGAGACGTGGCGGTATGCAATTCAAAAAGACTACGACAATAGCGATCTATCATGTGAAATACTTGTCGCAGGCCACCATGGTTCCATCACGTTCTTCGATGACCCACGAGATGAGAAGTACTACTACGAAGGCCACGTCAAAGCGATGAATCCAGCGGTGACGATTGTGTCAGTGGGTAAGAACTCATACGGTCACCCAGACGCGGAGGCCATTGAGCTGTACAAGAAACATTCCCGAGGTGGGAAAAAAGGAAACAAATTGTATCGGACTGATCAAAAGGGAAATATGAATGTTAAGCTCAAGAATGGCGGTGGATGGAATTTGAAGGTCAACCAGTGATAGTAGGAACGCATTATGAAAAATCGGTTCCCCTTCACCGACTATGACTTCTATGCTTACCTTACGGCAGACATGATCGTCTTATTTTTTCTCGACTAGGGATCACGGAGTCCGCACCTGATCAAATCTGGTTCGGACATACTCTTTGGCATCATCGGGCGATAACTTCACAGTTCCCGGACCGCTGCGCACAAAGAAGTCGCCATCCGCTTCCGTCTCAACTCCCTTCCAAGTGAGGAAGACAGGCTCTGGGCTTCGCTGGCAACTCACCACGCAGACGCTCTTGTCATCGACGATTTGTATTTTGGGATCGATGCACGTCCCGGCGCGGTCTCCAAGTCCGCTGCGCACGGCCTGCGCGAGATGGAGCATGAATTTGTCATCGTTGTCGAGCCGGTCGCGTTCGATGCCAACGACGGTACTGTCGTCGGCCACGCCGAGCAAGAGATCCCCGCCTTCCGTGTTCAAGAACGCCGCGATTGTCTTGAGCGCGGCATGAGTGATGCGCCTACCGTCCCTGCGGTCCTCCTTGAGATTCCAGCGCAGCGTTGACTTGAACTCTAGGGTCTTCGACTCACCTTGTTTGATGAGTTCCTCGGCGTTGCGATGGTTGCGGAGATATTGGTCGAAGAGGTGATTCTTGAGCTCCGCTCCGAAGGCGCGATCGTCAGTTATGCGCTTGTACAGATCAAAGTTGGAATCGACGATCTCTTGGATTACTTGCTCGACCTTGTGGTCGAAGGTCAATCGCACGTTTTCGCGCGTATTTACCCGCGCTGCGGCATCGAGTGCGGCGTCGTCAACGAGCCTTTCCATCATCTGGCCAAGGGTGACGCGATGTTCGGGGCCGAGTTCGATGCCAAAGCGCTCGTTTAGTTCGGCGATAATCCGCGACAGCGTCTCCATTTCTTCCGGTACATGTCCGTGTGCGTCCTTCGTACCGATGGGGTCGAGCGTCCCCGTCTTGCGCTTAAGAGCGATCTTGCCGCTTCCCGTCTCCTGAACCCGATACGATTCCATATCGATGTTCTGCTGCACTTCGTGTGGTAATTCCTCTTGGTCGGCAGGTAAGAGTCGGCGCAAGTATCGTGCGAAGACGTAGAGCTTTTCCAGATCGGTATCGGCAAAGGTCAATATCTGTGCGAGGAACGCATAGAGCCGCACGTAGTCCGTGAGTTTGCTGCGGAAATCCTGTCGCTCGTCCTCGTGTAGCTCCTGAAAACGAGCGACGACTGGATTGAGTACGGCGTAGAGCTGATCCTGAGTGGCTGTGCCGTCGAAATAGACTTTGGCGAAACTGTCCACGTCGGTTTGGGCATAAACGGGGAACGTGCTGAGGCTGGTTTGGATTTCGTAGAGCAGGTTGGGATCGGTTGATTCTGACAACAGCGTCGTCTCATAGTAAGGCTCAAAGGCGGTCTTGATCTCGTCGGACTCGTTGGCGAAGTCGAGCACCATGGTGCCTTGTTTTTCCGCGTGTGTGCGGTTGAGCCGCGACAGGGTCTGCACTGCGTTTACGCCACCGAGTTTTTTGTCCACATACATGGTGTGCAGCAGCGGCTGGTCGAACCCGGTCTGGAACTTGTTGGCGACGATCAGGAAGCGATAGTCCGGCCCCTCGAACGTCTTGGCGGTCTGCGCCTCTGAGATTCCGTTCATACTTGGCTCAGTGTAGGACCGACCACCATCGTCAAGGGTGCCTGAGAACGCAACCAACGCCTTGAACGAATATCCCCGCTCAGCGAGGTACTCATCCACTGCCAGCTTGTACCGCACTGCGTGCAGGCGCGAGCGGGTGACGATCATGGCTTTGGCCCTGCCGTTGATCTGATTTTGCACCTGCTCGGCAAAGTGATCGACCATGATGCGCACCTTCTCGCCGATGGCGTGCGGGTGCAGTTCGACAAAGGATTTGAGCAGGAAAGCGGCCTTGCGCTTGTCGTAGCGCGGATCGTCTTCGACGGTCTTCCACAGCCGCCAATAGGCCGTGTAGGTGGTGTAGTTTTCCAAGACGTCGAGGATGAATCCCTCTTCGATTGCTTGGCGCATGCTGTAGAGGTGAAACGGTGCGAATGAGCCATCGGGGTGCTTGGTCCCGAAGAGTTCCAGCGTCTTGGGCTTGGGCGTGGCGGTGAAGGCAAAGGTCGAAACATTGGGCAAGCGCCCGCGTTTTTCCATCTCGGCCAGGATCGCGTTCTCAAGCTCTTCTTCGGGAGTCTCGGCCTCGGATTCCTCGCTCTCTGCCTCTTCGAGGGACTTCGGGGCCAGCACGGTCTTGAGGCTCTTGGTGCTCTCGCCCGACTGCGATGAGTGCGCTTCATCGACGATTAGGGCGAAGCGCTTGCCCGGCAGTGCGCCGATTTCTGCGGCGATGACTGGGAATTTCTGTAGCGTGGTGACGATGATCGTCTTGCCCGCTTCGAGGGCGTCTTTGAGTTGGCGCGAGGTGGTGTCGATGTTTTCCACCACGCCTAGCGTTTGCTCGAACTGGCGTATGGTGCTTTGGAGTTGGCGGTCGAGCACGCGGCGGTCGGTGATGACTACGATGGAATCGAAGACGCGGCGGTCAGCGGCGTTGTGCAAGGTGGAGAGTTGGTGGACGAGCCAAGCGATGGTGAAGCTCTTGCCGCTTCCGGCCGAGTGTTGGATGAGATAGTGCTGTCCGGTTCCTGTCTCGCGGGCATTGGCAACGAGTTGGCGCACGCAATCGAGCTGCTGATAGCGCGGGAAGATTAGGAATCGCTTGCCGGTCTTGCGGCCGGCTTCGTCGTCTTCTTCGACTTCGTGAATGAACTGGCGCACCAAGTCGAGGACGCTGTCGCGCGCCCAGGTTTCTTCCCAGAGATAGGCGGTGGCATAGCCGGTTTGCGTGGGCGGCACGGGTGGATTGCCAGCGCCGCCGAATTTACCTCGGTTGTAGGGCAGGAAGCGCGTTTTGGGTCCGGCGAGGTGCGTCGTGACATAGACCAGATTCGGATCGACGGCGAAATGCGCCAGACAGCGGCCATAGACCAACAGGGGTTCGCGCGGGTCGCGGTCGGTTTTGTATTGGCGGATGGCGTCTTCGACGGTCTGGCCGCTGAGTGGGTTCTTGAGTTCGGCGGTGAAGATTGGGATGCCGTTGAGGAACAGCACGAGGTCGAGGCTTTTTTCGTTCTTGGTGCTGTAGTGGACTTGGCGTACGATGGCGAAGAAGTTGGCCATGTACAACTGCCGGGTCTCCTCGTTGAGGCCGCTCGCCGGGCGGAAATAGGCGAGCCGGAATGTGCAGCCCATGTCCTTTACGCCAGTTCGCAGGACATTGAGCGCGCCTCGGCGTTCGATTTCGGATGACAGGCGCTTGAGGAATCGCTCCTTGACCTGAGAGCCGTAGTGTTGGGACAGCCTCTGCCATTCCTTCGGCTGGGTGGCCAGCACAAAGTCTAGGACATCGTTGGGCAAGAGGCAGAGGGTCCGGTCGTAGTCTTGGGGTCGGCGTTTGAGGTAGCCGCCGGGCTGCATTCCGTCGTCGCCGTAGGGCACTCGGCCTTCACTCGCAACGGGCGGGACGTCGCCTACCTCGTCCGGGCCGTGGCGCAGCAGGGCGGCCTCGATGGCGTCTTCAAAGGCGCGTTCGGATATCCTCTTGGAATTCATAGTCGGTTCACGCGGCAGCCTCTCGCACGTCGATCTTGCCGGTCACTGCTGCGGAGATGAGGGCGGTGCGGAGTTCTTTGAAGCGGTCGATGGCTTCTTGGACTTTGGCGACGAGGGCGTCGATCGGCTCAGTTTCGCGGTCGAGGAAGGCGTCGATGGCGTGTTGTTCCTTAATCGGTGGTAAGGCCAAGACGACATTGCCAATGTCGTTTGTGCTTACGTTAAACTGAGCAGTACCTGTCGTATATGAAAGAACTTGCTCGTAGAAAGCACCTGTCTGTAGGTATCCAACTATAAATTTCTCGGTGATTCGGTCTATCACGGGTCGGAATCGTGCAACGCGTTGGTTTAGTTGTGCAGGAATGTCTTCTTTCCTGACAACAGCATAGTTTCCAAGGCTACCGGTAGCACCGATGCTTCCAGACAACCCGTAAATTATGTCACCTTCGTTGAGAGCAAACGCGTCTTTGCTTTTATGTTCAGGGATTCTAACTACATCATCTAAATCCAATACCCCACGACGGATGTTGTTCATTCGGACCACTGGAATCCCCTCGTTTCCGAATGAATCAGTAGAAAACGCAAATCCGCCTTGGATCCGAGACGTTTGCTTCAACCGCATGATCTCCCAATGCGCCGGAATCTCTCCTAGACACTCGACACCGGAGTCTTTCAGGGGCACATCGGGGTCGAGACCCTTGGTGACGGCGTGGCTGATGAGGGCGGTGCGCTTTTCCTGGAGCAGTTCGATCAGCCGCTCCTTCTTGGCGACGAGGGCGTCGATTTTGGCGGTTTCGCGGTCGAGGAAGGCGGCGATGGCGCGTTGTTCGGGGAGGGGTGGTGTAGGAATCGGTAAGTCTCCGAATTTTTCAGAAGTGAAGTGCGCTATTGTTGCCCGATTACATAGAATCTCGAACCATCCTTGCGATGCAGCATGTTTCAATAGATACATTAGCAAACGAATATTGCTGGTCCCTGTAGGTCGAACCCGATGGAGTGCATTCTGGATTATAGCTCTCTCTGGAGGATTACGCACGATCCCCGCTCGTCCGACTTCACCTCCTTCGCAGACAAGTAGATCGCCATCGCTTACGCCATACTGCACTTCGTCCACAGAATCTGCCCACATTATAGGCATCCCAGTCGTTCGGACAGCCTCCCACTGAACATGCTGGGCCTTGAAATATGGGATTTCGGAATCCCGCGGACCTTTGGCTTTGGGTTGGAGCATCTTCCCTAACTGGATCGCGAACTCCCTACGCGATGCCTTCACCTCCCAATGCGCCGGAATCTCTCCCAGCCACTCGACATCGGAGTCCTTGTAGGCCGGATAGGGTTTCAACTCTGCCATGGTCCACCGGCGGGCCAGTTTCCAGTGAATTCCGAGCTGCGCACCATCGCATCCCATGGCTCGCTGAGAAACGACAGGAGACGAGTTCCCACGGTAGCGAAATCCGATGATGTCCCCGAAAGTTCGTTCCGTTCCAGATAGATACGCCACTGCTCGGCGCGGTTAGCATCGTCATAAAACTGGGGCGTCAGAGCGACTGGCAGATTCTGGAAGATTGTGGCCCGGCGTTTTTCGAAAGTTGCGCCTATGGCGCGTCCGAGGGGATCGCCCTCGAATGCACAGCGCTGTGAAAGCGAGTGAAGATCGTAAAAATCCTTGTAGCGACTGTTCCGCTCGCCGAGCACAACCATCGCGTGGAGCTTCTCGGCCACGACGGCTTCGCGTGGGTAAACGCGGATTCGCGGACGAGCAGCGTCGAGCACTGTTGGGTAATGGGCGTCGATCGGCGGCTGGATGGCATTCCCAAAGCCGATATCAATCTGCATCCGTATTCGCGCACTGGAAATCTTGGCCCAGAAGAGCACACGAAAGCCGACGTCCTCTTCGTGTGCGCGAATGGGTTTGACCTTAATGCCTCCACTATCAAAGAAGACTCCATCGTCATCGACTCTAGTCTCGCAAATGTCGCCGATGGCGGAGCGTACGTCGTCCGCTAAGGGACTTCCGTAGTCGGCAAAGTCAAGATCGTGCGTCGGGCGGTAAACTGCTTCGCCCCAAAGAACGAGTAGTGTCGCGCCCTTCAATACATAACGCTCTCGATGCTGCGATTCTCCAAGTCGGTAGAGGAATCGCTCTCTTGCGTATCGCTCCAACAAAAACTGGAAGTCCTCGCTGGTCTCACGACTCCGATTCATCAACCTTGCGCGAACCGATGCGCCTACGTTTCGACGCTTCCCGGGCGTCATAGCGGCAATGCCTCCAAGTAGGCCCGCATAACCGTCCGCATACGGCAGGCTTCGGCGGCGCGCATGATCGCATCCACCGTCGTAATCTGCGATTGCAAGCCGTCGTGCAGCGCCTCAAGCGCGATGTCGAGACCGAACTTATTGCGATAGCGGAAACAATCTACCACGGTTCGGGCTGGCGATGTGATGCGAAACGGCACGCCCAGTGCCGAATGGCAGACCACGCCATAGGTCAGCATCGCGCCGGAGAAGCGGACGATGCGTACGCGAGAAGGAGGGTGGACAGGCTTGCGGGCCTTGCGGTCGAGGGCGATCCAAACCTCGTGTGGCGACTGAGTGCCGATTTCATGGAAGCGGAGTGCCGTCAGCAGGCACATGACGGCGTTTGGGATGGCCGCGGCTACCATCGCAATCGTTTCGAGTTCCGTGGGTTCGACCTCGGAGAGCCGATAAAGGCCGTTGCCGAAGTTCTCGACGAGTCCCCCAGCGACCAAACCCTGAAGCCTACGGCGGGAAATCCCGAGCGGCGCGAGGTCTCGCGGTCGGAAAAAGGTGCCGAGGCCCGCTGCTTGCAGTTGAGCTGTATCCAGTGCGTTAGTCATTCATAAATGATACAAAATGTCGGCACTTAGTCGCAAGTGCCGACATTTTGTGCATATGGCTTGGTTAAAAAATGTCGGCAATACTTTAGTTAATGCCGACTTTTTCTGCCGACATGCCTTTCAGCATCTCCAGAATGTCCGTCTCGATAGCTTGGATATCGGATTCGATCTCCCCGAGCGGGCGCGGCGGCTTATACCGATAGAAGTAGCGGTTGAAGTTGATCTCGTAGCCGACTAAGCCAACCTTCCCGTCCCGGTGATCGCGCTTCGACGTGTCGATCCAAGCATCGGGAACATGCGGTTTGACCTCGCGCTCGAAGAAGGCGCGGACGCTGTCCGGCACTCCGTCGTCATCCTCGGGATCCTCTCCTTCGGCAAGCGGCACGCGCTCGGTGTCGCGCAGTTCCGGGTCGGGTTCAGGCTCGCCGTCCTTGCTGCGACAGATTTCGGCCGTCTCATCGCGCTCGGATAGAGCCACGAGGATTGCTTTCTTCGCCGGTACTGGCAGTTTGAGTTCGGCTTTCCGGGTCGCTTTCGCAAGCTCCTTGAGGAACACTTCCCGGTCCTTGTACAGGGTGTCGGGCATCATCTTGAGCATGGTTAGAATAGCTTGCTGTAGAGCTCGACCCTCGGCTTCTTCCTTGGCAGCGGCCTCTCCCCGCTTCTTCGATTTAGCCAGATTCTGAAAGCCTGTCTGTTCACTGAGGCGCTCGATTCGTTCCGCGCTCGCTTGGAAATTGAGCCGCAACGGCCGTTCAACGGTGATCTTGCGATACCCAAACTGCGCCGTCGAGAAGACGCGACTGACGATGCGCTCCTCGTCCTCGATCTCGCGCGTCTGGCCGTCTTGGCAATCGGCGAGCAGTTCCAGTACATCGGCTGCCTTTTCCGATGGTATCACACGCCGCTTGTCGCCGAGGCTCCGGGGCATCGGGACCCAGAACGCAGAGGCGTCGATGAGCTGCACCTTGCCTTTACGCACCGGTGCCTTGCGGTTGGTCAGCAGCCACACGTAGGTGGCGATGCCGGTGTTGTAGAAAAGTTGCTCGGGCAGCGCGATCAGCGCCTCCAGCAGGTCGTTCTCCAAGATATAGCGGCGAATCTCGCTCTCGCCGCTGCCCGCATCACCGGTAAATAGCGGCGAACCGTTCATAATAATCGCAATGCGGGCACCGCCTTGGTCTGGTGCTTTCGCATGGGCGAGCATGTGCAGCAGGAACAGGGTCTGACCGTCGCTGATGCGCGGCAATCCAGGGCCGAAGCGGCCAGCCGTACCCCGTTCGTGTTCTGCTTCGACTGTGGCTTTGTCGCGCTTCCAGTCCTTGCCGTAGGGCGGATTGGCGATTAGGTAGTCGAAGGTTTGGCCGGTATGGCGGTCGTTGGAGAGCGTACTTCCGAAGGCGATGTTGTCCGCGTCGCGCCCCGACGGGTCTTTTATGAAGATGTCGGATTTCGAGACCGCCCAGGTCTCCGGGTTCACTTCTTGGCCGAAAAGGTGAATCTCCGCTTGTGGGTTGATCGCGGGCCGGGGCGGATCGCCGTTCCCGTGCGTTTCACCTGCAATGTGCTCCTTGGTGATCATCAGCATACCGCCGGAGCCGCAGCAAGGGTCGTACACACTGCGCACGACGCCGGGGTCCGCGATGCGCTCTTCGTCACCGGCGAGCATGAGATCGACCATCAGATGGACGACATCGCGCGGTGTGAAGTGTTCTCCGGGGTTCTCGTCTAAGGCTTCGTTGAACTTGCGGATCAACTCTTCAAAGATCATCCCCATGGTCGGATTATCGATCAAGTCCGGGTGTAGATTAACGGTCCTGAACCGCTCCAGCACTTGGAATAGTAGCCCCGCCTCGTCGAGCTTGCTGATCGTGTTGTCGAAGTCGAACCGCTCCAGCACCTCGCGCATGTTGCTGCTGAAGCCGGCAATGTAGTTTCTGAGATTTGCGGCAAGCTGCGGTGAATCCGCGAGTAGCTTGTCAAAGTCATAACGCGAGGTGTTGTAAAAGGCGAAGCCTGAGGCTCTGCAAAGCTGCGAGTCTAGGTCCTCTAATCCACGCTGGCGTAGCTCCATCTGCCGTTGCAGCACCTGCTCCTTGGTTGGAGCTAGCACGCAGTCGAGACGGCGCAGCACGGTTAGCGGCAGAATGACATCTTGGTACTTGCCGCGCTTAAAGCTGTCGCGAATCAAGTTCGCAACGTCCCACAAGAAACTGACGATCTCACTATGGTTCATTGGCTCACCTTGGCGAACATGTCTTTGCACTTCGCCTTACATGTTAAAATTATCGACATTCCGCGGCCAGTCGGTCACCGATGTGTCCCTTTTTAATGAACAGTTGAGAATCAATAAGATGTATCGCGCTTGTGCAAACGCGACATGTCCCGTCGATCCCACACACTCAATCGCCACCAGCGTCGGCTTATGGTAATTCGGTCCCTTCGCCGAGAATGGCGAGATATTGATCATAGCCGAAAAGTCGGTTCCGCTTCTTGCCCGTCAATTCGCGCACCACTCCAGTCCGTTCGAGTATCTGGATCCCGGCAGTAACGGCGGGAAATGATAGTTCCGTGCGCTTGGCAAGTTCTTGGAGCGACGCAATCGGGTGCTCCTGCAAAGCCTGATGGACGCGCAGCGCCGACCCTGCCGCGCGCCCCGTCTGTTGTATCTTTGCTTGGTCTTCCTGAAACAGGGAGAGCAACCGCTGTGCAGTCGAGACGGCTCCCTCCGCGGTCTGCGTCACGCCGTCGAGAAAGAACGCGAGCCACGCTTCCCAGTCGCCGTTTTTCCGCACATCATTGAGGAGTTCGTAATAGCTTTCTCTGTGTTGTTTGAAGTAGAGGCTCAAATACAGCAGCGGCTCGCGCAGCACTCCGTCGTGACATAACAGGAACGTGATCAGCAGGCGGCCAACCCGTCCGTTACCGTCGAGGAAGGGATGGATAGTCTCGAATTGGACATGGGCGAGTCCCGCCCGCAGGAGCGCGGGTAAGCCGCAAGCCTCTGTATGGAGAAATCGTTCCAAATCCGACATGCACTCTGCAATGGCGTGGGCTGGCGCGGGCACAAAGCGCGCCGTTCCAGGCCGACTGCCGCCAATCCAGTTTTGTGAGCGCCGGAATTCGCCTGGAGTTTTGTCGCTGCCGCGGCCCCGTGCGAGCAACTCGGCGTGGATCTCGCGGATGAGTCGATTGCAGAGCGGGAACCCCTCGCGTATTCGGTGCAATCCATGTTCCAGGGCCGCCACGTAATTCGAGACTTCGACGACATCGTCGAGGGGGGTACCTGGCACCTCCTCTAGTTCGAACAACAGAAGATCCGACAGTGAGGACTGGGTACCCTCGATCTGAGAGGATAGAACAGCCTCCTTACGGACATAAGTGTAGAGGAAAAGGTGAGCGTCGGGCAGCAACACGGAGAGACTGTCCAACCGGCCCAGCGCCAGTAATGCCTTCTCTAGGGGGCCCTGTAGAGCTACCAGATCCAGCGCAGGCGTGGGCGGAAGCGGTGCAGGCACGAAAGCCCGCACTGTCTCATCACCAACGATTGTAGTTTCGTATCGGCCGGTTTCACCGCGTCTCACGGAGCGGTTTCCTTATTAAATATACCTTAATAAGCCATATTGTTATTAAAATTTAAGAGTAAAATATTAATAAGGGTTGTCAAAGGCAAGGAACGAACATCGGCAATGTGAATTGCTCTTCGCATACTCACGCAGGCTATCCATGCTCTCTCAGCTAGCGCTCAAACGCCACCAGCGTCGGTAAGCAGGCCGATGACAGCCTCAAGCCGATCCTTGTCTTTGACCTTTGAACGCAATGCGGTCGCTAGCGGCGTTGCACCTTTGTCGTCTTTGGCGTTCACCTCGGCCCCTCGGTCGAGCAGCAAGGTGACGATTTGGTCGAATCCCGCTTTGGCGGCGCAGTGCAATGCCGTTTGTCCCTTGTGGTTCCTGACATTGACGTCGGCTCCGGCGTCGAGCAGGGCGCGTACGCGCTGGACGTTGCCGCCGCGGTCGCCGCGCGACTGGAAGACAAGGGGCGGCCAGCCGCCCTCGGCGTGATCCACATCCACGGCACCGCCGCGAGCGGTCAACAATTCGACGATCTCGGCATTGACGATACCGGAACGAGGGGCCTCGGCGTGAGTTGGATCGGCCCCGGCGTCGAGCAAAGCCTTGAGGATGTCGGCGCGATCCCGCCACACGGCAAAGCGAATCAGCCAGCCACTGTACGGACTCGGATCGGCCCCTCGCGCTAACAGCATCGAGACGATGGGGAGGTGCCCGGCGCTGACGGCGTAGTGCAAGACTGTCATGCGCTGGCTGGAATCGTGCTGGGCTTTCTCGGCCGTTGCCAGCTCCGGTTCGCGGTCGAGGTAGGAGGCGACTGCATCGTTTTCGCCGAGAAAGGCAGCGGTGTAGATGTCGGTCGTTGCACCGCGTGTTAGCAGGCGGTCGGCGACTGCGTGGTGGCGCTTGTAGCGCGCGGCGCAGTAGGGGGAGATTTCGACTAGCAGCGGCGTGAAGTGACAGCCGCAGGCGTGGATGTCAGCGCCGCGATCAAGCAGGTAATCGACCATGGCGAGCCGTCCCCGATACGCGGCTTCCCACAGCATGGTGCGGCCGTGTGAACCGATGCGGGTGATCCACGCTGGCTTTTGCGCCAATACTGCCTGAACCGTTGGGAGGTCGCCGCGCCCGGCGGCAGCGACTGCGACCTTGAGGAAATCACTGATTTTTCCCGGTAGAATCGACATTGTTGCCTGAGCTTATGGACTGTAGTAGTTCCAAGTCGATGGGATTAACAGCGTCAGAAGAAGTTTCAACGCTCAGATTCCGTTCGAGTGAGCGCAGGCCACGGCGACGATGGCAGCGGGCGCTTGCCAAAACGCAGACCAACTCTCGCCTCTGTCCTCACTGCGATAGAGCTGATCCTCGACAGCGGCCCAAGCAATCCCCTCAGTGTCAAAGGCGATGTGGAAGGTGTCGATATTGCCCTTGGCTTCGGGGAAGCCAGCAAGCGCTTGGGTCCAAGTGCGGCCCGCGTCGTGCGAAAAGTAGAGCTTGCCCTGCACATCTCTGCCATGACCGGGCCCTTTGCTGACGCTGACCAGCAGGCAGTCGGGGTCGCGCGGGTGGACGGCCACGGCGCGGCCATAGCGGCTTGCCAAACCTTCCTTCCGATGCTTCCAAGAGTGGCCGTAGTCGTCGCTGACAAAGACCGCGTCTGCGGTGTTGGCGTACAGGCGTCCCTCCATAGGGGCGGTGGCCACCTGATGCACATCGGCGTCCAAGTCTGGGGTCACCGGCTCCCAAGTAGTGCCTCGGTCGGGCGAGCGCATGATGCTGCCGACGTGGATATCGGCAAAAACCCAGTCGCCGCTGTGCGCCAAGCTGCGCACGGCCGGCGGACCGCCCCAAGGCGTGTACCAGCTCTGGCGGCATTCCAAAGCGTCAAAGGATTCTAGCCGGCGCGCCGGTTCGTCGCCGTTGAGACAGTACACATGGGGCGGCTCGGTGCCCAGCAGCACTTGCAGCGGCTCTTCGGACAGCAGGGCGATGCACTCCACTGAATCGCCGATGCCGGTGGCTTGCGGTTGGGCTTGACCATTGGCCAGAACGACTACTTGGCCGTCGGCTAGGCCAATGGCGGAACAATGGACGCCCTCGTCTAGGCAGCGTATGTCGTCGATGGCCAAGCGTTGCGTGGGCGTGCCATTCTCCAAGGTGAAGACTTCGTTGCTGGTAGCTATGAGCATGATCGTCCTCCTGACATTGTTAATTGACCAAGCATCCTAGAAAGCCGTTTATAATTCTCATACATTGAATATACAATCAAGGCGTATAGTTCAATGGGTACAATGCGCGATGCGATAAAAATCAAAAGTCTGGAGGAAAAATGGTTCTCAGTGACCGCGTAATCAAGACGCTACTAACAGAAGGCAAAATCGTCGTCGAGCCGCTCGGGGAGGGGTGCATTCAGCCGGCCAGCGTTGATGTTCATCTCGACAAGCACATTCTCGTGTTCCGCAACTCGCGCCGTCCATTCATCGACGTGCACGAGGACTTGAGCGACTTAACCGAGATGGAGGAGATCGGCGAGCAGCCGTTTATGTTGCATCCGGGCGAGTTCGTGCTGGGCAGTACCCTTGAGACGATAGAACTGCCGGACGATCTGGTGGCGCGGCTGGAGGGCAAGAGTTCGCTGGGGCGCATTGGGCTGCTGATTCACTCGACTGCGGGGTATGTGGATCCCGGCTGGAAGGGCCATCTGACGCTGGAGCTGAGCAATGTGGCAAATCTGCCTATCACGCTGTATCAGGGTATGAAGATCGGGCAGCTCTCGTTCCACCAGCTAGCGACGCCAGCGGACAGCCCCTACGGTTCGCCGGGGCTGGGTAGCAAGTACCAGGGGCAGACCGTGCCCACGGCTAGCCGCGCGTACCGGGATTTTGGGGGCGGCAAGGGTTAGCAGGCTGCGCGTCTTTTGGAAGCTAACAATCCATTCGGGGAGCTAAGTATGGGACAAATAGCACCGTTGGATCGCTCTCATCTTCCCCAGGTCTTGGCGCTGGTCAACAGTCATCTTAGTACCGTGATACCTGGGTGGAGCTTGACGGCCGATTACTTTTGGGAGCGCCTGCAGAGCGAGCCGCGGGAATATATCGAGGATCCCTGGGTTGTCGAAAGAAAGTCCATTGTTGGCATAGTCAGGGATCGCGTTTGCGCGGCAGCGCATCTCCGCCGATACAGCGACGACACGCCCAGCAAGGGAATTGGGGAAATTGCTTGGATCTTGTTCTGGCCCGAAGAGCGCGAAGTTGGCGAGGCGGTTATGACGGAGTGCCGGCACCAGATGAACGCTTGGCAGGTAGTGGATGAGCAGATTTCGGGTCCCTTGCCGGTTCCTACTTGCGTGGGCATACCGGATGTCTGGCCGCACGTAAGCGGTCTGGTGGAGCAATTTGGCTATTCCGCGAATGAGGACATTGACGAATCTGTCTATGGTGGCACGCTGAAGGAGATAGTTACTCTTGGTGCGCCGCCAGTGAAAGGTGTAACGATCCAGCGCGATGCGGGGGAATTCGGCACGCGATTTGTCGCGCGGTTAGATGGCCGCGACATTGGGCACTGCGAATGTGTTTCAGATCTCACGGAAGGCGGCCAGTTGCCTGCATTGGCAGGATGGGCTGAGCTCTCGGAGCTCGCAACGAGCGAATCAATGCGCAATCAGGGAGTTGGTTCGTGGGTCGTCCGGCACGTCGTTGAATGGCTACGGATAGCTAGGTGCGACCGGATCGTGCTGTCTGTTGCACGAGATGATGAAAAAGCGGGAGCAGGAAGGTTTTACCAGCGGTTTGGCTGGATGCCGCTGGTGCGACAAAAGCACTGGCGAAGACAGGAAGAACGTTGAAGTCGATGAATAATCTTCAGCAGGTCGCGTCCTTGCCTTCGCTGCCGTACACGGCGAGGCGTTCCTCTCTTGAGGTCTCGTCCTCGCTGACGCTGGAGGGAATGAAGTGGAGTTGCAGGGATCGCCGGCCTTGATCCGATCGGTTGGCCGGCGATCCGTGGTGCAGCCGACCGTGCCAGAACAGAATGCCCCCGGGCCTGAGCGGCACGGCGACGATGCGCTCCCTGGCCACGTCAGTATCGCAGATCTGCCAGTCCCGTCTGCTGAAGTGGATCACGGGCCCTTCGAGGTGGCTGCCCGGAATCACGTGCATGCAGCCGTTGTCGCGATGCGCCTCTTGCAAGGCGATCCACACGCTGATGATCTCTGTGTCCATGGGCAGATCGAAGTACGCGTGGTCCTGGTGCCAGGGTTTCTCACGGCCGATGCGGGCCGGTTTCTGCATGGCTTGGTGGCGGTAGAGCTTAGCTGGTTCGCCCATCATGCACCTGAGCACGTCCAGCAGGCGCGCGTCCCGGGCCAGTGAATCCAAGCGAGCATCGAAGCCGACCCACTGCTGCAGCTTGCGCACCAATATCTGTCGCTTGCCATCCGAAGCGCCCACCAGTTGATCCCTGACGCCGCGTTCGAACTGCACGCCTCTGAATCCCTGATTCTTGCCGTCGATCAGATCTTCCACCGCTTTGATGGCATCGGCCATCTGCGCGTCCGAAAAGGCACCCTCCACGGCGAGGAAGCCCTGCGCTTTGAAGCACTCGATCTCAGCGTCGCCGACATGCTCCAAACCGTTGACTGGTTCGGCTTCTCCGGTCGGGACGTAGAGATCGGGGTCGTACGCTTCGCTTCCGTGCTCGTCTTCTACTGCGTTTTCAGTCATGGTCGGCTCTCTTTTTTTGCTAACTCCAACTAAAGAATAGCGATC
>JAJDYK010000139.1 GCA_022825185.1 Candidatus Latescibacterota bacterium | reverse complement strand
GCGGATGAAGTACTGCGGAGTTTTACCCGTCGGCAGCGAAATCACGCCCTCGGGATGTTCTTGCACCCATTCGATGAAGCGCATCGCCGCCAGCTTACCCAGCCCCGGGAAGTTCTCCACCACAATGGTTTTGATCTTTTCAGTCGGCGGATAGAGCGCGTCAAAGGGAGAGGCGGCTACGGCGCGGCGCTCGACAGGGGTAAGGTCTTCGGTATGTGTCATGTCGGGGAGTGGGGAATGGGGAGTGGATAGTATCTAAAGTACTACCACAATATCACAAAGAGTAGGACGCTCGCAACTGCTAGATAAACCCCGATCCACACTCCCGGCCGCAAATACCAGCGCGGACCATCCGCGCCGACCGCAAAGGGATACTCCGGTCGAATGGGTGCTTCCGTCAGGGTCTTCTGCAACCAAGTGCCTTCCAGCGCCGCGAGCCGCCGGGCCATGAGCGGACGCAGTGCAGCCGGGTCTTCGTGGCGAACGTAAATCAGCCCGCGCAATTCTTCGTCGTGCACCGGGCCTCGCCGCCAGTCGATCACCTTTGAAGCAATGAGCATACTCAGCGCGGGCAGCACCAAGTTCCACAGATAGGTCCACCAAGTATTCTGATACCACACCGGCAGCGGCCACTCATTGAAATCGGCCAAGATCGCCGACATCCCATAACCAAGCCCCACCAGCAAGCCGACGATCCCGGTCTCGCGGTGTACCCGCGTAAAGACCCCCATCAAAATGACCGTCATCAGCGGCACGGCAATGGCCCCGGCCAGCCGCAGGTAGAACAGCAGCATCCCCTTCTCGCCCAAAAAGGGCACGTACACAAAGCCCAGCGCCAGAATGATCGGCACCGAGATGCGCCCCACCTTGGTGTAGTGCGCGTCCGTGCCGTTTTTGACGATAAAGCGCGCGTACACGTCGCGCACAAACAGCGAGGAAATGCCAATGCCAATGGAGTCGAAAGTCGAGTACCCAGCCGCCACCAACCCGGCGACCACCAGCCCGACCAATCCAGCGGGCAGGTACGCTTCGATCATCAGCGGATAGGCCTGATCGACGATTTCCAAGCCGGGAAATTGCGCCCGCGCCATCGGCCCCAAGCTGACGTTAAAGAACAGGCAGATCGCCGTGGCGATGCTGGCCACCAGCGCGGCCATTTTGAAGTCCCACTCCGAGCGCGCACCTAAGAAGCGGATGGCCTCGTACTGGTTGATGACTGCGTACGTGGTCAACACCACCAAGAAGCCGAAGATCACGATGAAGGGCGGGACACCGGGCGGCGAATACCCCCCCACGTGCAGCAGCGTATCCGCCAGCCCTTCTTCCACGGCCTCCAGCCGCGCCGTCACCCCGTCCCAGCCGCCCAATCCCGAATAGACAAATCCCCACAGCACAAAAGAGGCCACGATCATCGTCGCGCTTTGTAGCGCATCAGTCAGCACCCCAGCCCGCAAGCCGCCGCGCACGATGTAGAGCACCGAACTGAGCGCCACGCCTACCACCACCAACCAACAAGTCGTCTCCTCAATCCCAGCGATGATATTGAGCACCAAAAACATGGAAAAGAAGATGTTGCCCAGCACGTTGGTCCGCGATTGGACGTTGATCAAGACGGCTAGCAGGCGGGCCGCTGGCCCAAAGCGGAACTCCAGCCACTCGGCGTTGGTAAAAACCCCCGAGCGGTACATCGGCACGATGACGAAGAAGCTGAGCACGGTCCAGCCCACGGCAATGCCCAGCCACCACTGCGCCAACTGCGACAGCCCGAGGTTGTAGGACCCGCCGACAATGCCGACGTAATCGCCGCTATCAACGGCCGTGCCAAACGCCGACAGCCCGATCACCCACCAAGGCATGGATTTGGCCGCGAGGTACCAGTCGAAACTCTCGCCTTTGTTGCGGAAGGCAATCAGGCTATAGGCGACGATGCCGCCGTTAAGGACCAAGACGACGGCCCAGTCTAAGGCGGTCATCGCGTCACGGGGCTGGTAGGTGGTAGCCGTCCTTGCCGACTGTTATCTTGGCCAAGATCCCGGGGTTTTCCGGCGGCGCGCCCCCTCCGTAGGTGACGTAGAGCGTCTTGCTTTCCTCTCCGCGGCCAAACGCCACATTGGTCGGGACCACGGGCGTGGGGATATAGCCCAGTTCCTCACCACTGGGCGCATACACGACAATGCCCGGGCGCGTCATATCCCGCACCGCCACGTACAGGTTGCCCTCGACATCGACGACTAGGCCGTCCGGCCCGTCTTCGGGATAGTAATCGACAAGCTCTTCGCGGAAGGTGGCCGTGCCGTCGGGATGCAGGTCGTACGCCAACAGCGCCATCCGGCCCTTGTGCGCGGGCATGTCTAGCAATTGGAATATCCCCGTATTGCCGTTGTCGTTGCTCACCACGTAGAGCGACTGCTGGTCCGGGGATACGCAGACGCCGTTGGGCTTGCCCGCGTCGGTGATGATTCGCTCAATGGTGCCGTCCGGGTCAATGCGATAGACCGCCATCACCGGCTGGTCGATCGGCTCGTGGCCCAAGTAGCGCGGGTCGCTGAAGTAGATGCGGCCCTTTTCGTCGATGGAAATGTCATTGGGGGCGTTAAAGGGGCGGCCCTCGTATAGCCCGGCGATGATCTCGGTCTTGCCGGTTGTAAGGTCGGTGCGCGTCACGCGCCGCCCCCCAAAATCCGCGCCCTCCGCGGCAATCAGCCTGCCCATCGCGTCGAACTTGAGGCCGTTGGACATGCCGCTGGGCGAACGGAAGATCGCGGTCTGGCCGGTCTTGGGATCGTAGCGCCAGATATGTCCGGCCTGCATCCCCGATTCCATGGAAAAGGTAATGTCACTGAAGTAAACCGAGCCATCGAAGGCCACGGCCGGCCCCTCGGAAAAGAACGCGCCGTCGAAGAGCACTTCGAGCTTGGCCCCCTCGGGTATAATCGACGGATCGCCCGTCGGCTCTTGGGCGAAGGCCGTGCTGGCCACCAAGACCAGCGCGATTGTAGCGAGACGTTGCATCATGGTATCCCTCCTTGAATTATGTGAAAGCTAAAGATGTTACGCCTTGTAGGGGCAACCCTTGTGGTTGCCCACGCCCCGTAGCAAGGGCGCCCACAAGGGACGCCCCTACACCTACCGATTCGGCGCAGATACGTAACATCAGTTGGTCAGGAAAACACCGCATCGTACAGCCGCCGAACGCCTTGGCAATGCCCCTCCAAGATCGTCTCCAGCGGCTCGTCCAGTTCCATCAGTTCCGTTAGGATTTGGCGATCCTCTTCCTCTTCGGGCACCGCGTACACCGGCTGGGCCTCCTGAATTTGCAGCAAGTTCTCTAGCTGCCGCAAAAAGCGGTAGGCCTCCTTTAAGGTCTGGGCGTCCTCCGGCGCGAGCAGTCCGGTTCGGCGCAGGCGCTCAATCGCCGTCAGGGTATTGTGGGCGCGGATTTGCGGATGGGTATGGCCGTTCAGTAGCTGCAAGCACTGGACGATGAACTCGATATCGCGGATGCCACCAGGCTGTAGCTTGATATTGTTGTCGCCGGCCCTACTCGCTATTTCGGCTTCAATGCGCTGCTTGACGCGGGCAATCTCTTGGCGCGGGTCGTCCGCGAAATGGTCCGGAAAGACAAAAGGGACCAGCATCTGGCGAAAGCGCTGCCACACTTGAGTTGAACCAGCGGCGCGGCGGGCCTTAATCAGCATCTGGCGCTCCCACAATTCGCCCCGTTCCTCGTAGTAACTCAAATAGCTGGCCAAGGGTCGAACTAAGGCTCCATCAATTCCGTCGGGCCGCAGCCGCATGTCAACGCGATAAAAAAATCCCTCCCCAGTCATCGCGGTCAACAACTGGATGAGCCGCTCGCCCAAGCGCCGGAAAAACTCGCCGTTATCCACTGAATAGCCGCCGCGCGAGGGGCGCGTTTCGCCTTCTTCGTCGTAGATGAACAACAAATCGATATCCGAGCTGTAGTTGAGCTCTTGGCCGCCGTACTTGCCCAAGCCCACCACGCAAAACTTGGCCGGCCGGCCGCGCTCGTCCAGCGGTCGGCCCCAGCGCGGCAGCAACTCTTCCCAAGCCCACTTTAGGGCCTGATCGACGATCCCGTCGGCCAAGTCGGCCAATTCGCGGCCGACCTGCCGCACGTCTTTCATTCCCAGCACTTGGGCCGCGCCCAACCGCAGCAACTCACGCCGCTGGAATCGGTACAAATCCGCAAGGGGATCGTCACTATCCGTCTCTTGTGCTAGGGTGCGGCGCAGGACCGAAAGTGCCAACGGCTGGCTCAGATAGGTCGTCTCAACCAGCAGCCAATAGAGGTACTCCGGGTCGCGCATCAGGGCATCGGTCAAAAAGCCGCTGTAGCTCAAAATCTGTGCCAGTTGCTGCCCCAAGATGGGAGTGTCGTTGGTCCGGTGATGTAGTGCCGTAATCCCGCCCGCTCTGTGCAAGAACCGCTCCAACCGCCGCAGCGCTTGGTCGGGCTGGACGGACTGGCTCACCGCCGCCAGCAGCGACACTGGGGGATCTAGGGCGTAGGCTGGCCCCGCCAGATCGACCAATAGATCTAGCCGTTGCAGGGCTTGATAGGGCTGGTCAAAGCCCAATTGAGCTAGGGTATGGCACGCTGGCCCGGTCGCTTCTTCATAGACCCGATGGGCTAGACTCAGACTCTCTTGGAACGCAGGCATCAAGAGCCTCCTTTAATGCTCACGCGCTCGGTGGCCACGGATCCAAACAGGCTCCGGTCGGCCGCGGCCCAGTCGGTCGCCAGCGAAACGCATCGTACGACTGGTACTCCAAATCCAGCCACGGCGTCTCCAGCCGCTTGTACCCCTCGTAGCGCGACGTCAGCGCCGCTTCAAGAACGCCACTGGTCAGCAACGTGCGCTCGACCGGATACTGGGCCTCGCCAGTTAGGAACATCTCTTCGACGTTGAGCGACAGATAGCTAAAATGCGCGTACGCCCCTTCCGGCCCGCCGTGCCCTTGGGCGTGGAACTCGCAGGCTTGCACCTGTCCATCGACCCGCGCCGCGTACGCCAAATCGTGAACGTAGCCGTTGAGCATCAGCACAGCCCCCCGCAATCCGTCGCTATATTCCACCGCAAAAAGCGCCGGATTTTCGCAGTGCTCCTCCATCGTCCCCTCGGGCTTGTCGGGAATGGTCGCACAGGCGGCCTCTGCTAGTTCCCGCGACCACAATCCCTCGTCGGCAGCCCGCCACACGGCTTCCCCCTCCAGACAAGTCACCGCCGCCACTCCGGTCTCTCCTCCCTGCCGCCGCTCGACCATGCACTGGAGCACTTCAAGCGTGTGGAACCCGTAGATATCCAGCCCGGAAAACCCAATCGCCATCGCCTCTTCCACCGGAGTTTCCAACTCGTGCTCGACATAGGGCTGCCGCCAACACACCGGCAGCGAAGACCCGCCCATAAATGCCGCTCCCACCGCCTGCGCCCGTTGGTACATCCACAGCGCATCGGTCCAGCTATAGGACAAGTGCTTGTCGTTGAACACCGGCACCCCCCGCTTCGACGTCGCCATCACCCCGCAAATTTGCTCCATAAAGTAGCGCCGCGGATAGAGCTGCTGCTCCTTTTCGTTCCAAGCGTAGTCCCCGTGCTCGCCAATGGACAACACCCCATCCACTGCCAACTCCCGTCCCCCCAGACACAGCGCCGCCGAGATGCTGTTATAAATCGGCACCCCGTGCTCTTGGGCCATCGCCCGTCCCATGTCGTTTTCGGGAAACTGGTCGATGTACATAGACGCGATCTCGACCCTCGGCGCACACAAGCCCTCGTCCGTGGGAAAGCCCTTGAGGAACTTGGAGACGATCACATCGGCGTGCGATCTAGGGCGGTATTCGGTGATGATCGCCGCGATTTTCTTTTTGCTCATCTTTATCCCACTACTTGATCGCCGCCAACGCAGCAAACAACGCCTTGATGTACCCCACTGAGTACGCCAACCCGCGCGTCAATGCCCCCTCGTCCCCTTCTAGCGCCGGTATGTGGTCGGGGTTGATGCACCCGTCAAAACCCACCCTGTCCAACTCCAACAGGATTTTGGCCATGTTCATGTCGCCGTCGTCGAGCAGGGTCTCCTCAAATCCTCCCGCCGTGGCCAAGCTCCCGCGCACATTGCGCAAATGCACCATGAAGATCCGGCCCTTGCGCCCGTAATTGTGCACCTCGTCGAGCACTAAGGGCAGACCCCCGGCCTCGGCGCGGGTGCCGCAGCAGTAGAGGTACCCAACTTGGCGGCTGGGAAAGGCGTCGATGACCTTGTGAAAACCCAAGCCGCCCAGCGGCGTATCCGGCAGCGGCGAGTCCGAAGGATGGATCGCCAGCTTGATGTCGCGGTCCTCGGCAATGGGCACCAAGCGCTCGTACACCGCGCAAAAACGCGCCCACCAAGCATCGAGCTGTTCTAGCGAAGGCGGCCCCTCGTCGCTCTCGGCCAAGCTGCGACTCTCAGCCCGATAGTGGTAGCCGCCGCGCCTTGGCGAATTCCAGCGACGGAGCATCCACGGGAACACGTCGCCGTGAAATCGCTGCCGCGCAATGGGTGCCCCGGCCTCGGCAAAGACCTTCAGTGCCGCAACCGTGTTTTCCAACTCCTTCTCGCCGTCGTCCTCCCCGGACATGAACTTTTCAGTTATGTCCGGCAGGGTCACGCGATTGAAGTCCAGCCCCCAAGAACGGATTTTTTTTCTTATTTTTATCACGGCGTCTAGGTCGGGATAGCCCTGCTCTTTGACCCCCGGGAAGTAATCGCCCGAGCCAAAGTCCAAACAATCGACCCCGAGTTGGGTGACGTAGCGCAGGTACGAATCCGACAAATCGCCGTGCCAAACGGATATTTTGAACATCGCTCACTCTCCTTTTGCGGGGCACAAAATAGCCAAGTCCCCTCAATCCAACAAGCAACCCCCTCTTGCCCATAGGACAATAAAACATGCCAGCACAGCCTCCCGACTTCACGCTCACCCTAGACGTCCGCGACTACGAATGCGATCTCCAAGGGATTGTCAACAACGCGATCTACCAACACTATCTCGAACACGCCCGCCACCAGTATTTGCAAAGCCTCGGCCTCAGCTTTGCCCGCTTCCACGAACAGGGCCACGACTTGGTCCTCACCCGCGCAGAAATCGACTACAAGGCCCCCCTCCGCAGCGGCGACCGCTTCACAGTCGAACTGCGCGTAGAGCGAGAGAGCCGCCTGCGCTTTTGCTTTGTCCAAGATATCTTCAGGGAATCCGATGGCGCGCACGTGCTACACGGTCGCCTCATCGGCACCAGCCTCAACCGCGACGGGCAGCGCGGTTTTCCGCCTGAGATAGAGGAGCTGTTGGCGAATCGCTGATTTTTTTGTCGGACGTGAGCGCGTTGCGCTTGTTTTGCTCAATCGTTACGCTCAGTCTTGTTCCTTCGCTTGAGGAGTCGTCATGCCCGCATCCTACCCCCGCATTCCCTACGGAGAGGCCGATTTCAGGCGCATCCGCTTGAATGGCTGGCTCTACGTCGATAAGACGCGCTTTGTCCACGCTTTAGAAGACGAGAGCTACGTCTTTCTGATACGTCCGCGTCGCTTTGGCAAGTCCTGCTGGGTGTCGCTGCTGGACAACTACTACAACCGCACAAGAGCTGACGACTTCGAGGAGGTCTTCGGCGGCACGGACTTGGGGCGGCAGCCGACGGAAAACCGCCATCGCTACGTCATCCTGCGCTTCAACTTCTCGGCGTTCAAAAACGCCTTGGACACTCTCGAGTACCACTTTGAAGAGTAT
>JAJDYK010000180.1 GCA_022825185.1 Candidatus Latescibacterota bacterium | reverse complement strand
ATTGGCGGGCTTGGGCTTACTCGCTTTGGGGGGGGGACTGGGTTTTCTGCTGAGTTATCAATTGAAAAAGGGCGTCCTGCCCCAAGTGGAGAGAGAGGCAGAAGACCGAGTGCGGCAGCAGTTGGCCGAAGAAGAGCGCTCAGTGCGGTTGAGCTTGCTCGAGGAGCGGGATGACTGGTATAAGACCAAAGCCCGCCAAGAGGCCGAGTTAGAAGATCAATTGGCCGATTTGAACCGCCGTGATAAGAGTTTGGCTCAGCTTGTGCGCGATCTCAATAGCCAGAAAGAGGAGCAGAGCCGGGCGTGGAACCGCCTCAAAAATCAGCAGCGGCGGATTGGCCAGCGCGAACGGACTTTAAAAGAAGAAGAAGAGGAATTGGGCCAGATGCACGCCGAGTACCAGCAACGTTTAGAGTTGGCCAGTGGGCTGCCCGCAGACGAAGCGCGCGAACAGATGATGGAGCATCTGGCCAACGAGGTCCGCGGGCGGGCGGCAGCCATGATCCGCAGCGAGCGCACCAAGGCGAAGGAAGAGTCGGATCGAGAGGCCAAAAAAATCATCGCCCAAGCTATTCAGCGCTGCGCAGTTGAAGAGACCGTCCACTTAGTCACCTCGACCGTCCCCTTGCCCAACGAGGGAATCAAAAGCCGCATCATTGGCAAGGAAGGGCGCAACGTACGCGCATTTGAGACGGCGACCGGAGTCAAAGTCGTGGTCGATGATACGCCCGACGCCGTGCTGCTTTCGTCCTACGATCCAGCGCGTCGCGAAGTGGCCAGCCGTGCCATGCAGCAGCTAATCAGCAGCGGCGGTTTCACGCCAACCAAGATTGAGGAAGTGGTAGCGGAGTGCCGCAAGACCCTAGATCAAGACATGGTTGCGGTCGGCAAGAGCGCCCTCAGCGAAATTGGAGCTAGCCAGTACCACGATGATTTGCCCTATTATGTGGGCATGCTCAAATATCGCACTAGCTTTGGACAAAACCTTTTACAGCACTGCCTAGAGGTCGCCCATTTGGCCGGAGGGATGGCTGCCGAGGTCGGGTTGGATGTGCCGTTGGCCAAGCGGGCGGGCCTCTTGCACGATATCGGTAAGACCGTCAGCAAGGAGCTAGAAGGAGGCCATGTCGAGTTGGGTATCAAGCTAGGCGAGCAATTCGACGAGGATCCAACGGTCAAGGAAGTCATCGCCGAGCACCACGAGGACCACGATCGCCTTTCGCCGATCTGCTTCTTGGTCAAGGCGGCCGATACTATATCGTCGATACGGCCCGGAGGACGGCGCGAGGACCTCGAAGGTTATACCCGCCGCATCATGCGCCTAGAAGAAATCGCGACTTCGTTTGCGGGTGTCGAAGATGTGTACGCCATCAATGCCGGTCGCGAAATTCGCGTCATGGTCTGCGGAGACCAGATCGGGGATGAAGATGCCGAGATGCTGGCGTTCGATATAGCCGAGCGCGTCAAGACCGAGTTGACCTTTGCCGGACAAGTCAAGGTCGTAGTGGTGCGCCAGACACAGGTGGTGCGCCATACCGAGCGGGGACGTGGAGATCGGCGCAACAACGGCACCCGAAACGGGAACAGTCGTCGGCCTCGCGATGGGGGCCGAAGAAGGGGCGACAGTAGCTAAATTTGCTCCAACTGAAATGGCTGATGAGCACAAAAAAATCGTCCTCTTGGGCTGCACCGGGTCCATTGGCGACACGTGCTTCAAGGTCCTCGAAAACCTGGGCGATGGGTACGAGGTCGTGGGCTTGGGCGGTGGGGCAAAGGTCGAAAAGCTGATTGCTCGTGCCCGCCGCTGGCAACCGCAAAAAATCTGCGTTCTAGACGCCGAAGCTAAGAAACAGGTGCAGAGTGCAGTGCCACGAGTCGAGGTGGTTTGCGGTGCAGAGGGACTGTGCGAACTCGCCACCACGCCGGAGGCCGATTTAGTTCTCAATGGGCTCGTCGGCGCTGTAGGTCTCGCTCCGACGCTGGCGGCGTTGGCGCAGGGCAAGACCGTGGCTATGGCTAACAAGGAGCCCTTGGTGATGGCGGGCGGCTTGATCTTGCAGCAAGCCGAGCGCGGTGGGGGGACCGTGCTGCCGTTGGACAGCGAGCCTAACGCCATTTGGCAGTGCCTGCAGGGCGAAAATCGCAATAGCCTGCAGCGGATCATTCTCACGGCCTCTGGGGGGCCGTTCTTTGGTCTCAGTCGCGAGCAGATGCGTGACATTACCCCGGAGCAGGCTATTGATCACCCCACTTGGAAAATGGGGCCCAAGATCAGCGTGGATTCGGCAACCCTGATGAACAAGGGCTTTGAGGTCATCGAGGCTGCTTGGCTCTTTGGCGTGGCGGTCGAACAAGTAGATGTGGTCGTCCACCGCCAGTCGGTGGTGCATGCGCTGGTTGAATTCGCCGATGGATCGCTGTTGGCGCACATGGGCAAGACCGATATGATGCTGCCGATCCAATACGCGCTGACTCACCCAGAGCGGCGAGAGGTTCCTCTCGACAATCTCGACCTCAAGCAAGTGGGGCAACTGAGTTTCGCCGCGCCAGACAGAGCGAATTTTCCCTGTTTGGATTTGTGCTACGAAGCAGGCCGGAGTGGTGGGACCTTTCCAGCCGTTCTCAACGCGGCCAACGAGGAGGCAGTGGCGGCTTTTTTGGCGCGGAAAATCGGATTTCTCGATATCGCCGACTTGAACCGCGACGTGCTGGTACACTGCGGTACACAGGAGGCGGTTTCGCTCGAATCCATATTAGACGAGGATCGCTGCGCACGGCGGCTAGCCCAAGAGTGGGTCGCCGGGCGGGCGGGATAAATTTATGGCGCAAAACACCAACGCATCGCGACACAAAGCACTGGCACTATGCCAGAAGATTCTCCGCATTAACACCGGGGTCATACTAGCGGCTTTTGCGCTGATTATCATTCTAACCACGGTCTCGACAGCCGAGTGGGTGCGGGCTGCTGGCAAGGCTCTCTACTACGTCATTGCGTTACAGGCACTCATGTCGGTAGGGACTTGGTACTACCGCACTCGCTTGGAGAAAGCGCTGGCAAGGGTTGAGGGGGATAGCCCGCATGGAGACTATTAAGGCCCGAGGTAAATTCCACGCCGCACATCGGCAGCTAGACTACGACGGCAAATGTGCCTACGTCCACGGGCATACGTGGCGCGGAGTATTCGTCATCCGCACCGAGCGTTTTCCGCGGCTGGAAAAACTGGATATGTCCGTTGACTTCGGCGCGCTCAAGGACATCTTCAAATTCTTGGATCACAAGATGTTGGTTTCCGCGCGGGATGCGACCTTTCTCGACGCCAAGCTCTTCGAGCCACAGGGGGTCGTGGTCATGCCAGGCGAAAATCCGAGTGTGGAAAACGTGGCCGAGTACTGCCTAGACCAAGCGGTCGAGATTTTGCAGGGGTTATTCCCACAGCGCGGCTATCAGTACCACATTGAAGTTTCTATCCAGGAGACTGACAACAATTTCTTTGTAGCTGACCGCCTTCTCCGTTACTGAGCACTGGAGAGCAGAGCTATGGTGCAGGAAAAGATGATGATCGCCAGAGAGGTCGCCGCCTATCTCCGCTGTTCGCCCTCCACGGTGCGTCGCATGGTCCGTCGCGGCCAGATTCCCCATTATAGATTTGGCAAGCTAGTGCGGTTTCGCCTGAGCGAAATCGAGCGTTGGTTGGCCCTGCACCACGAAGGATCAGTGCTCTTGCGGGGAAGGGCGGTCGCGTCCAATTCAGATCAACTCTCCCTCTTTCCGACGGGAGGGGAAAATGACTGAAGAAGCGAAAAATGTAGTGGTGCTCGGCGCTGGAGTCATGGGAGGGCAAATCGCGGCTCTGCTCGCCTGTGCGGGCCACAAGGTGCATCTCCTCGACTTGCCGTTAGAAGGCGATGAAGTGGGCCGTGCGCGCCAGGGGTTGGAAAAAGCCCTCGCGAGCCGACCTCCCGCTTTCTATCTAGCGGAGATGGCCCAACGCATCCAGCTAGGGAGCCTAGAGGATTTAGCCTGCGTTGGAGAGGCTGATTGGGTCATCGAAGCTGTTGTAGAAGAAAGCCAACCCAAGCGGGCATTGCTGGCCCGCCTGGAGCCGTACCTGCACGACGGATTAATCATCAGTAGCAATACCTCGGGGCTATCTATCGCTGAGTTGGTGCGCGGCCGCTCGCCGGAGTTTTGCCGCTGCTTTCTCGGGGTACATTTCTTCAATCCGCCGCGCTACATGAAATTGGTCGAAGTCATACCTGGGCCTGATACCGATTCGGCCATCGTCCAGCAGATGGTCAATTTTCTCACTGAGGAGTTGGGCAAGGGCGTGGTCCGTGGCCAAGACACGCCTAATTTCATCGGCAATCGCCTATGGATTTTTGCCGCCTGCGACATGCTGCAGAGGATGGAGCGGGACGGGCTAGGCGTGGCTGAAGTTGACGCGCTGACCGGTCCTCTGATGGGGCGCCCCCCAAGCGCGACCTTGCGCGTCTGCGACATCGTAGGCTTGGACACGGTCGCGCATGTGGCCGAGACCAGTTACGAGGGATTGCCGGCGGACCCGTGGTGGTCGCTTTTTGCTCTGCCGGCATTTTATCGGCGAATGTTGGAGAAGAATTTGCTCGGGGCTAAGGTCAACGCCGGGTTCTACCGCAAGGCCGAGACAGGTATCGAGGCCCTCGACTTGGACACCTTCGCCTACCAACCTGTGCAAAAGGTAGAGTTGGGCACCTTTGAATCGGCGCTGCGCGATCGTTCTCCGACACGCCGCCTCCGCGTCCTATGGGAGGATCCAGGCCCGTGGGGCCAACTCGGGAGGGCGCATCTCACGGCTGTGCTGGCCTACGCCGCTGAGCACGCCGCCGACATAGCCGGCGATATCGTCCAAATCGACCAAGCGATGCGCTGGGGATTTAACTGGGAGTTGGGGCCTTTTGAATTGTGGGATCTCTTCGGCGTCGAAGAGGTCGTCGGTTCGCTAACAACCAACCAACAGCGCGTACCCGATCTCGCCGCCCAATTGCTCGCCGCAGGTGAGACGCACTTTTACCGCGAGCAGGGCGTGTTCTCTCCGACCCGATTGCGGCGAGAAAGTTGGCAACCGCCAGTAGATGATTGGGATAAGCTAGCTGCCGAACGAGCCATCTGGTCCAATGACGGAGCGTATTTGGTCGAGCTGGACGAGGGACTAGGGGCGCTGGTTTTCAGCGGCAAGATGAACGCCTTGGGGCCAGCGGCCCTAGAAGCCGTCCATCACGCGGTGGATATGGCTCCCTTTACTGGCTTGATGCTCGCCGGTGCTGGCTCCTTGTTCTCGGTCGGTGCCGATTTGAAGCACGTGGCCAAGCTCGTCGATGAGAGCGACTGGGCGGGGTTGGAAGCGTTTGTCGCTGCCTTCCAAGAGGCCGTGCAAGCGTTGCGCTACGCGCCTTTCCCGGTCGTCGCGGCTCTTCGCGGCTTGGCGCTGGGAGGTGGGTGCGAGTTCGCCTTGGGGGCTGATGGGCGCGTAGCGACGGCTGAATTAGGCATGGGTTTAGTGGAGACCAAGGTCGGTCTGATCCCCGGCAGCGGCGGCTGTATGGAGATGGCGCGGCGGGGAGCGAGCGATATAGAATCCGCGTTTGAGACGATTTTTACTGGCAACTTTAGCGACAATGCTTTCCAGGCCCGAGCGTGGGGCCTCCTCGATGCTGACGACGAGATTACCTTTGCCGAGAGTCAACTCTTAGAGCGGGCCTTAGCTATATTGCGCAGCCTGCTCGCTGCGGGCTACTGCGCTAGGGAGCCAGATGGGATAGAGGTCACTGGAGACGAAGGGCTGGCGCTTTTAAACGAGCGCATAGATGCAGGCCGGGTTGCTGGGCAACTCAGCGAGCACGATGTAGTCGTGGGGCGCGGTCTAGTACGGGTGCTTACAGGAGATGGTGGAGCGCGCCGACAAGTAGAGGAGCGCGACTTGCTCGATTTGGAACGCGAAGTCTTTCTGCAACTATGCGGCACCGAGCGCACGCGAGAGCGCATCGCGCACATGCTGCACACAGGCAAACCATTGAGAAATTGAAAGGGAAGGGGGCCTTATGGGCTTGCGTAGTGCCGCTGAATTCAAAGAGGGCTTGCGCGATGGGCGCGAAGTGTACCATCGGGGAGAGCGGGTCGAGGACGTAACCGCGCATGACGATTTGGGGATTGGGGTCGATCACGTCGCCTTGGATTTTGAACTGGCCGAGGATCCAGCACACCGCGACCTGATGACTTGGATGGATGGAGAGCTGGGCGAACCGGTCAGTCGCTACTTTAAGACACCAGCGGATGCTGCGGATTTGCTCAATCGACGCGAAATGATTGAGCGTTCGACGCGGTTGGGCAACAGCGTAGTGTTACTAATCAAGGAAATTGGCACTGACGCGCTCTTCGCCCTCGACTTGGTTTCCGACCATTTGGACAAAAATGCCGGTGGGCAATACAATGCGCGAGTGCAAGCCTTCCACCGCGAGTGCAAGCAGCGCGACTTGAGCTTGGCCGTGGCCCAAACCGATGTAAAAGGCGACCGCAGTCTCTTGCCCTCGCAGCAAGCGCACCCCGATTACTATGTCCACATTGTCGAGGAGCGAAGC
>JAJDYK010000289.1 GCA_022825185.1 Candidatus Latescibacterota bacterium | reverse complement strand
GTGCTTTTATCTGTCGCCGCTGGTTTTGGCCGTGCTCCTGTTATACTCGTTGACTAAGCGCTTCACTTGGGCCTCTCACTTGGTTTTGGGACTGAGTTTGGGCGGGGCACCGCTGGGCGCTTGGATTGCGGTTACTGGCGGCTTTGATCTTTTACCGTTGCTGCTATGCTTGGGGGTGCTGGTTTGGGTGGCCGGCTTTGACATCATCTATGCCTGTCAGGATCACGCCTTTGACGTGCGGGCCGGACTCCATTCCATCCCGGTCCGCTTTGGCATTGCCCGCGCTCTGTACATTGCTCGCGTTTTGCACCTGTTGTTCGTGGTGCTACTGATTATCGTGGGCCGCATGGCTGGCTTGAGTTTTTTGTACTGGTTGGGTGTCGTAGTGGTTGCCGGCTTGCTGGTGTACGAGCACCGGCTGGTGCGGGCTGACGACTTGTCCCGCATGAGCACGGCCTTTATGACGGTCAACAGCACGGTCAGCCTGATCTACTTTGCCGCGATATTGGCCGATCTGCTCGTCTTTGGCCAGGGGGAATTGCTGCGCTTTTGATGGGGAAAGCTGGCTGCGGGTTGCTTAGGTGCTGGACAATTATTAAATAACTAAAAGCTGGCTCGTTCGCTCCCTATCCGACATAATAGAATACGGATACATTCCCTGATTGATCTAAGCGGTGATCGCTATGAACGTATCATCAAAAGAGACAGCCCAGATGTCGTCGATAGCTGCCGTTGATCTGTTTTGCGGCATTGGAGGCATGACATACGGTCTCCAGCAGGCAAACATAAACGTGATCGCAGGGATTGATATTGACAAAACATGCAGGTACATCTATGAGCAAAACAATCAGGCGCAATTTATTGAGAAAGATATTCGCTCAGTCACCAATGCCGAGCTTGCTGCCTTGTACCCGCAAGACGCTATCAAATTGCTCGTCGGGTGTGCCCCCTGTCAGCCGTTTTCGTCTCATACGCGAAAAAACAGAGATAGAAACAAAGACGAACGCTGGGGATTACTCGCCCACTTTGGCAGGCTAGTCGAGGAGGTTAAGCCTGAAATAGTCGCCATCGAAAACGTAACTCCGCTCAGAAATCAGCAGGTCTTTACAGATTTTTTCGAAAAGCTCGATTCTCTTGGATATTGCATAGATCAAAAGTCAATATACTCGATATACTGCCCTAACTATGGCATTCCGCAAAAGCGTCGCCGTCTCGTTCTCATGGCTTCTCTCTTCGGGAAAATCTCTCTATTACCCCAAACGCATGCACGTTTCCCACAGGAAGAGTTGGACCTTCCCCCAACAGTACACGAAACTATCGGAGACCTTCCTGAAATCGCCGATGGTCAAGTATCCGAAGAAGATCCACTGCATCGGTCACGAAAACTCTCTTTTCTTAATAAGGAGCGAATAAAGCAGTCAACACCGGGTGGCACTTGGTTAGATTGGGACCTTGCTTTGCGTGCCCCATGCCACAAAAAAGGTTCAGGCCAGACATACAAATCAGTTTATGCCCGTATGGAGTGGAACGAACCCGCACCGACCATCACAACTCAGTTTTATAATTTCGGAACTGGACGCTTTGGACACCCAGAACAAGATCGGGCACTTTCGCTCCGCGAAGGAGCACTTCTACAAACGTTTCCCAAAGAGTACGACTTTATAGATCCGAGCCTCCCTATCTCATTCGTGCGATTGGGTATCCACATCGGAAATGCCGTACCTGTCCAGCTCGCAGCCGTTATAGGCCAAAGTATTCAAATGCATTTGGAGGAGGTTTGTAGTGCTTGATCCTAAGTACCAGATGAGTATTGACCTCAATGTCCTCAACCACCTCGGTCTCAAGCTCTATAGTAATGTCCCTGCCGTTCTGTCGGAAGTGGTCGCTAATTCTTGGGATGCCGATGCTGAAAAAGTGGACATCGAAATTAAATCAGACCAAATCACAATAACTGACGATGGACACGGCATGACCGAGGCAGATATAAATGAAAAGTATCTCACGGTTGGTTATGAGAAACGAAAAAGAGAAGCCAAGCAAACGCACAGGTACAAGCGGCCTGTCATGGGACGCAAAGGTATTGGCAAGCTATCACTTTTTTCGATTGCTGACATTGTTGAAGTTCAGACTGTCAAAAATGGGAAAAAGAGCGGTTTCGTGATGTCAGCGCAGAAAATTGAGGCTGAGATTAGTAAGCAGGATGGTAGTACTTACTACCCTGATCCTCTGTCGGACGACAAAATTACTCTTGATGAGGATGGAACGCGAATTGTTCTCACAGAACTAAAAAAACGGGTTTCTCAAGCACCTAACGCTCTGAGGAAGCGACTAGCAAGGAGGTTCAGTATCATAGGGACTGAATATAATTTCACTGTTCGTATTAATGATAATCTTGTTGAAATCACAGACCGAGATTACTTCCACAAGCTCCAGTATTTATGGTATTACGGTGAGGAAGGTGAAAAGTATATTACATTCTGTAACTCGGAAAAGCTCGAACATAAAGAAAAAAGAGAGGGAAAAGTTGAAGTAGATAGTGAAGAAAATATGGAAGCGGTTAGCTATAAGGTGACGGGTTGGGTTGGCACTGCCGTTGGATCGGGCGATCTCAAAGACGGTGAAGACAATCTCAACAAGATAGTCATAATGGTTCGCGGAAAGCTCGCTCAGGAAGACATCCTTGAAGATTTTACCGAAGGTGGGCTGTATACAAAATACCTCATAGGCGAAATCCACGCCGATTTCTTGGACCTCGATGACCAAGAAGATATTGCAACTAGCAACCGACAAGAGATCATCAAGGACGACCCAAGATATTTGGTCCTGCGGGATTGGGTTAAAGGCGAACTGAGAAATATCAAGAGGCAATGGACAACTCTCCGCAATGAAAAGGGAATAAAAGAAGCTAGACAAATTCCTGCTATTGACGAATGGGTGAAAGAGCTAGGCACAGACAAGCAGAAACAAGCGAAGTCACTGTTGGGGAAAATTGGCCAACTTACCTTGGAAGAAGAAGATCGACTCGAACTTTATCGACACAGCGTACTGGCATTTGAGAGCCTTAACTATAAGGATTCTCTATCCGCCCTTGATAAGGTGTCTTCCGAAGATATCCAAGATTTTACCAAAATTTTCGCAAATTTGGATAAAATTGAAGCCTCACTCTACTATCAAATTGTTCAAGAACGGCTAAAGGTCATTAATACCCTCCGGGACAAAGCGAGGGATAATGTCCTCGAGAAGGTCATTCAAGAGCATCTCTACAAACATCTATGGTTACTCGATCCATCTTGGGATAGAGCAACAGAAACCCCATTGATGGAACAAAATGTTAAAACTGCCTTTGATAAAATTGACGCGAAACTAACTGAAGAAGAACAGAACGGAAGATTCGACATCAAATACAAAATGACATCGGGTAAACACGTCATTATTGAGCTAAAACGTGCTAATCGAGAAATGGACGATTTTGCCTTGGTAGGGCAAGTGGACAAATATCGAACTGCACTACAAAAACTGCTTGAGGAAGTTAATAAAGAAGAGCCAGTTGAAGTTGTCTGCATTGTCGGAAAACTACTCAGGCAGTGGACAAATGCAAGAGAGCGAGAGATCTCAAGAAGATCCCTTGCCGAAAAGAGTATAAGAGTTGTTTTGTACCATGAACTCATTGAGGATGCCTATCGGAGTTACCAAGCATTTTTGGAAAAGAACAAGGAAGCTGACCGAGTTTATCAACTCATTCAAAACATTGAGGACTCCTAAGTCGCATATGGGTTATCGACAATGAACCTTGCCGATCAGTACGAATTGCACCCTGACCTGTTATCCTCAAACCATGAATTCTTTCCGCAACAACCGCCTACGCGACGATGAAACACCTCTGAGCGCGGTGTGGCTGCTCAACGATATCGCCGAGTCGAGGGGTAAGCAGGAGCTATTAACACGCTAGTCGCCATTCGCCCGACCGAGTGAGCGACTTCGTAGATAACCCACAGGAGAAGCGACATGAGCCGAGTAGCTTTTCAGTTGCCCGATACAGTCTTTGAACGGCTGCAAAAACTGGCTGCCCGCACGGGACGTAGCGAAACCGAATACATGATTGAGGCTATCCGGGAGTATCTGGACGACCTCGAAGACTTGCATCTTGCCGAACAACGGCTGAAGGATATTCACGAAGGGAAATCTCAGACCGTGCCTCTTGAGAAAGTCATGAAAGAGCATGGCATGGCAGATTGAGTTTGCCAAGGACGCCGAGCGCGAATTGAGAAGAATAGATCGACAAGCGGCAATGAAAAGGAGATGGACCCGTGATCAAGTCAACTCTAACCGATGAATGGCAAACCACCATCCCGGCCGAAGTCCGCAAGGCACTCGACCTCAAGCCTCGGCAGCAGCTCATCTATGAGTTGACTGACGGTGCCGTTTTGGTGAAACCCCAGCCCGAAACGCTCAAGGAGCTATATGGCTGTCTTGCAGATGGCAAACCCTCTGCATCCAAATCCGAAGAACGAGAAGCAGCACGTAAAGCAAGAGCGGCCAGATACGAATGATCAAGTATCTCAAACGGTGATCGCAATGGACGTTCATCAAAGTACTCGCCGCCATTCACCCGACTGAGTGACTTCGCACTCAAAATGAACTCTTTCCGCAACAACCGCCTACGCGACCATGAAACACCTCTGAGCACGGTGTGGCTGCTCAACGACATCGCCGAGTCGAGGGGCAAACAGGAGCTGTTCACACGTCAGTCGCCACAAGCCCTCAAAGCGCTCCGCGACACGGCTGTCATTCAGAGCGCTGAATCCTCCAACCGCATCGAGGGGGTAACGGTCGCCCAAGCCCGTCTTTACCCGCTGGTGCTCGGCCAAGCGAAACCCCGTGACCGCTCCGAGCAGGAGATTCAAGACTATCGCCGCGCCTTGAACGAGATTCACTCCGACTACGCCGCGCTTTCTATCACGCCGGACACCTTGCAACGCCTACATGTCCTTTGCCAATCCGCCAGCGGCGACGCGGGCCAATTCAAACGGGTCGATAACGACATCGTAGAATTTCTGCCCGGACAGGCCCCGGTCGTTCGGTTCCGCTGTGTGAAGGCTGCGGAGACTCCGGCGGCTGTAGAAGAACTCTGCCAGCATTATCAGTACGCCCTCGACCAGGAGAATATCCCACCGCTCATTGCCATCGCCGCCCTCATCTTGGATTTTCTCTGCATTCACCCTTTTCGGGACGGCAACGGCCGCGTATCTCGGCTGCTCACCCTGTTGGCGCTCTACCAGCACGGCTACGAGATCGGTCGCTACATCAGCTTGGAACGCCTTATTGAGGAATCTCGGGAGTCCTACTACGAATGCCTCCGGCTCAGTTCACAGCACTGGCACGACGGCAAACACGAACTGACTCCTTGGTTCAATTTCCTCTTCGCGATTATCCGCCGCGCTTACGTCGAGTTGGAGGAACGCGCCGGTCAGATCAAGGCCCCACGGGGTGCCAAGTCCGAGCGGGTGCTCGCCGCCATCCGCGACCAACCGGGCGAATTCCGCCTGAGTGATATAGAACGCGATTGCCATGGCGTCGGCCGCGAATGGATTCGCACCCTCTTGGCGGAGCTAAAGAAATCTGGCGATGTAACTTGCAGCGGCCGAGGCCCGGGTGCGCGCTGGCGTTTTATCGGGAATAAGGGTAGTAATGCTTGAGTGAGGGTAGTAATAAGGGTATTAACTGAAATCCCGGCTGCGAGTTGCCCAAATGTTATATTAAATGACGGACTACGCACCCAATCTCTAACCAAGAGCATCCATGACCACCCTATTCGTCACCGGCGGTGCCGGCTTCATCGGCTCCAATTTCATTCGCTACTGGCTATCGACCTACCCCGACGACCGCATTGTCAACTACGATCTGCTTACCTACGCTGGCAACTTGGCCAGCCTGCAGGACGTGGAGGAAAACTACGGCGACCGCTACACCTTTGTCCGCGGCGATATTCAGAATGCCGATCTGACCCGCCACCTCTTCGAGGTCCACCGCCCGGATTACGTGGTCAACTTTGCCGCAGAATCGCACAACAGCTTGGCCATTGTCAATCCCTCGGCCTTTTTCCAGACCAATGTCGTGGGGACGCAAAAGCTGTTGCAGGCCGCGGCCGACGCCCAAGTGCCGCGCTTCCACCACATTTCCACCTGCGAAGTGTACGGCGATCTGGCCCTCGACTCGGAGGAATCCTTTAGTGAGGAATCGCCCTATCGGCCGCGCACTCCGTACAACGCGGCCAAGGCTGCCGCTGATCTGGCTGTGCGCGCTTATGGCCACACCTTTGGTCTGCCCGTGACGCTGTCGAACTGCGCCAACAATTTCGGCCCCTATCAATTCCCGGAGAAAGTCATCCCCTTCTTCGTCGTCCGCCTGCTCAGTGGTCAGAAGATGCCGCTGTACAAATCCAGCCAGAACCGCCGCGAGTGGCTTCACGTTGACGATCACTGTCGGGCCATCGACCTAGTGCTAAAAAAGGGCGAGATCGGCGAGACGTACAACGTTGGCAGCGGCATTGAAAAAGACGTCGAAACCATTGCCGACCTAATCCTTGACGCCTTGGGGATGGACGCCGCGCACAAAACCTATGTCGAAGACCGACCCGGCCACGACCGGCGCTATTTACTCGATTCGACCAAAATCCGCACCGAGCTAGGTTGGGAACCGCAAGTCGATTTTGCCGAGAGCTTCCGCGATACGGTCCATTGGTACCGCGAAAACGAGGCTTGGTGGCGTCCTCTACTGAAGAAAATCCAAGTCCGCGAAGAAAGTTGGTAGGGACATCTCTCTGAATTACTGACGCTCCGCACGAGCACCTAGGTATGGGATGCTTCGCTCCGCTCAGCATGACAGGGGCTGGCATACAGACAGGACGATGCGTAACATCAGTGAATTAGTGAACCATAAACGAGGCAGCATGAGTACCGATTCCTTTGCAGAAATCGTCGGCGAGACTGATGACGCAATCTACCAAATCCGCACCCGCGCGCCCGGTCCCAGCGGCAAGCTACCGCTGACCATAGAGCAGGTAGTAGAAGCGCCGAGCGGCCACATCTTTGGCTACAGCCAGAACGCGGGGATGGGCTGGAACCCCGACGAACTGGGCCGGGGAGAGTTCCTCATCGTCAGCACGCAGGGCGGCATCCGCGCCCCGGATGGTCGGCCGATCGCGCTGGGCTACCACACCGGCCACTGGGAAATCGGCCTGCTGATGGAAGCCGCGGCTGAGGAGATCCACCGCCGGGGTGGCATTCCTTTTGCCGCTTATTGCTCGGACCCGTGCGATGGCCGCACGCAGGGCACGACGGGTATGTTCGACAGTCTGCCGTACCGCAACGACGCGGCCGTGATCCTACGTCGCTTGATCCGCTCGTTGCCAACGCGGCGCGGCGTGATGGGGGTGGGCACCTGCGACAAGGGATTGCCGGCGATCCTCATTGCCCTAGCCGGTACGCCAGACCTGCCGGTCATTGTCGTGCCCGGTGGAGTGACCCTGCCGCCGGAAGAAGGCGAGGATGCGGGTAAGATCCAGTCCGCCGGGTCGCGGCTGGCGCAGGGCGAGATGGATATCGACGACTTTCAGGTGCTCGGCTGCCGCGCCTGTGCCACGCCGGGGGGTGGATGCCAGTTTTTGGGGACTGCGGCCACGACCCAAGTTGTGGGCGAGGCGATGGGGCTGTCGCTGCCGCATTCGGCGCTGGCCCCTTCGGGAGAAGCAGTCTGGCACGATATGGCCGTGCGCTCGGCGCGGGCACTGATGGCGCTGGAGGCCGCAGGCATTCGCTCGCAGGAGTTGGTCACCGACCAGGCGCTGCACAACGCCATGGTAGTTCACGCGGCCTTTGGCGGTTCGACGAACTTGATCCTGCACGTGCCGGCTATTGCCCATGCGGCTGGGCGGAAGCGACCGGAGGTGGAGGATTGGGACCGGGTCAATCGCGAGGTGCCGCGCTTGGTCGATGTGCTGCCGAACGGGCCGGAGTTCCACGTTACTGTGCGTGCCTTTTTGGCCGGTGGGGTGCCCGAGGTCATGTTGCATCTGCGTCGCTTGGGGCTGTTGGAGGAGGGGGTTATGACGGTCACGGGTCGCACGCTGGGTGAAAATCTCGACTGGTGGGAGGATGCACCGCGCCGCCGCCGCTTCCGCGAGGAGTTGCAAAAGCTAGATGGGGTGGAGCCGGACGATGTGATTATGGACGCCGATCGCGCCCGCTCTAAGGGTCTGACCAGCACCATCTGCTTTCCGGTCGGCAACATTTCGCCCGAGGGTGCGGTCGTCAAAAGCACGGCCATCGACGCTTCGTTGCTGGACGCACAGGGAATCTATCGGCACACGGGGCCGGCGAAGGTTTTTACCACCGAACGCGACACCATCGCCGCGATCAAGGACGGCAAGATCGAGCCGGGCGACGTGCTGGTGATGATTAGCTGCGGGCCGATGGGCACGGGAATGGAGGAAGTGGCGCAGGTTACGATTGCGCTCAAGTACACGGATATTGGCAAGCGCGTGGCGCTGCTTACGGACGCGCGGTTTTCGGGATTTTCTTCTGGTCCTTGCATTGGGCACATCGGCCCAGAGGCATTGGCTGGCGGACCAATCGGCAAGTTGCGGGACGGCGATTTGATCGCCATTGAAATCGACTGCCACGACCTGCGCGGACGTATCGATTTGGTCGGCTGCGAAGGCGAGGAGTTCGGCGCAGAGGAAGGCCAGCGGGTGTTGGCCGAGCGCGCCTTGCGCCCCGACCTTGCGCCCGAAGCGGAACTGCCCGACGACACTAAGCTGTGGGCGGCGCTGCAAAACGTCGGCGGCGGCACTTGGGGCGGTTGCGTTTATGACGTAGATGCGATTGTCGCCACGCTCGAAGCGGGTCGCGCAGCACTGAAGGAGACGTCGTGAGCGGCAAGCAGATCGTCGTCGGCATCACCGGGGCCAGTGGTGCGCTCTACGCCGGTCGCTTGCTACGCGCTCTGCTGATTGGCGGGCACCAAGTGCATCTGGTCCTGTCCAAATACGGGCGTTACTTGCTCGTCGAAGAGCTGGGTTTCCGTCCCGACAAGGAGAGCTTGCAGGCGTTTATAACGCGGTGCTACGGGGAGGAAACCCAAGCTGGTGAACTACGCGAGTACAATGCCAGCGACCTAGCGGCTCCCATCGCCAGCGGTTCGGTGGCCATCGACGGCATGGTGGTGGTGCCTTGTTCGGTCAAGACGCTGTCGGGTATTGCTCGCGGGGCGTCTGCGAGCCTGATTGAGCGCGCGGCCGATGTCAGCCTCAAGGAGCGACGACCGCTAGTGCTGGTAGTGCGCGAGACCCCGCTCAACCTGATTCAGTTGCGCAATATGACGGCAGCGGCCGAGGCCGGGGCCATCATTCTACCGGCCATGCCAGCCTTCTACCAAAAGCCGCAGACCTTTGACGATTTGGGCGATTTTATCGCCGGTCGCATTTGCAACATGCTGCGGATTGAACACCAACTCTTCCCGCCTTGGCAGGGGCCGGAAGGAAAAAAGTAACCCTAGATCAGCGACGCTAGCTGGGCGCGGAACAACGCGCGCGGCAGCATGCCTTCAATCAGGCGGCCTTCCTCTTTGACGATGGCGCGACAGACGGTCCACGGCCCAAAGCGGCAGAAAATTTCGCCTTTGAGGCCCGTGGGCGGATCGCAGTAGAGTGGACGCCCCGCGAACAAGTCCTGTAGTTGAGGCCAGCTCAACTCGATGCTGGGTCCCTGCATGAGATGCCCCCACATAGCGACGGTTTGTTGACTTAGGTAGTGGTAGCCTTTGTGGAGGCGAGCCACCTTCATGCCGCTGCGGACGAAGTAGGGTAGATGCTCTTGGAGCGCTGGGCCGAGCGCCGGTTGTCGGCACAGGTGGCGGGTACTAACGGTGAATATCTGATCTGAGGGGCAGGGTAGGGTGCCGTTCCACCGATTTTTGATGGCGAGCTGGGAGTCGGCGGCGGTGGGATCGGTCGTCGATGCAGCCCAATCAGGAGCGTCTTCGAGGCTTGGCGTTGGTGTGCGTTTGGAAAGGCGAACGACGAAAGCTCCTTCGGTGTCGTGGTGGTGGGGCCAGACGCGGACGCAGCGGGTGAACTCGGCTGGGAATTGGGCGGCCAATGTATCTGGTAGCGATGGCCCCTCGAATTCTGCGATAGGGAGGATCGCGACGTCTTCCTTATAGCGTCGCAACAGCCCGAGGAGCACTTCTTCGTTTTCCTCCAGCGACAGCGAGCATGTCGAGTACACCAAGGTGCCGCCAGGGCGCAGCATCTGGTAGGCGGCGCGCAAGAGGCCCTTCTGTTGCTGTGCGAGGTGTTGGGCGTCTTGCGGCGACCAATAGGTGAGCATGTTCTGATCTTTGCGCACGATGCCATCGCCCGAGCACGGTGCATCGACGAGGATGCGGTCGAAAAAGTTGGGGAAGTAGCGCGTTAGCATGGTCCCTCGGGCTTGCGTCAAGACGTGATTAGCCACCCCACAGCGCTCTAAATTGCCCACGAGGGCGGGCATGCGCTTGCGCTGGGGTTCATTGGCTAGCAGCAGGCCGCTGTTTTGCATGCGCGCGGCAATCTGGGTGGCCTTGCCGCCTGGGGCGGCGCACAGGTCGAGGACGCGTTCGCCGGGCTGGGGGGCCAAGACTTCGACGGCTAGCATGGGGGCCTTGGCTTGGACGTAGTACGCGCCCATAGCGTGTTCAATGGTCTGGCCGAGGCTTGTGTCGCCCTCCGGCAAGACGAAGCCCTCGCTGCACCAAGGCACGTTTTGGCCGCGCTGATGCAAGTAGGGTTGTACGTGTTGCGCTTGCGCTTGGAGCGCGTTCAGGCGCAGCGAAGCTGGGGGAGGCGTGCGCGAGCACTGATAAAAGGCCGCGCGCTCTTGGTCGTTGGGCAGCAGGCGGCCGAGGTACTGGAGCAGGGCCTGTAATTTGTCCGGGTCGTACGCTTTGCGCGTAGATGGGGTTGTCTGTTTATTCATCGGGCGGTTATTCAATTAAATATAAGGCACAGCAAGGGGCATGGGCGTCGCACGTTGTTTTATCGTCAGCGATTTGCATCTCGGATCGGCTTACTTTTACCATCGCCACTTTTTGTCTTGGCTGGATACCTTGCCCCAAGGGGTGCCGCTCGTGCTCAACGGCGACGTCATAGATCGGCCGGGCCAAGCCCTACCCGCTGCCCATCGGGCCGTGTTGGAGCGCCTCGTGAGCGAGTCGCAATCCCGGCCCGTAATTTGGGTGTACGGCAATCGCGATGCCGAGTTCAAGCTGGCTGATTCGGGGCGGATTCGCTTTGTCGATAGCTGGCGACTCGACCGGCGGCTACTCGTAATTCACGGCCATCGGCTCGATCGGCTGATGCCTCGACATGCGGCGTTCAAGTGGGTTTTCCGCCGCTTGCACCGTTGCCGCATCTGGCTCGGCGGGCGCGATGCTCACGTGGCCGAATACGCCAAGAAATGGCCTTTGTTCTACCGGGTGCTCAACGAGCACGTAGCGCGTAACGCCCTGCGCGTGGCGCAGCAGGAAGGGGTTGAAGCCGTGACCTGCGGGCACACGCACGCGGCCATGGCGATTGAGCGGCAGGGCCGGTGCTATTTCAATACCGGTGCTTGGACCGAAAGACCCTTTTACTTTCTCGAAGTGACCCCGGACCGCATGGCCCTACATACATACGAGGACGATTGTGATTAAAAGGACGCTCTTATTGGCGGTGGCTTTGTGGCTGCCGGCTAGCGCGGAAGAAGGGGGCTTCACTTGGCCATTGCGCCTTGCACCGGCTCTGACTTCCACCTTCGGCGAATCGCGTTCCCGCGCCTTCCACGCTGGCATAGACCTCAAAACTTGGGGTGAGACCGGCCACCCCGTACAGGCTCTAGCCGACGGCTATATCTGGCGTGTGCGCACCTCGCCTTGGGGCTATGGCCGTGCTCTGTACCAGAAATTGGCCGATGGCCGCACAGTGGTCTATGCCCATCTGGAGGGCGTTGCCGCGCCCATGGCCGAGCTCGTGCAGCAAGCACAGCAGCAGCGCGGACGCTACAGCGTGGATTTGTACTTCAAGGAAGGGGAAATTCCAGTACTCGGCGGCTCGGTCATCGCGTGGAGCGGCGAGAGCGGGGCCGGCCCTCCCCATTTGCACCTGGAGTTGCGCGACGCGAATAACGTGGCGATCAATCCCCTCTTGCATGGGTTCTCCATCGCCGATACGGTCGCGCCGACCTTGCAGCGAGTGGCCATCACGCCGCATGGCCGCAATGCTCAAGTAGAGGGAGGACACGATCCCTATGTGCTGAATTTGCGCTGGCAGCCGAGCCGGGGGGAGTTCGTCGGGACGCGGCCCGTGCAGGTGCTCGGCCCGGTGAGCATTAGCGCGTTGATGTACGATCGCGCCGATGCGGCTCCCAACAAACTAGCTCCCTATCGCGCGGAATTGCACATCGACGGCGAGATGGTTTTTGCCGCGCGCTACGAGCAGGTCAGATACGGCGATATGCACCAGATGTATTTGGACCGGCCGTTGGCTGCCTTTAAGGGCGGGGTGGGTCGCTTTTACAACTTGTGTCGCCTGCCGGGCAATCGCCTTGAATTCTACGAGGGGCCTAGCGATGGAATTCTAAACTTGGCCAGAGGGCGGCACGAGGCCGTCGTCGTTGTCGCGGATGTCAATGGCAACGAGAGCAGGGCGCGCTTTGGGTTGGTGGTTGATGAACCGCCGGTCATTGCCGGGGCGCGGATCGCGGCGGCAGCGAATGGAACCTTTATCGAGGCGCGGCTGAGCGATGCGGACGACCGGCTCGTGGAAGTAGAATTGGCCAGCTCGCGCGATGGCGAGACGTGGCGGCGCGTAGATCGGCGGCAGAGCCGCCCCGGCCCGCTCAAGTGGCGGATTCATCGGAATGCCTCCTACTGGCGGATTCAGGCGCGGGATCCGGCCGGTGCCGCAGCCTTTGCCGTTTGTCGCCTGCCCGACGATGGGGCCGCTGCGCCGACCTTTGCCTTGGAGCGCCGTCCCCACGCGGATTTCGTGGAGCTCGTGATGCGCTATGAACGAGTGCCTAGCGCTACGCCTTTGGTCCGCGTTGATACCGCTAATGTCAGCCCTCGCCAGACCGGCTTGCGCGAGTTCCGGGTTGCAGTACCGCTCGATCCGAGCGATCCAACAGCAGGGTCGGTTTTGCTGCGGACGCCAGGGGCCGCTGTGCAAAGGGTCGTCCTTGACCAGCAATTCGTGAAGCCGGGTGCCGCAGCCAAGCTGACTTATGCCAATGGCGCGGTCGAATTGGGTTTTGCCGCGGCGAGCGCGTACGCGCCGTTCTTTTCACAGGTCGTGGCCTTTGAGCCGCGCGTGCCCGCTGCGCTAGTTGCGGCCGGCCCGGCTTTTGCCTTGGGGCCTGACGTCAGCTTTGACCACAAGGTCGCGCTGCGCCTGCGCTACGATCGGGAAACGCTGCCGCCGGAGAAGTTGGGCATCTACCGAGAGGTCGCCGCTGAAAGGTGGTCGCTGGTGAGCAATGAATGGGACGCTGTGAGCAGGCAGGTCGTGGCTCAGGTGCGCCGCTTTGGCCGCTATGCGCTACTGGCCGACTTGGAAGCTCCTAAGATTAGCAGTTTGCAGCCGACTGAGGGGGCCGTGGTTGGATCGCGTCCGGAAATTCGCGGCGCGGTGCGCGACCAAGGCGCGGGCATTGGGCGGGAAACAGACATTGAGTTTGAGCTCGACGGAAGTCTGCTGATTGCCGAATACGATCCAGAAGCTGGGCGCGTGTACGGGCATTTGCTGGAAGACTTGTCGCCGGGTGTGCACCGCCTAGTGCTGAGGGTGCGGGATATGAGCGGCAACCAAACCGAGGTCTATTCGGAATTTACCGTGCGCTAGCGCAGTGGTACGGGGGCACCGGCTTGGCGCAGCGACGCCTGCGCGGCCTCCAAGACCCGCACGACGCGCAGGCCGTCGCGGCCATCGCTGCGGGGTGTTTGGCCAGTGCGCACGCACTCGACGAAGTGCTGGCACTCTAGCTTGAGCGGCTCGGCCATTTGCAGCCGCGGAATGACGACATCGCCAAAGCGCAGCGCGATGGAGTCGCCGTACGAGTCGTATTGCGGTCGCTCGGCCGATTTGTCGTAGATGCGCACCTTTTCCGTGCTTTCCACATCGTCAAACACCGCCATCTTGCGGCTGCCGACCACGGTCAGGCGGCGGATGCGGTGCGGGTCGAGCCAAGAGAGCTGCATTTGCGCCATCTTGCCATCGGCAAAGTGCAAGTTGGCAAAGACCACGTCTTCGATGTCGGGCTGTAGATAGCACTCGCCGCGGGCGCTGACCGCGTCCGGCTCTTGGCCGAGCAGGTACAGGATGACCGAGATGTCGTGTGGTGCCAAGCTCCACAAGGCGTTTTCGTCGCTGCGGACAATGCCCAAGTTGACGCGCTGGGAGTACAGATAATACAAGTCGCCTAGCGCTCCTTCCTGCACTAAATCATGCAGCATGTGTACGGCCGGATGGTACTTCAGCAGGTGCCCGACCATCAGCACCCGATCCCGCTCGGCGGCCAATTCGACCAAGTGGGCCGACGTGGCGGCATCGAGGGTCATGGGCTTTTCGACGTACACGTGCTTGCCTCGCTCTAGGGCGCGGCGGGCCAATTCGTAGTGCTCGGCGGCTGGGACGGCCAGTACTACTGCATCGAGCGCGTCGTCGCCGAGTACCTCGTCGTAATTGGCGGTGATAGGAACTTCTGGGTACTGGCTCTGAATGGCGCTGCGGATTTCCGGGCTGGCGTCGCAGACTTGGCGCAGATGGACGTCGGGCAGGTCGTGGAAGACGCGCACTAGGTTTTTGCCCCAATACCCAGCGCCGACGCAGGCGATTTGGACGCGGTTCATGTGTGCTGGAAATAAGTGCCGATGTCGGCAGCTAGGCTGGCCAGGGCTTGGCTGCCCTCGGCATGGGGATGCGTTTTGACGACCGGCTCACCCGCGTCGGCTTGGCTGCGGACGAGTGGGTCGAGCGGAATTTCGCCCAAGTAGGGAATGTCCAAGCGGCTAGCCGTAGCGCGGCCTCCTCCGGCTCCGAAGATGGGGTCGGTATGGCCGCAGTTGTCGCAGTGGAAATAGCTCATGTTCTCGACCAAGCCGACGATGGGCACCTCGGTCTGGCGGAACATCTCGACGCCGCGACGCACGTCTTCGAGGGCGATGGCCGAGGGCGTGGTAATGATTAAGGCCGCAGTTAAGGGCGCTACTTGGGTCAGCGTGATTTGTACATCTCCGGTCCCAGGGGGTAAGTCGATGAGTAGCAAATCGAGCTCGCCCCAAGTGACGTTGAAGAGGAATTGGTGCATCATCTTGGCCAGCATGGGGCCACGCCACACGACCGGGGTGCCCGCGTCGATTAGCAGTCCCATGGAAATGGCTTTGATGCCGTGCACGGATAAGGGTTGGATGCGGCCGTCCTCCGCGGTTGGCTTGCCTTCTAAGCCGATTAGACCCGGGATGTTGGGGCCGTAGATATCGGCGTCGAGCAAGCCGATCTGTAGCCCTTGGTCGGCCAAACTCACGGCCAAGTTGGCGCAGAGCGTGGACTTGCCGACGCCGCCCTTGCCGCTGGATATGGCGAGTGTATCTTTAATACCGGGAATGGGTTGGCGGTTGTGGGTTTGTGGGGCGTTCACTGAAGTTCCTGCTGCGTAGTGGAAAATTTGAAGTATAGAGGAAAGACCTCCTCGCGGCAAGGGGATAGACAAAGGAGCTAGCCATGTATAGGATCGCGCTTTTGGCGGTCGTTTTGGCCCCCTTGGGTTGCACGAATGTCAACCAGATGCACAAGCTCTATCAGGAGGGCGACCACTCGCAGTTAGATCGGATCATGGAGATCGTCTCTCGCCAGGATTACCCCTATGCCACGCGGCGCAAGGCCGCGCGCATTCTCGGCGAGATCGGCGACCCGCGCGCTGTGCCCGTGCTGAAAATGGCGCTCCAAGACTACGACCAGCGCACCACGCTCAAGCAGGACGCACTCCGCGCCTTGGGCACCATCGGCGACCAGAGCGCAGCCTTGGATATAGGGAGGCTACTCAACTACTCGCTCAATACGGCCGACTCCGAACTGAGGATGGCCGCCATTGAAGCGCTCGGGCAGATGGGGGGGACTAAGGCGGCTGAAATTTTGGTCAATGCCCTCGACTACTACGACATGCTTACCCTGCGCTCTGAGCAGCGAACCCCCCGGGGGGTGTTCACCGGCGAGGAGATATCGCCCTATCCCTACGGCCGGATGCATCCCGATTCCACGGACGGCCCGCGACGCTATCCAAATGTGGGATTGGACCCCTTTGGGGAGGGAGGGCAGCCCCGGGTGAGTATGTTCGGCACGCCCATCGAGCCTACGCAGATGGAATACGACCCCACGCCCGAGGAGCGCACCCTAACCCATCAGGCGCTTACAACCGTGGGGGCGGACGCCATTCCAGTGATTGAAAATCACCTAGACAGCCTGCGCGTAAGCCGCCCGACTTTGCGCAAAGAGTTACTGGCCATAATAAGCGAAATTAGTGGTGTGCCGCCGGTGGTAGAAGCCGATTCCACAGTCTCCGATCTGTAAGTTGACAAGGGTACGCCGAGCGCATATAATAGGACGATTCTATCCGAAAAATCACCGAAATGCGCGTTAGGTCCGCCTCGTTGAGGCGGGATACGCGGACGCTTGGTTCGCCTGTTTACCCCCGGCCGAAAGGCCGAGTATAATTCGAGGTTATCACCCATTATGGAACGCGATATCGGCCCGATCCTCGGCGATTGGAAATACGCCCCAGGCGAGTTGAGCGTGCGCAAGATACGAGGCGGCAATGGCAGCGCCAAGCTCCAAATCCGCATGGATATGGGCTTGATGCAGCTAGAGTGGCGGGGCCGTCCCGACGCGCTCCGTCCGCACGGCTATGTGTCGCTGTTGGATTACTATTGCCAAAAGCGACGCGAGTGGGAAAAAGCACACGGCCCGGGCACCTTTCGCCTCTCGCACGAGGATTGTTCCGAGTTGGCCCAAGAGGCCATGAAATACTACTGGCGGCGGATCGGTTTTTTTGAACTGAAAGAATACGAGCGGGCCGAAGAGGACGCCGAGCACAACCTCGCCATCCTCGACTTGTGCTACGAATACGCCGAAGAGGACGAGGATCGTCAGTTAGCCGAACAATACCGCGTCTTTGTCACGGCGCATCGAGTGCAGGCGCGGGCGCTGGCCTGTCTAGAGGCCGAGAACTACGCTGAGGCCCTAGCCGAGATCCGCCGGGGCATCGTCGAAATTGAGGAATTTCTCGCCAAAATTGGCCAATTGGACCAGCTCGACGAATGTCCTGAGCTACTCTTTTTGCGCGAGTGGGAGAGCGAGGTGGAAAGCTCGCGACCGCGCACGTTGCGCGAGCGGCTGACGGCTGATCTACAGGCCGCAGTCGAAGCGGAGCGATTCGAGCTCGCCGCCTCGCTTAGGGATCGCTTGCGTTCGCTCGAGACCGAGCAAGCTAGCAGGTCGTCTTGAAGGAGCGCTTGCTGCCGAGGAGTGGGCCGAGGGGCGCTGTCTCTCGGCCTTTTTACTTTGCCCTGTTGGCATTGTTAAGTGCTTGCGGGCAAATGACTCCCAAGACGACGCCCGATGTGCCGACGGTCCAGATCATCCAACAACAGCTACCCATAGTAGGCGACAACCTGCTCGACTTGCAGTTGTTCAGGCCTGGTACTGGTTCGCGCCCCCTGCTAGCGCTGCTAGAGTGGGAAACCCCTTCGGGCGAGCAGCACAAGGTCGAGCACCGGTTGCAGGTACCGCAGGGGCGTATAGTGCGTTATGCGCTGCCGTATCGGTTGGCAGAGGCTGGCATACACCGCGCGGCCCTGCGGCTGTACGATCCACAACGCGACACGACTATCCACGCGGTCGAAGAGTTGCGCCTGTTTGCCCGGCCCGCTTGGGAGCTTTCGGGCGATCGTTCGTATTATACCGTAGAGGATGAGATCCGCTTCCGGCTGCGGCGCAATCGCCGTGCCGATACGACCATCCCCGTAGCGGTCGAGTTGCAGCGCGGCGGCGAGGCCTTGGATCGCTTGGAGGCGAACATGGTTGGGCAGGAGGTCGCTGGGGCCTTTGCCGCAGACGCCTTGCCCGCAGGGCGTTATGAGTTGGTGGCGCGGTGGCTGGATCCGGTCGGCGGGGCGGATTCGCTGGCCGTGGCTTGCGAGAAGTTCGCACCAGCCGCACGGGAAGTGAAAATCGACCTGTTCAGCCAGTCCTTGCTCGTCGATGGCGAGCCGTTTTTTCCCATTGGGCTGTACTGGCTGCGGGCGGATATCCTCGCTCCAATGCGCCAGCTGCATTTCAATTCTGGGGATTACTACTACAAGCTGCGTGGCGAAGAGGTTGCCGCGCTGATGGACGCGGCCGCGGTAGAGGGGATGCAGATACTCCTAGAGCTGACCGAGTACGCCCGGCGCAAGCCCGAGCCGGATTATCGGGCTATTGCCGCCCTCGTCAAACGCTATCGCCAGCATCCGGCGCTCTTGGCGTGGTATCTGGTTGACGAGCCAGCCGAGACCAAAATGGCTCCGGCGTCGGCCTTGGCGATATACGAGCTAATCCGGGAACTCGATCCCTATCATCCCGTCTATTTGGTCAACAACCGGCCGCATACATACGCCGCCTATTCGGACGCCAGCGATATCTTGGCTATAGATGTCTATCCGATTCCGAATTATCCCATCAGTCAGGTGGGCAACTATATGGAGCAGGCGCGCTGGACCTCGCTGGCTCGAAAGCCTGTCTGGTTGATCGCCCAGGCCTTTGGCGGCGTGGAGCATTGGGCGCGCTCGCCGACAGCGACCGAGTTGCGGAACATGATCTATCAAGGCTTGGTTGGAGGGGCCAAGGGCGTGTTGTTTTACCGCTATTGCCAGGAAAACGAACGCCACATCCAGCCCCTCGCCTTGTGGCGAGAAGTGCAGCGCCTCGCGGTCGAGCTTGCCGAATTAGGTCCGGTGCTCTTGCAGGAGGAGCACAGCTTGGAGGCACAACCGACTAGTGGTGAGGTCGCAGTGGCGATCAAAGAATACAAAGGCGACTTTTACGTATTTGCCGTCAATGTCGCCGAAGATTCGCGGCAGCTCGGTTTGCGTCTGGAGGGCTTGCCGCCGATGGGACGAGCTGAAGTGGTCCGCGGGCAGGCGGTGCCGACGCTGGCCAACGGGCGGCTTGCCGCGGAGTTAGGGCCGCTGGGCACGGCGATTTTTCGCTTGCAGACAGCGGGCATTTGAACGGGTAATCCACTGGCTTTAGAGCCGGTTAAAGGGGAGAAAATTATGGCCAAAAAGGTGGCCCTCAACAAGCGAGATCGAGAGCGAATGAAGAAGAGGCTCTTAGTGCGCCGCGCTGAATTGCTCAGCGATCTGGACGGCACCGAGCACGAGATCGACGAGCTACAAGACCCCAAGGCCGACGATCTCGACCGAGCAGTCGAGGCCGGAGCCATGGAGCTTTTGGTGGCGCTGGGGGATACTGAGCGCCGCGAGTTAGAGGAGGTCACGCTGGCGCTCGAAAAGCTAGAAAGCACGACGTATGGCAAGTGCGAAGCCTGTCTTGAGAAGCCCTTAAACCTGTGTGCGACCTGCCCGTTTATTCCCAAGCCGCGCTTGGAGGCCCTGCCCACGGCGCGGCTGTGCGTGTCCTGTCAGGAGGCCGAGGAGCAGAACCAGATTCCGTCTTATACTCGGCTGCGCCCACGGCGGATGTTTGGCGAGGACATAGAAGAATTCACGCATCCGCTGATGGACTCAGAAGACGACAAATAGGCACTTAATCGGCGCATTATTTGAACTGAATACAAAGGCGGCCCAAGTTTGTTTGGAGCAACTTGGGCCGCCCTTGTGTTTAGATTGGGATTGGGAGGCTAAGGAGCCAGTTCTTTTAGCTCGGCCATAGTGGCGAGCCGCACATTTTTGAGCTGGCGCTGGTAGCCTATGACTGCGGCTAAGGCGTTGATCTGGGCTTGGGTCAAGTTGCCTTGGGCTTGGAGCAATTGCTGGCTGTCAGCCAAGCCGAGCTCAAAGCGACTCTGCTCGACGTCATAGGTGCGCTGGGCAAATTCGAGGGCGGCTTGGCGCAGGTCGATCTGGCGCTCGGCCTCGTGGACGCGGCGCGTGGCGTCGCGAACTTGCTGGATGATTAGGCGGCGTTGCTGCTCGCGGCCGAGGCGGCTTTGCTCCAAGGCGATGCGCGCTTGGCTGATGTTGGCCTGCCGCTGGCCGCTGTCGATTAGCGGCAGGGTTATTTGCAGATCGACTCCCCAGCGATTGCGCTCGAAAGTGTCGCTGACATCGCCGATTTCTGGACCGCGACCCTGCATACTGACATTGGCCCCGAAGGTCGCGTTAATGCCGTTGCGGCGGCGGGCCTCCGCTATATTCAACTCGTTGATCTCCTCAAAAATTTCGGCTCGTTTCATGTCGGTGCGGCGCGCCAAGCCGATTTCGAGGGCGCGTTCGGCGTCGATGGGATGAATCTCATACTGGACCTCAGTGTCGATTTCGAGCGGTTCCCACACGTCGAGTCCGAGGGTTTCGCGGAGCAGGTCGCGGCGCGATTCGATATTGGTTTGGGCCTGGTCGTACGTGGCCTCGGCCTGTAACATTTCCACCTGCAAGCGCAGGGCTTCCACTTCGGCGATGAGGCCGACCTCAAATTTTCGTTGGGCCAACTCCAAATTGGCGCGCGACTGGGCTAAGCGCTGGTCCTCAATTTCGAGCTCGCGGACGCTCTGCACCAAGTCGTAGTAATCGTCGATGACTTGGCCTTCTAGCTGGAGCCGCTGGCGGTCGAAGTTGAGGCGGGCGCTTTGCAAGCTGTGCTCGGCGCGCTTGAGCGCGATTTCTTCGCTGGGCTGAGCTAGTAGATCGCGCTCGTAAGCAAGGCGCGTCGAACCCGAATAGTCGAGGAAGTTGATTGAGTTGGGGACATATCCGGTGTTCTGCTGCACGGCGCTGCGATTGGACGAAAAGTCATTGCGCAGGGCCGTAGTGGTCAGGGTAAATTGGCCGAGGTGACGCAAGCGCTGGGTCATGCGCAGGTTGCCCAAATAGGAGACATTGGTCTGCTCCTCGCGGACTCGAGTGGTGAGGGCGATGTCGGCTTCTCGGGTATCGCGCTCCTCGGTGAAGCTAGGGGCGGTGACAAAGGCGTCCATGCCGAAACTAAAAGGCGCTTGGGCTGCCGTTAGTTGGACGCGGCTGTTGTCTAGGGTTTGTTGGTCGATTTGGTGTTGCAGGTTGTTTTGCATGGCTAGGTCGATGCACTCTTGCAGCGAGAGTACCTCGGCTGTCGAGCAGGTGGAGGTGATTAGCAAACCTACGAGTGCCCATTGGTATTTCATCGCGGAAGCCCCTTCTTATGGATGGCGAGCGAAATGTTGTGGTTATCTGTAATTATACGATACGGGTTTTACCACGCCAACCGCGCCGCGCGTGGGCGGCGGCCATTTTTCGGCAGCGAGTTTTATGTTTAACATTTAATATTAATAGACTTAAAGCCTATCACGAACTTAAAGGAGCAATGCTATGACTACCCTCACTTCGCAAGTGCTGGCGTACGAAAAAACTGCCGCCGACCTTGCAGTTAAAATTTTTGCCGACGGAGCCGACCGCGAGAGCATGCTGGCGAGTTATGCCAATCCGCTGGTCTCCGGGTTTACGACCAATCCCACCTTAATGCGCCAAGCAGGCGTCACCGACTACCGAACCTTTGCCCACGACATCGTCGCGGCCATTCCCGATCGCCACATTTCCTTTGAGGTCTTTTCAGACGAATTCGACGACATGGAGCGCCAAGCTCGCGAGATCGCAACTTGGGGCGAGAACGTGTACGCCAAAATTCCCGTCAGCAACACCAAGGGCGAAGTAAGCTACGACTTGGTCCATCGGCTGTCTCACGCCGGGGTCAAGGTCAACGTCACGGCGATCTTTTTGCTCGACCAAGTGCGAGAAGTGGCGGCCGCGGTCGAGGGCGGGGCACCGTGCTGCGTGTCGGTTTTTGCCGGCCGCATCGCCGACGCTGGGCTAGACTACATGCCGGTCATGGCCGAGTCGGTCGAGCTACTCGCGTCCAACCCCCAAGCCGAACTCATCTGGGCCAGCCCCCGCGAGGTGTACAATGTCGTTCAGGCCGACAGCATCGGCTGCCACATCATCACCTGCACCAGCGACATCATCAAAAAGCTGCCGACCTTGGGCAAGGAAATGGGGCAGTTCTCGCTAGAGACCGTACAAATCTTTTACGCGGATGCTACAGCTGCCGGCTACAGCCTGTGAGCAGTTACACCCAACAGTACCTAGCGGCGGCGGCTCAAGTCATTGAGCAGCTAGATCGCAATGCGATTGACGCGATAGTTCGGCTCGTCGTCGAGACTCGTCAGCGCGAGGGGCGGCTCTTTATCCTCGGCGTGGGGGGGAGCGCAGGTAATGCGAGCCACGCGGTCAATGACTTTCGCAAGATCGCTGGTATTGAGTCCTACGCACCCACGGACAACGTCTCGGAACTGACGGCGCGCATCAACGACGAGGGCTGGGACACGGCCTTTGCCAAATGGCTGGAGGGTAGCCGTTTAAATGAAAAGGATCTGATCTTGGTCTTGTCCGTCGGCGGCGGCAATCGCCCGCTGAATACCAGCGTCAACTTGGTTGTCGCACTGGAGTACGCCAAAGAGGTCGGAGCCAAAATCTGCGGCATCGTGGGGCGGGATGGCGGCTTTACAGCCCAAGTCGCCGATGCCTGCGCGATTGTGCCCACAGTCGATCTGGTCACGCCGCTGACGGAATCGTTCCAAGCCGTTATCTGGCACTTAATTGTCTCGCACCCCGAGGTACAAGTGGAGCGCACTAAGTGGTAGATGCGCTAGCCTCTACAACGAAAGGTTGAACATGTCTGCGGTCCCCCGAGACCTGCGCCAGTTTTTGCACCACTACATTCCAGCCCTAGAAGAGGAGATGTTTTCGTTCCTCGCGGTGCGCGAACCCGAGGAGTTCCTATATCGGCTGATGCGCGACTACCCGGAGCGCGGCGGCAAGCGATTCCGCCCGGTGTTGGTGCTCTTGGCTTGCCAAGCCTGCGGCGGCGACGTGAAGAAAGCCGTGCGGACTGCGGTGGCCTTTGAGATGTTCCAGTCGTTTGCCGTGGTCCACGACGATATAGAAGACGATTCGGAGATGCGGCGCGGCAAGCCTTGTTTGCACAAGCTGCACGGTATCCCATTAACGATCAACGTCGGCGATGCCTTATACGCCAAGGTCTTTGAGATCCTCAGCGCGAACCGCGAGGCATTGGGGGCAGAGGTCGCACTCGATTTGATAGACGAGATGATCCGCGGCTCGTGTGAGACATTTGAGGGACAGGCATACGACGTGGGCTGGATTCGCCAGCGCTATATTCCCAGCGAGGACGAGTTTATGATCATGTTGCGCAAAAAGACGGGGTGGTACACGGGTCGGGGGCCGTGTACGGCCGGGGCGATTATCGCGGGGGCCGAGATGGACTTGCGAACTTGTATCGGCGATTTTGGCGAGTCCATGGCCATCGCGTTCCAGCTCCGCGACGACCTGTTGAACTTGAGCTCTTCCGAACAAGACGCTGGCTCTGCGCCTGGGGTTACTTCTGGGGCCTACGGCAAGGAGCGGGGCGGGGATATTGCGGAGGGGAAGCGGACCTTGATTATCATCGACCTCTTAGGCAAATGCAACGCGGCGGAGCGCGAGGAAGTGCTGGCGATCTTGCATCAGGAGCGGCATCTCAATACGGCCGCCGAAATCGAGCGGGTCATCGCCTTGGTCGAGCACTACGAATGCGACCGCTACGTCGAGGGTGTGTGCCAGCAGAAGGTCGAAGAGAGCTTGGTGCATCTCGAGAAACTTCCGGCCAATCCCGCGCGCGATATGCTAAGAGAAATGCTGGACTTTCTGGTCCAGCGCGCGTTTTAGTCCACCACTGGATTTTCCAAATAAGCCAAAAGCAACTGCGCTGTGTTGACGATGCCGTCCCACGCGCAGATTTCGTACCCGTGCGTGTTGTCGCCCGGGTAACCAATCAGCGCTGCGCGTGCAATGGCACCGGACGTTTTGGCAATTGACGAGTCGCTGGAGTACGAAGTGAGGACGGCCGTTTGGATGTTGAACCCGCAGGCGGTGGCCAAGGAGTCAAAGCGGTCGATGATGCGCGCGTCGTACAGGCCGCGAGTGTCGCGGACGCCGATGATGGGGTCGCCGCTGTTGGCCGTGCCGTATTCGGCAGCCGCGGGCGCGATGTCAACGGCAACGGCTGTGTCAACCGGCAGTCGCCCGAGCGCGTAGATCGCGCCGTGACCGCCGATTTCCTCACTGGAGCTGGCCACGAGATATACGTCTTGGGCCGGTCGGTTCTCCCGCAAGTGCAGACCCACTTCTAGCATGGCTGCCAAGCCGGCGCGGCAGTCGAGATTGTAGCCGCAGACGCAATCGCCTAGACGCCAGAGCGTCTTGTGTTTGCCGGCGATGACAACCCGAGTACCGGCGCGGATCCCACGCTGAGCCAGTTCCTCGGCCGCGAGCCTCGTTTCAATCCACATCTGTTCCCACTTGAGCGGTTGGCCGTCTTTGAGCTTTCCCGCTGGACTTTCTGTGGAGACGTGCTTGGCTCCGGTGGAGAGCACGCCTGGGCAGAGGCCGTCCCGCGTTAGGATTTCCACTGGACTTTCGCCTAGTGCCCAAGGGTGCAAACCGCCCAAGGGTTGCACCCTGATTTTGCCGTCGGAGTCAATGCGCTTGACGATGAGGGCGATCTCGTCCTTGTGGGCGACGGCGGCCACGGGTTGGTCGTGGCTTTGGCCCTTGATGTGAATGATGATGTTGTCGGCTGCGTCCTGCCAGACGGCGTCGCCGATGGGGGCGGCGAGTTCGTTGACGAGGGCGTCCATCGCGGATTCCGCGCCCGAGGGCGCGTGCGCGGCGAGCAGTTGCTCGACAAAGCCGTAGAGGCGTTGGGCATCAATGGTCATGGCTTGCTCCTAATTGCAGGTGAGCGAAAATAATTAGGAGCAAGCCGCGGGGCAATGACAACGCCTCTACGGGAAGCTGGCGAAGAGATCAGGCTGGTGCGGCGAGCGATCCAATCACTTCTTCGGCCAGCCCGCGCAAGGTCTTTTGCAGCCGCAGGCGGCCCCGGTTGACGCGCGATTTGACCGTGCCTACGGGGCAGTTGATGATTTTGGCAATTTCCTCGTACGAGAGTCCTTTCAAGTCGCGGAGGAGCACCGCGGCGCGAAATTCTGTGGGTAGGTCCTCGATGGCATCGACGACGAGCGCCTTGACGCGGTTGCCGTCGGTCTGTTCTCCGGGGAGTGGATCTTTGGCGATCGGCTCGTAAAAGGCGGCGGTTTGTTCGTCGTCACTGGGGCTGATCGGAATCCAATTCCAGCGCTTGCGGCGACGCAATTCGGTCTTGGCGAGGTTGCCAGCAATGGTGTAGAGCCAAGTGGAAACCTGTTCGATGGCGGGGTACTGGTGGCTGTGGCGCAGGCAGCGGAGAAAAGTCTCTTGGACGATGTCCTCGGCCGTTTCCTTGTCGCCGACAAAGCGATAGACAAAGTTGTACAGGGGGGTGCGGTAGCGTTTGACCAGTACGCCGAGGTGGCCTTGGTCTTCGGCGGCCCGCAGCAAAACTTCTCGATCGGTGAGTTCATTCATCGCTACCATGATTGTGCTCCTTTCTGGTGCAATTCAAGCGATTATCGTCATGCCTAGGCATACACAAGCAATAATCGTGCCATTCTCCAATAAGGGGAAAATGCGCGTCTTATCGTCTGTTTTTAGGGGTTTTTGGCACCAAAAAGCCTCAGATATTTGAGCATCCTCAGAAATTTGAGGCGCGTCTTTTGACAGGTACAGGGGCAAGCGGTAGATTTCGCACCGGTAAATTCACCCGCGTAATTGCTGAAAAAATGGAGTGCTTTCGTGCAAGAGTTGGCCACGCGCTTGGAGGCCTTGTGCCAAGCCAAGGGGGTAGAAAAATTCTCGGCTGAAGAAATAGTCGAGCTGTTGACAGACGGCGAAGAGGTAGATTGGATCGTCGATCAAGTGCTGCCGACGGCGGCTGAGGCCGATCGCAGCGAAATGGGCCAAGTACTGGCCGAAATCGCCGATGCGGTGGCACCTGCTGCCGCTGTGGATACAGACGATGAAGAACCGGCCGCAGTGGAGGAGTTGGACTTGGCCCAACTCCAGCAATCCCTACCGCCCGGGGTTGACGTACAGCAGGTCGAGGAAATGCTGCGCTCGCCGCAGGGGGCTATGCTGGCCGATTTTAGCGCCTTTTGCCAAGAGCGCGGATTCGACGACGAGCCAGGTGAAGCGGAGATGCGGGAATTGCACGAGGAGTGGCTGCAGACGCCCCGCCCCGCATTAGAAGGTGAAAAACCGGCCGACGCGCTAGACGGAGGTCGGCTCTTTCCCAGCAAGGTGGAGACCTTTCGCCGCGAAACCCCCAAGGTCGGTCGCAACGATCCGTGTCCCTGTGGCAGCGGCAAGAAATTCAAACGGTGCTGCGGCAAGGCCGCTTGAGATGGCCGAGATCTGCCCCTCTACGGTTATTGAAGGCGTCTATATAGCCGAGCTACAGTCGCACGGCGACGAGCGGGGTCGCTTTACCGAGGTGTATCGCAAGGAGTGGTTTCCCCAGCGCAGTTGGGACGCTTTGCAGTGGAGCCGCTCGGAGTCGCAACAGGGGGTGCTGCGCGGCTTGCACTATCACCACCGCCAAGTTGACTACTGGCACTGCGGCATGGGCACGCTGCGCGTCGGGCTGCTCGATCTGCGCCGCAGTGCGCCGACTCGCGGGCAGGGACAAGTCATCGAGTTAGATCAAGAGGCATTGCGGGGCGTCTTTATCCCGGCGGGGGTGGCGCATGGCTTTTACGCCGTCACCGACGCGATGCTTTTCTACTTAGTCGATTCCTATTACGACGGCACGGATGAGTGGGGCGTGGCTTGGGACGATCCCGATGCGGGATTGGACTGGGGCATTGAAGGGGTGCCGATTCTCTCGCCGCGAGACCAAAACAACCCGCGGCTGCGCGACATTTCCGCCGAGGATCTGCCCAACTAGTACTTATCTCAAAACTAAACCTTCTTTTGAAATAGGTTTATGCTATGACCCGACTCGAACTCGCTCACCGCATCTATCAGACCGCTCACCTGCGCGGACAATTTACTTTGCGCTCAGGCGCGACAGCCACAGAGTATTTCGACAAATATCAGTTTGAAACCCGTCCTGAGCTCCTCCGCGCACTCGCCACCCACCTCCAGCCCTTAATCCCCTCCGACACAGACCTTCTCGCAGGTCTCGAACTCGGTGGTGTGCCCATCGCCACCATGCTCGCTCAGCTTTCGGGACTGCCCACGTGCCTCGTGCGCAAAAAAGCCAAAGAATACGGCACCTGCAAACTCGCCGAAGGCCCCGATATTGCTGGCAAAAATCTGCTGATTGTTGAAGATGTCGTCACGTCCGGAGGACAAATCGCTCTTTCTGCCCAAGATCTGCGCGACCTCGGCGCAGAGGTTTCACAGGCCATCTGCGTGATTGACCGCGAATCCGGTGGTACCGAGAGCCTAGCCCGAGAAGGCATTGAACTCCACGCTCTGTTTCGGATGAGCGAACTGAAGTGACGTCGTTCAGGACACGAAAAAGGGGACCTCGGCTGAGGCCCCCTTTTTTGTTGGTGCGCTTCCGCTCCAGCTAGCCAGCCGCAGCTTCCAATTCCTCGCCTTCGACCCGCACCGAAACGAGTTGGGAAACCCCTTCTTCGGGCATGGTGACGCCGTGCAGAGCGTCGGCCGCGGCCATGGTGATCTTGTTGTGCGTCACGACGACGAATTGCGTCTCTCTGGCAAATTCTTTGAGCACGCGCACGAAGCGGTTGATGTTGGCGTCGTCGAGCGGGGCATCGACCTCGTCGAGGATGCAGAACGGGCTGGGCTTGACTTGGTAGATGGCAAAGAGCAGGGAGATGGCCGTCAGCGCCCGCTCGCCGCCCGAC
>JAJDYK010000281.1 GCA_022825185.1 Candidatus Latescibacterota bacterium | reverse complement strand
CTTTGGTAGTTGACCGCCGAGCGCGAAAACGAGCCTGAAGTCGCATAGCTTTGGAAAAGCCCGCCGACCACGTTGGCCATGCCTTGGCCGATGAGTTCCTGATTGATATCGAGATGCTGCCGCGTCCGCGCAGCGAGGGTCTTGGCAATGGCCATGGCCTCCATCAGGCCGAGCATGGTTAAGGTCAAGGCACCCACGAAGAGCTGAGACAAGATCTCCACGTCTAAGTCCGGCACCAAAGGCTGCGGCAAACCACGCGGAACCTCGCCAACCACTTCCCCGCTAAATCCGGTCAGCCAAGAAACGAGCGTGGTGACCACCAGCGTCGTCAACATACTCGGCAGTTCCCAGCGCACGCGGCGCAAAACCACCAGCAGCCCTCCGGCCAACACCGCCATCCCCAGCGTCGGCCAATGGACCGCTAACAGCGCCACGTCGATGACGCGGAGGGCCGACAGCAAATGCCCTCCCTGCTGAGGCTCCACACCGAATACCTTGTGCAATTGGGAGATAGCGATGATAAAGGCTGCGGCATTGGTAAAGCCGACGACCACCGGGCCGGACAGCAGATCGATCAGCAAGCCCAAGCGCAACGCACCCAAGGCGATCCGTATCAGACCGACCAGCAAGCCCAAAACCAGCGAATAGGCGATATACAACTCGCCACTTTCGGGAGCAAGCCCCTGCACGGTCGTCGCGCTAATGAGCGAAGCGATAGCCACCGGGCCGGTGGACAAATGCCGGGACGAGCCAAACAGCGCAGCCACAGCCGGCGGCAGAAAAGCCGCGTACAACCCATAGACCGGCGGCAGCCCCGCCAACTCGGCGTAGGCCATAGCCTGGGGCACGAGGATCGTCGCCACGGTCAGGCCCGCGAGTACATCGGCGCGCAAGACAGCCGGCCGACCGAGTTCGGGCAGCCAATGGATAAATGGAAAAAATCGCTTCATGCGTTCGCTAGGGATCGGTTGACACTTAGTCGGCGACCAGTGTACACTTAGCGGATCATCACCTCAACAGCGGGAGTGCCGCATGGAACCTCACGAGCAACGAGCTTTTTTCGAGCAGCAGGGCTACTTAATCGTCCCCGACCTGCTCAACAACCGCGAAGTCACCGAATGCCAGCGCGAGATCCAACGCCTGCACCAACTAGCCGCCGACCTAGATGCCAGCCAAGACCCGCTCAGCCGCCACTTTCAGCGCGAGCCTTTTTCTAAAGACCAAAACCGCAACGGCCTGCCGGTGCTGCGCAAAATCGAGAACACCCGCGCCCTGTCGCCGTGCTTTGCCCAACTCGCGGCCCATCCCCGCCTCGTCGCCATCGTGCAATCGCTGCTCGGGGACGACCTGCTGCTCTTCCGCAGCACCCTCATGCTCAAACCCGCCTTTCACGGCTCGGCCCACGCCCTGCACCAAGACTCGGCTTATTGGCCAATGGAGCCGCCCGCGCTCGTAACCGTGAGCATCGCCCTCGACGACGCCACCCCAGACAATGGCTGCATCAAAATTATTCCCGGCAGCCACCATTGGGGTTTGCAGGAATGGGGGCACATCGCCCAACAGCAAGGGGCACCGCTGACTAACCGCGAGGACATCGACAACTCGCGCCAGATCGACGTGCCGCTCGCGGCCGGGTCCGCCGTGCTGTTCCACAGCTTGATGGTCCACGGTTCCGGCCCCAACCAGACTGACCGCTCGCGCAATACCGCGCTCTACGCCTATTTCTCGCCGCACGTGCGCTACGTACCCGGTGACAATGGCCCACAATCGAAGACCTTCCCCGTCATCGCCGGCCTCAATGGCGCAGCCGAACACGTGCTGGTCGCCTCCTGAGTAACCGTCCTAAAGAAAAAAATTATCCCCCTAAGTGCCAACGAGGGAAGGTAGCATCCATCGCGTACAAAACAAAAAAGGCCGACATCCGCAGTGCGGACATCGGCCTTTTTGCGTTGTTCGGACCAATCTCAGATGGGTCTGAGAATGAGCGACATTTCGCGGCCTTCCATCTTAGGAGCCTGATCGACGACGGCTACGTCCTTGAGCTTATCGGCCAGACTTTGCAGTAGCTCGTATCCTCGATCCTGATAGGCCATCTGCCGCCCGCGAAAGCGGACGCTGACTTTGACCCGGTTCCCCTTTTCGATAAACGTGCGGATGTGGCTCGTCCGGTATTCGAGATCGTGGTCGGAAATAGTAGGTTGGGCAATGCGAATGCCCTTCATCTGCACGTTGTGCTGCTTCTTGCGCGCTTCCTTGGCCTTTTTCTCTTGGTCGTAGCGGAACTTGCCGTAGTCGATAATCCGGCAGACCGGCGGGCGCGCTTCAGCGGCCACTTCCACTAGGTCGAGATTGGCTTCCTCCGCCATGGCCAAGGCACGGGCCGTTTCGATGATCCCCACCTGCCCCCCATCAGACCCGATGAGCCGGATTTGGGGCACGCGAATATCACCGTTTACTCTCGTAAAACTCTTTTTCTTTGCTGCGATTGCATCAACCTCCGTAAAGGGTGGAAAGCGCGGGCGTCTCCCGCAGAGTTTTTAATATATTCTCAGCGCGAATTAAAACAAGCAAAGATTTGCCCCTTCTCTTTTTGGCAGCCATGAGCGAATGGGTTATTTTGCCTATTTTCCACTCGAAGGAAGAGCTTATGACCCGCACGTACGACGTCTATGGAGTCGGCCACGCCCTAGTGGACATCCAATATCAAGTCGCCCCAGAATTCCTCGCCGAACACCAAATCGAAAAGGGGGTTATGACCCTCGTCGATGAGGCGCGGCAGCGCCACCTCACAGCCGCGGTCAATGGCAAGCCAGTCGCCTCGGCTTCGGGCGGTTCGGCGGCCAATACCCTCATCGGCGTCGCCCGCTATGGCGGCCGCACCTATTACGCCTGCCTGACCGGCCGCGACGCTTGGGGCGACTTTTACCAACGCGATCTCGAAGCCGCCGGCGTGACCACGCATCCGGCCAACCGCAGCGTGGGCAAAACTGGCCAGTGCTTGGTTTTTGTTACGCCAGACGCCGACCGCACCCTCAACACTTTCTTGGGCATCAGCAGCGCCATCGGCCCAGCCCAACTCCACGAGGAGGTCATCGCCGACAGCCAGTACGTTTATATAGAAGGCTATCTCCTCGGCTCGGACGACGGCTTTGCCGCCGCGCGCCGAGCACAGCAAATAGCCCAACGCCACGGCACGGCTGTTGCCTTAACTCTGAGCGATCCCTTTGCCGTCCGGGCCTTTCGGGCGCGCTTTGACGCGCTCTTGCAAGGCGGTGTCGATCTGCTCTTCTGCAATGAGGAGGAAGCCCTCGCCAGTACCGGGACCGATGACCGCGAGGCAGCCGGTGCGGCTCTCTCTTCCCAAGTCGGCACAGCCTATGTAACGTGCGGAGCCGACGGTGCCCTAGTGTACGCCGACGGCACCCACCACCAAGTGCCCGGCGTTCCGGTGCAAGCCATCGACACCAACGGTGCCGGCGACCTCTTCGCCGGTGGCGTGCTCTACGGGCTATCCTATGGGTACAGCCCTTTCGACGCGGCGCGTCTAGGCTGCTATGCGGCTGCACAAGTGGTAACCCGCTTCGGGCCGCGCCTAGAGCAATCGCTCGCCGATCACATCGATCGCATCCTATCCCACTTCTCAACCTAGTTTGGAGGTCCGCGTGAAGATTCTAGTCCACTACCCATTTACCGACGAACAGCACGACCACTTGCGCCAGATAGCGCACGACAACGGCGGCCACGAAGTCTTTGTCGCCAACGACGAACAAGAAGCCCTCGCTGTGGCCAGCGAGATCGACGTCATCGTCGGCCACTTCCCGCCTGCGGTCTGCGCTGCCGCTCCCAACCTGCGCTGGATTCAGTCCTTCAGCACCGGCATGGATAAGTTCCTCTTCCCCGCAATCGTCGCCCGCGACGAAGTCGCCATTTCCAACGTAGCCGGGCTGTACGCCCCTCAAGGCGGCGAACACGCCTGGGCTTTGCTCCTCGCCTTGACTCGCGGCATTGATCAGTCGATTCGCCACAATGACCAGCGCAAGTGGGCCGGTGGTGCCACCGTCGAACTAACCGGGCAGACGTTGGGCCTTGTGGGACTGGGAGGTTTTGGGCTTGAAATGGCCAAGCGGGCTGCCGGGTACGACATGCCGATCATCGCCATCGACCCGGTGCGCCGCGACCTGCCGTCGGGCATTTCCGAACTCAAAGACAACTCCCGCGAAAATCTGCACAGCCTCCTCGGTCGCGCCGACGTGGTGATGATGGCCTGTCCACGCACCGAGGAGACGTATCACCTCATCGGGCGCGAGGAACTGGCGCTGATGAAGGAGAGCGCCTATCTGATCAACGTGACGCGGGGCGGCATCATCGACGAGGACGCTCTCTGCGAGGCCCTGCACGACGGGCAGATTGCCGGAGCTGGTATCGACGTTACGGAAATCGAGCCGCTGCCCGCGGAATCTCCGCTGTGGGACGCGCCCAACATCATCCTCACCCCGCATCGAGCCGGGGCCTCACAGCACCGACCGCGCAAGGTCTATGAGTTCTTCTGCGCCCAACTAGAGCGCTACCTCAAGGGCGAGCCAGTGCTCAATATCATCGATAAGAAGAAGGGGTACTAGGGCATGGTATTTGCCCTAGACAGTATGATCCTTCTCGTCTTTTGAACCCGTAATAAAATCGAGGTAATTCCCTTGATGGACGACCTCGAACGAACTGTCGCGGTACGCTTGACGCCAGCCTCGGGGTGCCCGGACGGTAGATTGTGGCGACCACTTCATTTCAGTGGCGTGCAGCTCCCCTCCCCACTCCTCAATCAAGTCAATCTCCTGCTGGTCGTAGGTGCGCCAGAAATGGCTCTCGGCCAAGCGCCCCGTATATAGGTTGTACTTCAGTCGTTCGACCAACACATAGTTTTCCCACAAGGCCCCCACATCGTCGCGCAGAGACAGGACGTTGAAGTTGTTGATCAGTCCGTTCCTAATGCCATTGTCGTAAAAATAGTAGCGACGGCTCTTGGTAATTTCCTTGCGGAGATTGCGGCTGAAGCCGTGGCGGCTATAGAGGATATAGGCTTTTTCGAGCAGGTCGAGATAGCGCTCCACCGTGTTCTTGTTCATGCCTAGTTGAGTTCCCAATTCCGCCACCGAAACCTCGCGGCCAATCTGAAAAGCAAGCAACTGGAGCAAGCGGAGCAGTTTGTCGGCGTGTCGAATGCCTTCCAACTGTAGAATATCTTTGAACAGGTAGGAAGCGATTAGTTCCTTTATATAGAGCTGGCGGTCTTCGTTCGACTCCATGAGGACGACCTCCGGGTACGACCCGTAGATCAACCGCAGTTCAAGCTGGGCCCTAGTCTGGTGAGCTGTTTCCACCTCCTGCAGTTCGAGTTGGGCCAAGGGCAACAGTAGCAGGGTGTATTTGCGGCCCGTCAAAGGCTCGCCCGTCTGCTGAGCTAGATCAAAGGAAGAAGACCCTGTGGCGATAATGCGCAGCCCTTCGACGTGGTCGGCTAATAGCTTTAGATTCAGGCCGATTTGCCGCACGTACTGAGCTTCGTCTATAATCAACGTGCGCCGTTGGCCGATAAAGGCTCGCAATTTGACTAGGGATTGACTTTCCAAATACTCGCGTACCGTTATATCTTCCGCAGTCACCAACAAGGCGTCGCGGTCGTACTGTTGGACGTAGTGCCGGATCAAGGTGGTCTTGCCCACCCGCCTAGGACCGTACACCACGGCGACTTTACCGGGGATAGCCAAGCGTTTGAGTTGAGTAAGTTGTGCTTGGGGAATATAAATATCGTTCATAATACTGACTGAATTAACGTTAATTCAGTCAGTTGTCAAACCCATAATTACACAATGAACACCCAATGAAACTGGAAATAACCTCCCTGCACCAAGAGCAGTACGAACGCGACGGCTATGCGATCGTCCGCGGCGGCTTTACCGCCGACGAGTGCGACCGCTTCGTCACCTACATGATGAATCTCCACGCCGGCCGCTTTAGCGTCGAGGGCTATCCCCCGCGCCAGCCGGACGATTGGAGCCGCCTAATCAGCCGCAGCCTGCATCATCCGGCCGGCCTAGCTTGGATGCTCGATTCCCGACTGCGCCAGCCGCTGCGTACCTTCCTCGGCGACGAGCCAGACGGAGTCCAGAGCATGTATTTTTACAAGGGTTCCGAGCAACGCCGGCACCAAGACGCCTTTTTCCTGCCGGGCTGCATGTCGGCTTGGGTCGCTCTCCAGCAAGTCAGCGCCCGCAACGGCAGCATTCACATTCAGGTAGGCTCCCACAAGGGAGAGCTAATAGAAAAGCGCCATTTTCGCCGCGATGAAAACGGCGAGTTAGGTCCTTGGTATGGCTGGGAGCCGGACGAGGCTTTTGACGCCCTTTTCGCGCGCAATGGGTTGCCGGAAATTGCCATTGAAGCGGACAAAGGCGACATCGTGTTCTTCAACGGCCGCATAATCCATCGCGGCGGCCCCATTTTGGACGAGGACGCTTTCCGCCATAGTTGGGCTGGCCACTACATTCCCCGCTCGTACAATCCGTGGCCCTACGAAAGCCACCCCCGGCTGCGCGTCTCCTTCGACGGCGTGTGCCGCTTTACGCCTACCCACTAAAACAGCGGAGGTTGACTATGAAACTATGGATGGATGTAATGCGTGATCTCGAAAGCGTGATGAACGATCACGAGCGCATACTCGACGCCTGGGCGGAAGGCGGCGTCGATGGCGTCGTGTTCGGCCCGCTCGTTTTCGGCACGGCGAAACTGTCGAAGGATACCGTGTCCGCTCCCACCGGCGACATCGTGGCCGAGGCGTACGACCCGAATCCGGCTGTGTACGCGCGACTAGGCGTCGAGCCACCGCCGCCGCCGGAACACAAGCTGCCCGAGAAAAGAGCCCTGCTAGAAAAGACAATGAACGCCGCCAAAGATCGCGGTATGCAGGTTTACTGCATGTACGCCGACGGCGGTGCCGGTCCAGGCGGGCCGGGCCACCACCTGCACGACGATCAGACGCTGGCATCGCGAGTGGCGCGCATGGTCGATACGCTAGAGCACTTCCCGATGGCGGACGGTGCCGTGATGGACGGACCAGAGTGGGGATACGAAATCGCCCCCCATCACATGAATCACCGCTCTTACTTCTTCCACGACCTGCCAGAATCTGTAGCGTCGATGGCCTCAGATCTAGGATACGACTACGAGGCCATGGTGGCCGCCAAAGACAGGCTCCTGTCCCTGTTCCACAACCTCGACCCCGTGCGCATCCGTGGACATGCTCGCGGCGGCCTAGTCGGAGCCTACCGCATGCTCGGAGCCGATCCCGATCTGATGGCTTGGCTATCGTTTAGGGCTGACTCGCTGACTCGCTATTTTCGCCGCATCCGCGAGGGCGTCGCCGCCGAGTTGGAACGCCCGGTACGCCTAGGATGCGGCCCGCGCTCGGCCGCCTTTGCTCCTTTGTGTGGATATGATTTCGTCGATCTGGCCCAGTTTATGGATTTCCTGCTGCCGAAGCACTACTTCTTTCACCGGGGCTTCGACGGCTTCCTCGGCACGGTCTACCGCTATTCGCAGACGCTCATAGAGTGGAATCCGGGGATCAGCGTGGCCGACACCCTCGATGTCGTGCAGGCGCTCTTCGGTATCGTCTTACCAGGCGTGGGCGACGACATGCTCGACTTTGAGAGTGCCCTCAATCCAGAGTTTTTCGAACAGGTGGTAACGCAGGAGACGCGACGGGCACTGTCCTCGGTTGACGACCCCGAGCGCATCGTCCCCTGGCTCGACACCGGTCGCTTTCCCCACGACGGAGATCCGATGTCAGCGCGCGATCTCAAGATGTTGCTCGACACCGCTGAAGCTGCGGGACTCCGACGCTTCAACTACCACCACCAGGGGAACCTCAGTTCGGGGGAATGGGTGGTCATCAGCGACAAATGCGGAACCCGCTGGGACCCGCGCAATAGCGACTACGAGCCGCCGGACGAGCTGGTGTTGTAGGGGCTACTCCTCTGACGCAGCGGGCATGGGAACGATATTGGGCCAATCCGGGACCCTACTTTTCAGGGGGACGTCCCCGCCCGGCGCAGTCGCTCGGCGGTTTCGAAAGCGGTCCGAGCCAATTCCCGCCGCCCAGTTTGCATGTAGAGTACACCTAAATTGTAGTGGGCAATAGCCACATCGGGTTCGAGGTGCAAGGCGCGGCGCAACGCCTCTTCGGCAGGAGCGTATTCGCCTCGCTGCAGGTACAAGACTCCAAGGTTGCGATGGGCAGCGGCAAATTCTGGATCTAGGTCTATAGCCTGCCGCAAGTGTCGGATTTGTTCGTCTTGGCGTCCCAGATGGTGGCAGGCATTGGCTAGGGCGTAAAAGCCTTTGGCTCGTCGCTGTGCTTTCAAGGCTGTGGCGAAAAAATCATACGCCCGCAGATAGTCTTGCTGGTCCAAGTGGAGATAGCCCAAATAGTAGTGGCCCTCGTATTGAATGGCGGGACGGGGATCGCTGGCGAGCACTGCGAGGAGGAGGGATTTGGCTTCAGCGAAGCGCTGCTCCCTGCGGAGCAGATTGCCCAAATTGAGCCGTGCCCGAGTGTGATCTGAGGCCAAAGCAAGGGCTTGGCGATACGCCGTTTCAGCTTCACGAGGCCGCCCCTGCGCTTCGTAAACCGCGCCTATACTATTGTACACGTCGGCATCTTCGGCATCGTCTTGGAGCGCCTGCAAATAGGCCGCCTCGGCGCGATCATATGCTCGGTTGCGCATGTGGACCTGTCCCTGGAGCCAAGCAGAGCGCAGGTGATCCACCTGTGCAGGATCAATTCCAGTGTGAACCAGTGCAAAAGCAGCACCCAGAGCCAGTGCCAAGGCAGCACTGCGCCGCCACTGGTGCCCCTTTAGACTGAGGGCACCTTGGCGGACCGCTTCGGCGGCGAAAAGCATCAGCAAAGGCACCGCGGGAAGCCGATAGCGAGCGCACACCGTGAAAAGCAGGCCCGAGACCAGATAGGACAGTCCGAAACCATAGAGCAAGCCGTATTGACGCCATCGGTGCCAATTCCACACCAACCCCACTAGTGCCAGAGGCGCGACAATGCCAAAGCCGAAGACATTCAGGTAACTCAGATAGGAATGCGCCTCGTAAAAGTGGATGTCAACACTCACGGGGATTTCAAAGGCGTGCCAGAACAGTCTGAATTTGCGGTAGAGCAAGTGGAGGTAGGAAAGCGGTTGCTCGACCATGAAGCCGAGTCCCTCGCTCAGATAGAACCGGCCTCTGTCGGCTGACGAAGCGGCCATATCCGCCTCATAGGGCAGTATTTCGAGACGTTGCCAGTCGATCCCCTGACGTGCATACGGGGTACCGTCAGCCGCGGGGTTGTTGCCCATGTAAAAGCTCCAAGCGCCTTGGAATGGGAGCGGTGTGCCTTGGACGAGATAGTTGTGGACTAGGAACGGAGTCAGCACAGCGCAGAGTCCCAAGCAGAAAGGCACCAGCAATCGGGTCCGAGTCCGCAGACAGAGCCACCAGAGAGCCACCGGCAATAGCAACAGGGTATTGCTGCGCGTCTCGACCAGCAGGCCCAGTAGTGCCCCGGCACCAGCAGCCGACCAATAGCTAGGCCGGTCGGCACAACGCACCA
>JAJDYK010000315.1 GCA_022825185.1 Candidatus Latescibacterota bacterium | reverse complement strand
GGCCATCCAACAAAGACGAAAGGCCGGTGGCGGTCGTCGCGCCAAAAGAACTCAACAGATAATCGCTATAGAGGTCTAACAGTTTTTTATCCATGACAAACAAGATAAACCAAAGCCTAAAGGCTGCGTAACATCACTTACAATGAGAAAGCAGGGAGACAAGATATATTGGATGGATAGTAAGATTCGACGTGCTCTCCTCGATGGCTCACAAATCGAGGACCTCGTCTCTATCGGAACGAATGAAGCAGCGGGACTGGCCTTAGACGTAAGCAGCAGCAAAATGTATTGGGCAGAATACTTCGCGGATAAGATTCGACGTGCTAACCTCGACGGCTCACAAGCCGAAGACCTCGCTGTCAAACTAGACAACCCAGTGTGGCTAGTCTTAGATGTGGACGGTGGCAAAATGTATTGGATAGAGACAGGTAAGATTCGACGTGCTAACTTCGACGGCTCACAAATCGAAGACCTCGTCTCTACCGGACTGAGTGAGCCAGGGGGACTGGCCTTAGATGTAAGCAGCAGCAAAATGTATTGGGCAGACCAAGGCACGAGTAAGATTCAACGTGCTAACCTCGACGGCTCACAAATCGAAAATCTCATCATCACCGGACTGAGTGAGCCAGCGGGACTAGCCTTAGATGTGAGCAACGGCAAAATGTATTGGGTAGACCAGACTGCGGACAAGATTCAACGTGCCAACCTCGATGGCTCACAAATCGAAGATCTTGTTATCGACCAGAATAAGGTGGATAACCCTAGGGTACTGACCTTAGATGTGGACAGCGGCAAAATGTATTGGGCAGAGTGGGGCAAGATTCGCCGCGCCAATATTGATGGCTCACAAATCGAAGACTTCATAACCACGGGCTCGGGTTCTATAACGGGGCTAGCCTTAGATGTAGGCGGCGGGGGACAGTAAGTATCGCGCTGACGACGAGTCGTTGCGAATCACGAAGCAGATAGCAAGGCTCGTCAAGAGGGAATGGGCCAGTAAGTTCATCAGCAGCACATGGAACAGCCTCGGGACAGCTACAGCATGATCGACACTATGGAGAGGCACGTGTGCAAGGGGGTATCGACTGGACTCTACCCCAGAGAAACGCGGCGGAGATAGAAGCCTATCATGCCACGCTCAAACGCAACAGGGCGTCGCTCATTAAGCACAACGGAGCGGATAGTGGTAATTGTGGGAATACTCTGTTTACTAGTTGTAATTATTGTAGCGAATGAGTCCCACAAGAAAAGGGAGGCGGAACGATTAGCCGAACGCGAGCGCCAAGTTCAAGAACAAAAAGAAAGGGAGGCAGAGCGAGCAGCCGCCCTCAAGCGCCAAGCCCAAAAACAAAAAGAAGCATCCAACATGCGCCAGCTCGCCCAAGCTAGATCCCTAGTCGATTCAGGGCAATTCAAGCCAGCCTATAAGATGATGATAGAGCTTCCGGACTCCCTTGTAAGGCATGAAAGAGAAGACATAAGAAAACGCGCACTTCGCCAAGCCCTTGTTGCCCTCGATGTCGAGACCGCTAACGAGCTACTGACAGCCTCTCGGACTCAAGATTCCTCCTATGTCCAAGCTGTCCAAGCCCTTGACGCCTACTCCAGCATAGATAAGGAGTTACATGAGATACACCGTGATACACTCTATTTGTCAGAAGAGATACCTCGATTAAGAGAAGAACTTCGTAGCCGTCGTAAGACAACAGGATACATTGTGAAGAGATTCGCCGATGACCTCTATGAATGCCGATATACCGGCTTAACTAGTTCTGATTTCTGGCTGAGAGGGGCACAGCCGGGAATACGTACGAGAATACTCGATGAGATATTCTTGCTTGTAACTGTACAGACGGCCTTTACCTCAAAAGGGCATTTTGCTCTCTATCTAAAAGAGGGGGGTACCCGAACTATCGAAACGGTTGATGGATTTACGAAAACAGTCGATGTACTCATTGAGGACACAGAAGCAGAGAATGAAATCGAGCAGGACAAAGCTTGGCTAAAAGAAGCGCAGGAGGAGTGGAAACAAATGAGAGAGAAGATTTCCCAAAGAAAAAAGAGCAAACGCGAAGCGTGTAAACAACTTATGAAGGCCACCCGCGCTTTAGGGTTGTCAGCTAAGTGTTGACGAGGGCATTTTGAATACAAAACGGATTGGTTGTCTTGCCTTGTCTATTATCCTCGTCTTGGGTTTGTTGGACGTGATTATGGCCCTACGGCCGAACTGTACGCCCACTAAGTCGAAGGCAGCACCTAATTGGGAGTAAACCCATCGTTTTTATCTATTGACGCCGTAGAAGGGTATCCATATGCTCACTATTCGACCCGTTTCTTTGCATAAGGGGGGCTATGACCGCCTTGCAAAGTAGCCCGACAGGGGTTGTCAGACGGTTTTTAATAAAACACGAGGTATCGTCATGCAGTTTGAAGAATTCGTCGAAGATCGGGTGTTCTCGCCGACGCTCGTCGCGGATGCGTTGCATACGACTCAGGCCGAAATTGCCGGTACGCTAGGGCTTGGCCGCGATGCCTTTTCGTGTGCCTCGCAGATCCGAGCGCAGAAGACGCAGATGCGACTGCGGCAGATGTTGGAGATCCTCCACCGAGTTGAAGCTCAAACCGGTTCCGAACTGGCCGCTTATGCTTGGTTCCGTGCGGAGCCTTTGCCGAGCTTCGGCGGCCTAACACCCGACCAACTTCTGCGGCAAGGCCGTGCAGACCAAGTGCATGCTCATCTCGACCGGATCGTCGCTGGTGGTTATGCCTGATGCGGTTCCAAGGGTTCGTGTACCGTGCACACAACCCGCACTGGTCTTGGTCGCCGCTCTCGGGAGAGGGAGCGCGTCTTCATGGTGGTCGGTTTAACCGGATCGGTGTTCCCGCTCTCTATACATCTCTGTCGCCGGTTACCGCCATAAGAGAGGCGCGTCGTGGTGATTGACGACGAGGGGCGTCTCCTCAAGAATCTATCATCACCTACGAACTGACGTTATGTAATCTCTGCCTTCGTAGGACAGACTCTTACGCCCACTTGGTTGGAGCAGGCATCCAGCAATGCTTGTTTGCAGACAAGGCGCTGGACTGAGTAGCGTTCAAAGAGACATCCCCACGCAACTGAGCATCTATGAGCACAGCACAACAACAGGCCGAAGCCCTAGCCGTCGGACTGTATGCCCACCAAGTCGAGGGCATCGCCTTTTTGTTGGGTCGCCAGCGGGCGATTCTCGCCGACGACATGGGGCTGGGCAAGACGCGGCAGTCCGTACTCGCCATGCGCCAAGCCAAGCCCGATGGACCGTACCTAGTCGTCTGCCCGGCAGCGGTCAAAATTAACTGGGCGCGCGAGATTGAGTTGGTGCTACCGACGGCCGAAATTTCCATCGTCGGTCCCGCACCCGCGCCTGAGCCCGGCTATACCGGCTGGGTCATCATCAACTACGACATCCTCGCCAAACACCCCTTGGCGGAACACGCTTGGAGTGGCTTAGTCTTCGACGAGGCCCACTATCTCAAAAACTACCGCAGCCAGCGGCATCGCCTGTCCATGGACTTGGTCAAGGCCGTCGACGACGAGGCGGTGGTGCATCTTTTGACCGGCACGCCACTGACGAGCCGGCCGCGCGATCTCTTCCCCTTGTTGCAGTTGGCGCGCCACGCGCTCGGGCGTTCGTTCGTCTCGTTTGCCAAGCGCTATTGCGACGCGTACAAAGGCGAATACGGCTGGGTCGCCGACGGGGCCTCCAATATCGAAGAGCTGACTGTGCAGTTGCACGGCATCATGCTGCGCCGCACCAAGGCCGAGGTGCTCGACCTGCCGCCCAAGATCCGCAGTTGGCTCGACGTGGAGGTCGCCAGCCGAGTGGCGCGCGACATGAGCGAGGCCGTGACGGAGCTGTTGCAGACCATCTCGCGCCGGGGCCAAGCCAAGCTCGCCAGCGAGACCGAGGCCGAGCGCCGCTCGCGCCAGGGCTGGATCATGGGCCAGCTAACCACCGCGCGCAACCGCTTGGCCATCGCCAAGGTCCGCAGCACGATCCCCTTCGTCGAGAACGCGCTCGAACAGGGAGAGAAGGTCCTAGTCTTCTCGTGTTTTCTAGCACCCGTCAACACGCTCCGCAAGCACTTTGGCCCGAAGGCCGTAGCCATCACCGGCGAAGTGCCAGCGAGCGAGCGACAACAACTAGCCGATCGCTTCCAAGAAGACGACTCCGTGCAGATACTAGCCGCGCAGATTACTGCCGGGGGCGTCGGCCTCAACCTCACAGCAGCGCGGCAGGTGATTTTCAACGATCTCGACTGGGTGCCGGTCAATCACTGGCAGGCCGAAGACCGGGCCTACCGCATCGGGCAACAGCAAGCTGTAAACGTCACCTACATGGTCGGCAGCAACACGATCGACGAATTCGTCAAAACGGTCCTCGAGACCAAATCGACGCTGATCGACCAACTCGTCGAAGGCAGCGCCTTGCCCGAACATTTCCAGCGCGACGTGATGGATGAGTTGCGGCGGGTGATGGAGGTGCTACCCGAATTGCCCACTGGCGCAATGGGCGAGCAGCAAATGGCGGAATTGTTGCGCGAGGCCGGAACGGCTTTTGTCGCCGCGCAGCCTGCCGTCGAGTCCGAGGCTAAGTCGCGCTTGCCGTCGGCCGAGGCGGTGCGCGTGTTGGCGCGGGTGTTGGCAGGGCCGAAGCGAGCGCTATACCGAGTGGACAGTTCGTCGAAGCCAGGGGCGTTCTACGAATTGGAGGTGGAGGGGAACGACATAAGTTGCAATTGTAAGGGATTTTCTTATCGGGGGATTTGCCAACATGCGCGGGCGTTGAAAGAGGCGTTGGTCAAGGGGGAGGGATTGCCGGAGGGATTCGTCGAGATCTGACAAGTTCGGACGAACTATTCAGACCCGATGAGTAGCTCGACACAGGCGGTTGTAGAGACGCTAGACTTGGATATATTGATTACCATCCCCATCAACTTTTGCAAGGAGCCTATTCATGGCCTTTGAAATTTTCGACTTTCGCAAAGAGGAACACATCAAAAACCTCCTCGTCACGCCGCACATCCGCTCTCGCTTCCTGCGCATGCAGCCGGGCGAGGTGGCCGGTCTGCACAGCCACGACCTCGGCCATGAGATTTTCCTCATCCTGCAAGGTCGCTGCGTCTTCCACATCGCCGGCAGCGAACAGGAGCTATGCGCGGGCCAACTCTGCATCGCCCTCGCCGACGAGGTCCATCAAGTGCGGACCATCGGCGACGAGCCTATGATCATGTACCTGTCGGTCACGCCCCACATTCAGCCGACCCACACCGGCCGCGACCCCGACGGCACCCGCCACCCAACCCGCTTCCAGCCTTCTAGCTCGTACGATGTGGAGACGGACACCGACACGCCCATCGACGATCTCATCGACAAATTCACGGCCGCGTCAGCCGACTTGGCCCGCGCCGCCAGCGCCCAAGCGACCGCCCAAAAAGAACGAAGCGACCAACTCAAAGCAGCCCTCGCGGCTGGCGACGAAGCACAGGCCACCGAGCTGCGCGAAGCCATGTGGCAAGACGTGTATCAGAGCTTAAAGCAGGCCTACGCAATGGCCGATCTCTGGAACGACTTGACGCCTCGCGTCGGGAAGGTGGGTTGACATGGCTCCTGTCCGCATCGGAATCGTCGGCTGCGGTGCCATCACCCAAGTCCAGCACCTGCCCAACCTCACCGCGCTCAAGGACCTGTTTTCCGTCGAGATGGTCTGCGACATCTCGCCGAGCTTGGCGCAGACCGTGGCACAAGAATTTCACGTGCCTCACTACACCGACGACTGGCGCGCACTGCTCGCCGCCGATATCGACGCCGTACTCCTGTGCCACACCGATCCCAAGACCGAGATCGCCGTCGCCGCCTTTGAGGCCGGCAAACACGTCTTCATCGAAAAGCCGATCTGCTTCTCGCTACAAGAGGCCGACCGGATCATCGCCGCCCGGCAGGTGGCTGGCACCGTTGGCTTGGCTGGCTACATGAAGGTGTACGACCCGGCTTTTGAGGCCGCGGCCCGCGCGGCCGCTGACATGGCCGCGATCCGCTTCGTCCAGATCCACCACCTGCACACCAACAACTCGCATCACCTCGCACACTTCCGCTTGCACCGCACCGACGACATACCCGCTGATGCCGTCGAGCAGACGCGCGCAGCCCGCGCTGCGGCCGTGCGCGAGGCCATCGGTGAAGTCCCCGCCGCCGTACAGTCTGCCTTTGGCCACCTCGCCGGCAGCATGATCCACGACATCTACGGCCTGCGCACCATCATGGGCGTGCCCGAAAAAGTCTCCAGCACCGAGATCTGGTACAACGGCTGGGGCGTCAGCACCATGCTCGCATACCCAAACGGCGCGCGCTGTGCGGCAACCTGGGTCGAGTTAAAAGACGTACGCGATTTCAAAGAAACCCTCGAAGTCTGCGGCGACGACCGCCGCGTATTGCTCTCTTATCCGACCGGCTTTTCGCGGGGAATCCTCTCCACCTTGGAGATTCAAACTCTCGACGAGGCCGGCGAGGCGATCACCCACCGCCCGGCCATCGCGTGGGAAGGCCCCTTCGTTCGCGAGCTGAAGCACTTCCACGCCTGCATCACCGAGGGTGTGCAGCCGCGTACTCCCTTGGAAGAGGCCCGCTGCGACATCGCCCTGATCATCGACATCATCAAAGCCTATACAGACCGCTGACATGGCTCCCAAACCCAAAGCACCGCCCATCATCTTCACCGACGACGGCTGGATTTTCACGGCCGAGGAAAACGTCTCGGTCGCCGATCTCAAAGAAAAAATCGTCGATGGCTATGCTGGCACCGGCGGCGCACTCTGGTGGAGCACGGGCGATCACGAGGTCTATCAGTTCGAGACGAAAATTGGCGAAAAATTCGGCGACGACCGCGACGGCCTCGACGCGACCACCCCCTCCTTCGTCCACTCGGCCACGCCCGGCGTCGAAGAGCGGATCGCCGCCAACCTACACGGTCTGATTGCCGAGTGCGGCGGGCCATTGACCGCGCTTGCGCAACTGTGCCGGGAGGCGGAAATCCCCTTCTTCCCACGCGTGCGCATGAACAGCCACTACGTGATCGACCCGACCCATCCCGGCTACGGTCGCTTCCGCCGCGAGCAGCCTCACCTGCTCATTGGCCGCCCCGGCGAGGAGTTCCCCGAAAAGTCGGTCGAGTGGGGCATCCGCACCGGCCTCGACTACGCCCACGCCGAGGTGCGCGAACACATGCGGCGCATCGCCTGCGAGGTCTTTGAGCGCTTTGACGTGGATGGCATCGAACTGGACTTCATGCGCCATTCGGCCTTTTTCCGCATGGCCGAAGCCACGGCCAACAGCTACCTGATGACCGATCTGGTGCAAAAAATCAAGGCGCGGCTCGACGAGGTCAGTGCCCAACGGGGCAAGCCTCTGCAACTAGCCGTCCGCGTCCCCCCGACCTTGGCCGACTCGCGGCGCATTGGCCTCGATGTTGACGAATGGATCGAGACCAGCCTCGTCGATATCGTCGTCGTTGGCGGCGGATTTATCTCCTTCGAGACTCCGGTCGATGAATTCGTCCGCGCCGCGGCCTCTACCCCCTGCCTCATCTATGGCTGCATTGAGGCCACCCGCCACAGCGACCGGCGCTTCCTCCGCGCCTTGGCCCTGCGCTGGCTCACCGACGGGGCCGACGGCATTTACCTATACAACTTCTACACCATGTCGCCCGAGTGGAACCGCCAAACCGCCGCTGAATTCTCCGACCTCGGCACCCTGAAAAAACTCGATAAGTGCTACGAAATCAGCAGCACCATGTCCTTCAGTCCCACCGAGGGCCACAGCGCCGCCTTCCGCTTGGCCCACCCTTCGACGCCGCTTCCCGTGCCCTTGCCCTCCGATAGCCCGAGCTTGGGGCCGACGCTCCGCATCCGCGTCGCCGATGATATAGCTGACGCCACCGGCGGCTTGGCCTTGCGTTTGGATCACTTGCCCTCGGAGGATCGCCTCGAAGTCGAACTCAACGACCGCGCCCTCCCTTGGGATCAAGCCCAAGTCTCCGGCGATGGCTGGTCGCGCCAGCAGGCAGCGCCGCTGTTTTGGGCCAGCTATCCCACCCGTCCGGTCGAGCAAAAAATGGAAGGGGTCAGCGTGGAATTTGCAGTGGATGGTTCTTTTTTGCGGCAGGGAACAAATGAGATCGCCGTGCGGCTAGTGGCGGGGCAAGAAGATCGCCGCGAGCAAGTGGTGCTGACTGGCGTCGAATTGGCTATTTCTCATTGACGATCAAACGGCACGGTCGAGTGATGATGAGATCATGACCGCCTCTGGGACGAATACTTGTCCGACGAGTGCTGGCAGAAGTTCCAGCACGTCGGCTTGGTACAAGTACTGGATCGGAGAAGTATTACAGATGACGTCGGGCACTGGCCAAGTCCTGTTGGAGGTCTTCCTCGGTCAGTTGGAAGGTATCGATGCCGTAGTCTGCTAACTTCATCAGGAATAATGGCTTGGGAATGTCGGCCAGCTTGGCTGCCGCCCCCGAGGACAACCGTCCCAACTCGTAGAGTTTGATAGCGACAAGGAGCTTGGCCTCTTCACTGAACTGCTTGGGTGAACATCCAAGGGCCAGCAGTACCTCATCGCTGTAGTCAATGGTCAATGTTCTCTTCATATCGTCGTGTCTCCATAGATACACTGCACAGAGGACGCCTTCTCTAAATTCTCTTGCATATCGCTATCATAGGCAAGAAGAAAATAGTTTCTGCCACTTTTTGAGTGATTTCAACCGCTTTCCCACGAGACAATAGAAGGTCGGATAGACTTGCCGAAGTCGTATAAGAGCCGTACGTTCGTAATTTATGAATAAGGTCGAATTCGCTAAGAGCACTAATTCCTATATCACAGACTATATCAAGTTTGCTGATGTAAAGGCCAGTGTACTGCTGACAGTGAGCGGTTTACTTGCTGGTGGGCTCGGCAAACTCTCTCTTAGTCTCTTTGGTTTATTGAAGGGCCGAGATAATTTCTGGTGTTTGGCGGTTATAGCCATAGTAATAATGCTATGGGTCAGCGTGAGTTTTCTAGGGGCATTGTGGATGTCCTTTAAGGCCTTAAAGCCAAGTTTTGATAAAGCTGATTCCCTCCACTCTTTCCCAGACATTGCCAAGCGCTCATGTGAGGATTACACCCAAGCTTCTCTGGGATTAAGTTCTGAGGGAATGATTTCAAATTTTTGCGCCCATAACTGGACTTTGAGTCATATTGCTAATGCGAAGTTTAAAGCACTCCAATGCGCGATTTATTGGCTGTATTCATCTATTAGCGCTGCCTTTGCTCTGGGAATACTTTATATACTCCTCTATTTAACGGCAAAGGGGTAACAAAAATGCTATCATGGCGTCAAGAGATTGTCAATCATTACCTTCAAAAAAGTGGTCCCATAAAAGAAGCGGCCGCCGCAACGGCTATCACGGATCGCTACCTATTCACAGGTGATGGTCTATACGATGGAGTAGTAGTCAGGGTAGACCTGAATGGATATTCAGCCTGGGCGCAAGATCGCCTAATGATCTATAGAGTAAATCTTCTTAACGACTTTTTCACTAAAGTACTAAATTATATGGATCAATACGGAGGTATCTACTTTCGAGATGAAGGAGATTGTATTATCTCACTCTTCAGTTCTTACTTTGGGTTAGATGATCCATACGCACCAGTGGATAAATTCTGTAAAGCGGTAGTTCGTGACCGCTATGGGATTGATCGGCTTACTGCCAAGGCCATAGTTGCAGAAGGAGAAATAGCGTTCTACCAGAAGTCAAATGAAATTGTTACTGGTGACTGGTCGGCCGAAGGTGAACCCTTTATAAGAGCTATACGGGTTGAACAGGCCGTAGAGAGCAAGCAACAGATTTACTACTTTGCAGATGAGTATGATGCGCTATTTAGCCAGTACACAAAGGCACCAGCACTAGGGAAGAGATACTATTGGCAATGGTACTATAAATATGAGAAAGTTCAAGGGTTGGGGTTGGTCAGACTCGCCATTGATGAGTACATTCCGAGAGGCAAGGTATAATCTCAGTCCCTATATGATCTCGTATCTGCGTCGCCTAAACCGATAACAGAGCCTCCTTTCTTCATTCACACCACCACTCTATTCTCGTCTCCGCATCCCCCGCTGTCAGTGCATCCATATACGCCAGCATCATATATCGGATGCGGTATGTTCCAGAAGCGGCTTCACCTTCGCAGCGGACGATGGGGAAGGTGTCGAGGACGTATTCGGCGGCGTCTCGCGACAGATCGCCGGAAATATTACGGGCCATCAATCATCACTCGCTCGCTTATCAATCTTACTAAATATCCAGCGAAGGTAACTTAGCAATGAGATCGCCTTGAGACTGTTCGGCTCGGTGCCATAATCTACTGATTCACCGTGAAGCACTTGGTGTCGATTTAGCCCGTCGAAAGAATCGCCTCTCTCTTTCGAAGTCATCCACAGAGGCAAGGTGATTGAAAGAGGATGCCAGTAGGCCCCAACGTAGCTGTTTGAAATCTGAGAAGCGTATTCCCTACACGCTCTCTCACGTTGTCTGATGAACAGATTTTGTTTCCCAGAAGTTTGATCCCAGAAAATACCATCCGCCTGGGTAAGGAATACTGGTATCGATAGACCGTATTTCCCTTCACGATGAGCTTCGAAAGCTTGTTGGAATAAGTGACCGCGATGAGGATACGAATCGATAAGTGCCTCCTCAATAACGTCAAGTCGCGTTCTAAAGAAATTACTTAGCCCCTCCGCTATTTCGTCTGGATGTTCATCAAATAGACGTTCAGCTTCTTGTAGTAGGAATGCCGGCATTTCTGGATCAAGAAACCAACCTTCTTCTCCTAGCCGCTGTAGACCCTCCGGTATTTCTTCGTTAAGTCGCCGAAGTTGCTCAGCAAACTCATTGGAAAGTCGCCGAAGTTGCTCCTCAAATTGTCTCCACGATTCAGCAAATTGTTTCTGCTGCTGCTCCGTAATTTGTCTCTGCTGCTCAGCAAGGCGTTTTGAAAATTCCTCGTTACATTGTCTCCACTGCTCAGCAAGACGCTTTGAAAATTCTTCGTTACGTCGCCGAAACTGTTCAGCAAACTGCTTATGTACCAGTGCTTGCTGCCGAATCGCCTTCTGCAGATTTAGAGGTTGATTCGAAAATCCTGCCATTACGTTCCTTCTTCTTCACTAAACTATTTCGGAGATAAGCCGCCTCCCTCACTCCTCAACCTCAGCCCACGCCCCCTTAGCCATCAGCCCCCCATCAACGCAGACATTTTCGCCAGTCATAAACGCTGCCTTATCGCTAGCCAAGAACAGCATGGCATTGGCAATGTCCTCCGGCTGCCCATAGCGTCCAATCGGATGGAGCTTGGCGTAATCCTTGAAGAACTGCTCGCGCTCGTGGCCGAATGCCTCGATCACCTCATCGACTAACGGCGTCTGAATGCCCCCTGGGTTGACCGCCAAAACCCGAATCCCATACTTGGCGTAGTCGAGCGCAAGCTGCCGCGTCATAGAGATAATCCCGCCCTTGCTAGCAGCATAAGCCGAAACCATCGACGCCGACTGTAAGCCCTGAACGCTGGCCGTGTTGATGATGACTCCCTTGTGCTGCTCCATCATCTGCGGCAGACAATGCCTAGCCATCAGGAAGAAGCTCTTCAGATTGACGTCAATGATCCGGTCCCACATCTCCACCGGCAGCTCGTGAGCCAGCTTATAGCTGGGCACGGGCTGGATGCCGACATTGTTGCACAACACGTCAACGCGACCCCAATCCTCAATAATCTGTCCCACAGTCTGGGCGCAAACCTCGTCGCTGGCCACATCGGCCTCAAAAAAACGAATCTGCCCCTCTTCCTCGGCCAAGGCCGCGCCAGCCTCCGAGTCTATGTCCAACACTGCGACCTTCGCCCCTGCATCGGCGAACGCCCGCGAAATCCCCCCGCCAATGCCTTGGGCACCGCCGGTGACGATAACTACTTGACCCGTAAAATCAGCCATGACAATCTCCTTTATGATTGTTTAATGAAATGTCTCATTCACCAATCTAATACCCAGTGAGCTTCTTCAATTTACAACAAAACGCCTTTTGACCTAGCACCTCGACCGGGAACACGCGCTCCATGTACAGATCCGGCCACGCGCCAAATGCTTCGGCCAGCAGGGTGCGTTCGCTAGTCAAACACACTGCCACTCCACCGGCCTTCAGCACCCTCGCCACCTCGCTGGCAAAACCCTCGTAGAGCGGACGCAACGCTTGCGGCGCGCCGATTTTTTTGCCAAAGGGCAAGTTGCATACCACCCGATCGACGCTGCCGTCGTCCAAGGGCAAATCCCGTGCATCCCATTGGCGAATGTCAATCGGCTTGTAGCGCGGCCCGACATTTGTGCGGGTAGCAGCCACAGCTTCCGGGCGGATGTCGCCGCCCAAAAGCTGGGCGTAGCGGCCGTACATCCCCCGCTCAATGAGAATAGTTCCAGCCCCGCACATGGGGTCGAGAAAAACGTCACCGTCCGCTGGCTCAGATAGCATCACCAAGGCTCGCGCCACCGTCGGCCGCAGCGAAGCCTCCACTTGCGCGACCTTGTACGTGCGGTGGCGCATGGTCTCGTCGGAAAGGCGGACCCCGCAGATCAGCTCGCCCCCGGCCTCCAAACCCCACACCTCCAACAGCGCTTGCTCAGCCATGTGCTTCCAGCGCGGAAAACGCCATGCCACGGCCCGCTGTAAGGCGCGGCGCATCTCTTGGCGCACATAGCGCTGCTGCCCGCCGCGACGCTGAGCTACAATCCGGTAGGAGATGCGCTTGATCCTCTTAGGGCGAGCGCGGCGATGCGCACCCACGGCGTCTTCAAAAAGCGGCGACTCCGCGACGAGTGCGCCGGCCTCTTCCAAGCCCTTCCGCGACGTTTCCACCCTACCGCGCACCACCAGTGCGAACACATCCTCGGTCGTCCCCAATCCGAGCAAGTCTTGCGGCGGAGCGTCGGTCGCAAAGAACACCACGCCGCGCTGGCGACCCTGCTGCTCGGCATCCAAGCACGCCGCGATTTCTCGTTGGACGATCTCCTCTAGCCCGGGGGCGACGAACGCGTAGAACTGCATGGTTATTCGTAGAGATCGTTTAGATCTGCGGAGGCCAGTTCGACCAAAAACTCGGCGAGTTGCGCGGCCACTTGTTCCAAGCAGCGGCGGCCCTTTTCCGGGGTAGCTTGACGCGGGTCGCCGATGCCCGTGTCGTCGGTCGCCTGCGTCCAGTCGCGCTGGGTCCAGACCCAGCCTTCCCGCAGCGCGGCCATCTTAAACTTGTGCTCGCGGCCACTGCCAGCCTCCGACAAGGGCAGCACCCAATCCGGCCGCAAGTATTGCATGAGACTGGTTTCCATCTCGTTGGCGTGG
>JAJDYK010000061.1 GCA_022825185.1 Candidatus Latescibacterota bacterium | reverse complement strand
CTGCTGGCGCTGCGACTCGCCCCTGATCTACCGCACGATCTCCACTTGGTTCGTAAAAATCGAAGGCGAGGTAAAGGAGAAGATGCTCGCCGCCAATCAGCAGATCTGGTGGATTCCCGAGCACATCCGCGATGGCCGCTTCGGCAAGGGCGTTGAGTCAGCGCCGGACTGGGCCGTCAGCCGCAACCGCTACTGGGGCACGCCGCTGCCGATCTGGCGCAACGAAGAGACGGGCGAAGCCGTGTGCGTCGGCAGCCGCGAGGAGTTGTGCAAACTCACCGGACGCGAAGTCGATGACCTGCACAAGCACTTCATCGACGACCTCGAGATCCCGGCACCGTCCGGGAACGGCTCGCTGCGGCGCGTGCCCGAAGTCCTCGACTGCTGGTTTGAGTCTGGGTCCATGCCGTACGCGCAAAGCCACTACCCCTTCGGGCGGCGCGAGGACTTTGAAGCCTCTTTTCCAGCCAACTTCATCTCCGAGAACCTCGATCAGACCCGAGGGTGGTTCTACACCCTGACGATCCTAGCCGCGGCCCTGTTCGACAAGCCAGCTTTTCACAACTGTATCGTCGGCGGCATGTTGCTAGCCGCCGACGGACGCAAGCTGAGCAAGCGCTTGAAGAACTATCCCGATCCGGCCGAGATGCTCGAAACCTACGGCGCCGACGCCCTGCGCCTCTATCTGCTCAACTCGCCGGCCATGAAAGCCGAAGAGATGCGTATGACCGAAGAGGGTATCAAGCAAAGTCTGCGCGATGTCATCATCCCCTTGTGGAATGCCTATAGCTTCTTCGTCACCTACGCGACCATTGACGGCTGGACGCCAGACAAGAGCCGTGCACAGCCGCTCGATCACCGCCTCGACCGCTGGATTCTCTCGGAGTTGCAGACCCTGCTCCACGACCTCAACGCCGAAATGGAAGCCTACCGGCTCTATCGCACAGTCCCGGCGATGGTGGCCTTTATCGAGAAGCTGACCAACTGGTACATCCGCCGCAGCCGCCGCCGCTTCTGGAAATCTGAAGACGACCAAGACAAGGAGGCCGCGTACGACACCCTCTATCGGGTGCTGGTGACCTTCATCAAGGCCCTGGCACCGGTCTTGCCCTTTATCACCGATACTATCTACCAGAACTTAGTGCGCCGCGTCGATCCCGAGGCCCCCGAAAGCATCCACCTGTGCGACATGCCGCAGGCCGACGAGCACTTGCGCGACACCGCCTTAGAGCAGCAAATGGAACTAGCCACGCGGGCCGTGGTCTTGGGTCGCTCGCTGCGCAGCAAGCACGAGCTCAAGGTGCGCCAGCCGCTGCGGCACCTCTATCTCCTGCCCCCCAACGGACACAGCCACCACGGGCTAGAGCAGATGACCGACCTGCTAGCCGACGAACTCAACGTCAAAGAGGTGGTGCTGGTGGAGGACGAGACCGAGTTCAGCGAGGTCTCCTACCGGCCCGACTTCCGCGCCTTAGGGCCGCGCTTCGGCAAGCAGATGCCAGCAGTCGCCGCTCGCGTTCAAGCTCTGACGGCTGAGGATGTACACCTCCTCGAAAGTGGTGGCCAACTCTCGGTGGCCGGCGGCGAGATCGGGCTGGACGACATCGTCGTGCAGCGCCGGGAGAAAGAAGGCGTGGTGGTAGCCCTCGACAATAACCTCGGGGTGGGGTTAGATGTCCAACTCGACGACGAGTTAATCGCCGAATGCACTGCGCGCGAATTCGTCAACCGCGTGCAGAACATGCGCAAAGAGGCCGGGCTAGACGTCGCCGACCGCATCCACATCTGGGTACAAGGCGCGTCCGCTCTAGAGGAAGCAGTTCAGCAGCACCGCGAGTACATCGCCGCCGAAATTTTAGCGCTAGCCCTCCACACCGGAGAACTGCCCCAAGGGGCGCTCTTACAGCAGGAGAGGCAGGTCAACGGCTGCGACGGCACCATTGCTATTGCTAAGACCTAGTACGAACGGACGACGCGGAGAAAGGTGAAAATAAAATGGACAACAAACCCAAGCAGATGGACCAAAAAGACCTCGATTTCTTCAAAAAATTGCTCCTCGAAAAAATTGCCCAGACCTCAGACGATGTCGAAGCCATCGAAAACACCTCGCGCAACGACGCCCGGGAAACGGCCTCTGAGGACCGCTCGACCTACTCGCTGCACATGGCCGACCATGGGACCGACGCCATGGAGCGGGAAAAATCCCTGCTCCTCGCCCAGCGCGGTGGCGATTACATCGACTACCTAAACGAGGCCCTGCAACGCATCGAGGACGGCACTTTTGGCATCTGCCGCACCTGCAAAGGGACAATCGGCCGCGGGCGCTTAGAGGCCGTGCCCACCGCCACCCAGTGCATTAGCTGCAAATCCAATCGCGAAGAGGCGTCGGACTTAGAGTGACGTTTCTGTGGATCATACCACTGGCCGTGGCCATCGATCAAGCAAGCAAATTCATCGTCCGCGGCTCCATGGCACTGTACCAGTCCGAGCCTGTATTGGGCAACTTTTTCCGCCTGACCTACATCCACAACCCCGGCGCGGCCTTCGGGCTAAACATGGGCAGCCCGCTGCTGCACACGGCCTTTTCGTTCCTCGCCCTCGGCATCCTCATTTACCTCTACCGCTCGCTCGCCGCAAACGAGCGACTTTTGCGCCTAGCTCTCTGCCTAGTATTAGGCGGTGCCGTGGGCAACATCATTGACCGCCTGTACTTGGGGGAAGTGGTGGATTTTTTCGACTTCGGCCTCGGGGATTTGCGCTGGCCGATCTTCAACTTTGCCGATTCCTTCGTCACCGTCGGCGTCTTGCTCTTGGCCTTGGGCTACTCGCGCCGCGAAAAGACGGCCTCCTCTCCTGATTCCGAAGAGGAAATCGCGCGGGAGTAAATTCCCATGGACCTCGCCGTCCCCGTCGAATCAGCCGCCGAGCGGCTCGATCTTTTCCTCCGCACCCACTGTCCCCAACATTCGCGTAGCAGCATCCAAGCACTCATCAAGGCCGGAGCGATCCGCGTCAACGGCCAAAAGACGCGTCCATCGTACTTGGTCCAGCCCGGAGACGAAATCGCCGTCGAACTGCCCGAGCCCGAGCCGCTAGCCGCACATCCCGAGGCACTCCCCCTGTCCATCGCGTACGAAGACGACGACCTGCTCGTCGTGAACAAGGCAGCCGGCATGACCGTGCACCCGGCCCCTGGTGTGACCGAGGGAACCCTCGTCAACGCGCTGTTGCACCACTGCCGCGACCTGTCGGGCATCAACGGCGCACTCCGACCGGGAATCGTCCACCGGCTCGACAAGGAAACCAGCGGCTTGCTGCTAGTCGCCAAGCGCGACGACGCCCACCGAACGCTGGCCGCAAGCCTCCAAGCACACCAGATCGAACGCCGGTACGCCGCCTTAGTGTGGGGCGTCTTGCGCGAGGAAAATGGGCGGATCGAAGCCCCAATTGGCCGCCATCCCAAAAACCGCAAGAAGATGGCCGTGGTCGAGGACGGGCGAGCGGCGGCGACCCATTTCAGCGTCGCCAAGCGTTGTCCTTTTACGACCTTGATCGAGTGCCAGCTAGAAACCGGACGCACGCACCAAATCCGCGTTCATCTGGCCCATATCGGCCATCCGGTCTTCGGCGATCCAGTGTACGGAGGCCGCGACCAAGCCAGAGGCATCCGCCCGGAATACCGACGCCAAGCCAACTGTATGCTGAGCTTGATCAAACGCCAAGCCCTGCACGCCAAAAAACTGCGCTTCGCGCATCCGACTACCGGAGAGATGATGGAGTTTACCGCGCCGCTGCCGGAGGACTTTCAGGCCGCATTAGAAGCGGCGCGGATGGAAAACGGATAGTACGCCACGACCCTAGACAACCGACGAGGAGGACGGCCTGTGGACTTTCGACTCAACGACGACGAGATACTCGCCTTTATCGCGCGCGGGTACCATATCTTCCACCCCGCGATCGACGCGGAGATTCACCAAGCGGTTTGCGCACAGACTCGCGCCGCCTTTGTCCAAGGCAAAAATCCCGGCAACGCCATCTACGAACAGGTACCGGCACTTGCGCAGGTGTTGTCGCATCCGCAGGTGGTGGGACCGCTGACGAGCATCTTGGGCACGGATTATCACATGCTCTGCCACCGCCATGCCCACCTGACCCAACCCGGCCAAGCAGCCGGCGGGTTTCACCAAGACGGGACGCCCCGAACCCTGCGGGGCTGGACCCGCCCCTGGCGCTATGGACACCGGCCACGCAAGGTGCTGTTGGCGTACTTCCCCCATGCAGTGTCCAAGGAGTTGGGACCGACGACCTTGGTGCCCGGGTCGCAGTACTATCGGCAGCGGCCCGAGGCAATGGAGACTTTGGAATGCGGGGTCGAGGGCGACGCCGGGATAATGGCCATCTGCCACTTCTCATCTTGGCATCGGGCCGGAGCTAATACGAGCAACACTGAGCGGATTATGCTCAAATTTGTCTTCGACCGCCGGAGCGAACCGCAAGAGCCGAGTTGGAAGGCCGCCGCCTACCATCCCGATTTTGCCGCAACCGCACGCCAATGGTCGGCGCTCCCCGACGGGCGCTTGTTGCGCCTGCCCAAAACTTGGCAGACCATGTGGAATTGGCTCAGGGGGCGCGGGGCTGAACGGCTCGGCGGCTCGGCGTCGCTGGAGTCGCTATTCCAAAATTTAGTGTCAGACCAAGAACACGAGGCGCTGGAAGCGGCCTATGGTCTAGGCGGACAAGTAGATGCCGATGGAGCGCAGGCTTTAGTCGCCCGGATGCGCCACGGAGACGAGCAAGAGCGCGAGATGGCGGCGGTGGCGCTGAGTGCGGCGGGCCGAGTCGCAGTGGATGCACTGCGCGAGACGCTGGCGGACCCCGATCCCTGGCTGCGGGCTATGGCCGCGGATATCGCAGGTGATCTAGGCCGTGAAAGTCTAGCGCTAATACCCGACGTCGAGTGCGCTCTAGGAGACTCGGATGTCTGGGTGCGGCACAATGCACTACAAGCGCTGGCACTGTGGGGCCGGGAGGCGCACGGTGCAGAGGAACGGGTAGTACAAGCACTGACCGATGCCGAGCCTTTTGTCCGCTTTAACGCCCTCGGCGCGCTGATGAGTATGCGTCCCTTGGATGCGCGTTGCGCCGAGTGGCTTAAGCACGTCGCCACTACCGATGAAGCGCATCCCCAATGGCGGGCACAAGATGCGTTGTCGCGCTGGGACAACGCCGAATTGCGCTATTAGCTGCGCCGAGAGGAAAAGTCATGCACGAGACCAACCAACTGCGAGCCGGAGCGGCAATGATCGACATCACCCCGCCCGCAGGTACACACTTAGCAGGCAGCGGGGCTGGCGAACACCGCCCGGCTCAGGCCGTGATGGACCCGCTCTTTGCCAAGGCCATCGTCTTTGAGGCAGGCGAACGGCGCGTCTGCATGGTGATCTTGGATCTCACCATTGTCACCGGCTCCTACACAGAGCAAATCCGCGCCGCCATCAGCGAGCAAACGGGCATCGCACCCGAAGCGATCATGGTCCAAGCGACCCAAACGCACTCCGCCCCAAGCCTCGGCTACTTTATGCTGGACCCAGATTTCCCATTGGAGACCACCGCAGAGACCGAGTATCTGCGCGGGGCCGAGCGCACCTACGGCGACCAAGCCGCTGCCGCCGCAGTCGAGGCCGCAGTCGAAGCGGTGAGCAAACTGCAACCTGTGCGCATCGGTTTGGGGCGCGGCGTATTGGGGGACTTGGCCTTCAATCGCCGAGGCATACGCCGGGACGGCACCATCGCCATGCCCAAGCCACTAGGTCGGGAGCAGCAGCCCTTCGGGATCGCGGATATCTGCTATCTCGAAGGGCCAATGGACCCGGAAGTCGGCGTGTGCTGCATCCAAGATATGAATATGCAGCCGCTGGCCTTTCTCCTGCACTACACCTGTCACCCGGTCAATGCGTTCGGCTACCCCGAGACCTACCGGGCCGTGTCCGCGGATTGGCCTGGTGCTTGGTCACGACAGATGCAACAGCTATTCGGCTCCGCCGCCGTGCCATTGGTCGTCAACGGCTGTTGCGGCAACATCAACCCCTGGCACCCCTTCGACCCGGATTGCCGACCGGATCACCAGCGAATGGGGCGCGAATTGGCCCAGATGAGCGAACGCATCGTCCACAACATGGCGTTCACCAACCACGCTGCGTTGGATTGTAAGCTGGAAAAGGTCGGCCTGCCCTTGCGCGACATTCCGGCCAAGCGCTTGCGCGAGGTCAACGCAATTCTCGCTGAGAATCCGCAACCGCCACGCGGCGCAAACGGCGAAGTGGATCCGCATTGGTTCCGCGCCGCATCGACCCACAGCGTCGAACTATGCCGCCAGCGAGACGCCGAGTTCCCCTATGAAATCCAAGCTTTCCGCATCGGCAACCTCGGCCTAATCGGCCTGCCGGGGGAACCTTTTGTCGAAGGACAACTCGCGCTCAAAACGAACTCAGCGGCCCCTTTTCTCTTTCCAGCGCACCTCACCACACACTACGTCGGCTACCTGCCGACGCGGGCGGCCTACGCCCGAGGTGGACACGAGGCCAACGAAGACGTTACCTACTGGGCCAAGCTCGCCCCCGGCAGCCTCGAAACGGTCGTCGAGCAGGCTCGGACGCTGGTGGAAGAACTGTTTGTATGAGTTAGGGATCGCAGACGTTTAGGTGCAGGTGGATGGATGAAGAACCGAAATGGCGAAACCTTTTGCCCGCGTCTCCACCACGCTGCCTGTCAGAATTGATGCGGTACAGGCATGACAGTAGATTCTTGATGCCATGCCTACTACTCAGATTATCCTTCGCAATGTCGATCCCGAACTCTCGCGGCGGCTTCGCGCTGTCAGTGCGGAACGCGGTGAGAGCCTGAACAGCACCGTGCTACGCCTTCTGAAAGACGCGGTCGGTTTGGATGCGCGTCGCGAACGCCTGCGCCGATACGTCACATGGACGGCCGACGACCTTTCGGAGTTTACCGATGCGCTACGTGCGCAGCGAGTCGTCGATGAACGGTACTGGCAGTGAACTTTTTACCGGGTATCCACGGGTGATCGACTATGTGGGCACTCCCATCTCTCAGCTACTGAACCCAACTTCGCGCTCCCCTCTGTCGGCCGCCTCCTGAATGCGAATGACGTTGCGAGTCGAGCGCAGCACCGCAGCGGTGTCGAGGCCATTGGCGGGCACTTCGCCGGCGATGTCGTCGAGGAAAGAGCGCAGGTAGCCGCCCCGTTGGGCCGGGGGTAGCGGCTCGATCTGCACAGTGGCGTCTTCCCTGCCGAGCACTTGAATTTCCTTGGCCGTAGTCGCAGTCTCGATTACTCCATCCCGCCCCCAAAACGTAGTCCGCCAGTAGTAGGGCATCGTATAGCCCGCCCTATCGGGTGCAAAGTACGACACATCCCCCAAGACCCCGCAGCCATTGTCCATCTCCAGCATCATCTGCCCGGCATCCTGCATGTGAAGGTCCTGGGGAACAAGAGCCCGCCAGCAGCGAGCGGCGTTGATTTTCGCCCACTGGCGACCCGTGACCCAAGGCAAAGCGTCGATGGCGTGGATGCCAATATCCGTGATGGTGCCGCCGTGCTTGCCCTGTTCAAAGTACCAGCCGGGCCGCGAGCCCAAGAGCAGCGGGTGTTGGCCGCCAAAGGCGATGGCATGAACTTCGCCGATGCGGCCAGCTTGGATCAGGTTGCGCACGCCAATAACCTGAGCGGCATCGCGCATGGTCAACATGCAGCCGACCTTGAGGTCTTTCTCGCGTGCCAACGCTGCAATGCGGTCGAGGTCGGCCATCCGAGTACACAGAGGTTTGTCGCCGATGACGTGTTTGCCGCGCGTGAGAGCTTCGATCAACACCGGGCCGCGACCGGCAAAATAGGTGCCAGTAGCGACAATATCACAGTCCACCTCGTCGAGCATTTGCTCGATCCGGTCGTGAGTGATTGCGGCAGTACCCTTTGCGCGAATTTCAGCGCGCGTCTCCGCGTGCTCCTCGCACGCAGCTACCACTTCGAGCGCGGGCGAGGCGCAAGCGAGTGCGTAGAGGTCGAAGATGTGGCCGTGGCGCAAGCCGGCGAAGGCGATTTTGTAAGGGGCTTCACTCATTTCTACCTCTCACGATTCCTCTTCTTCGTCGCCGTACGAGTGCCCGCCGAAAATGGCCCGCAGTTCGGCCGCGGACGTGGCTTGGCGCATCTGGGCCATGCGCTCGGCCTCGTGTTTTTGCAGGGCGCGGACGTTTTCCAGCACCGCGCTGAGCTTGTCGGCGGGGAATTTCACCGCGCCGTTTTCGTCCATGTGGATGACCTCGCCGGGAGCCACATCCATGCCAGCCACCGAGACCGGCACATTGACCGCGTGAATGGCTTGGGCACCGTGCCCAGCGGTGACGCCGCTGAGCAAGTACTGGAATTTCATTGGGCGGATCTCGTCGATGTCGCGCGAAGGCCCGTTGGAAATCGCACCGACGCAGCCAATGGCCTGCATGGCAGTAGTCATGTTGCCACCAGCTAAGCCGACCTTGCCCGCGATTTCCGGCGGGAACTTCTGCTGGAAGACCAAGATCGTCGGCTTGGGCGAGGCGTCGAGGGCATCGAGAACGTCCATGAAGCTAACGCCGTTGTAACTAGGATCGGGCAGGCCAAACGTACAGGTGACCGCGTAGCCGACCGTGGGGCCGAGCTCGGGATACATGCAGCGCAACGACTGATCCGTGTACCAGTTTTCGCTCCAAGGATTGTACAGCCCCAAACACAAGGGGTCGCCTGGATAGGTGGCGACGACATTGGTGATTGAAGGCGTGTCAAAGTTTTTCAGCTCTTCAAGCATTTCTTGTTCAGTCATTAGAAGCTCCTGATTGGGTAATGGGAAAGATCAAACCGCGTTCGCCGCGCTTTTCTTTTGCGCATGGTAAATTAGATATACGAAGAGCATGGCGAGAATGGTCAAATCCAAATACTCGCCTATTGCACCTAGCTCTTGCTTAATAATAGGCAGCACACCCTTGGCAATGAAAATCATGGGATACATCATAAGAATATGCGACCACTCAAAGTTCCAACGGTTCACGTTACTTGCTTCTAGCGTCGCCGCGCCTTTCCTTCGATCACGGTAAAGCAGATTAGCAGATATGAGGAGCATAGCGAGAATGACCAGATACTCGCCTATTGTGCCTAGCTCTTTCTCCATAATGTCCATCACACCATTGAGGATAAAGAACGCCGCGCAGTACGCCACGAAAACACACCACCTTTCAAAAAACTTCCCACCGTTCATGTGGTTGTTCCTGATTGGGGATACCCAGCTAGGGGTCAACCCGCGTCTATCGCTTTCTTCTTTAGCGCATGGTAAAACAGATTCGCTACGAGGCACATAGCGAGTATGACCAAATAGGCACCTATTGTGCCGATCTCTTGCTTAAGAATGTCCATCATAACGTTGAGGATGATCAGCGCAGCACCGTACAGCGCGAAGACATGCCACCACTTCACGGCACTTCTTCCTTCCGTCGTCGCTTTCTTCTTTAGCATCTGATAAAACAGACCCGCAGATACGAAAAGCATAGCGAGGAAGGCCAAATAGGCTCCTATCACGCCAATCTCACTCTCAGTAATAGCCGTCACAGCATTGATGATGAGCAGCGCACCATACAGTGCGAAAAAATGCCGCCACTCAAAGTTCCAACGGTCCATGGCACTCCTCCTTATCGGTAGTAGTTCCAAATGTGCGCGTCGCGTCAATGCTGATCGCGGCGCGGCAGGATCGGCTGATTCTTCAACTCGCGGATTAGCTCTACAAGCCCTTCAGTCGCCGCTGCTAAAAATTTCTCGCCCTTTTCTTTGGTGGCTTTAGTCGCGTCCCCCATAACCCCGCTGCCCGTCTGCTGGCTCCAATAGGGTATCAGCCGCGCACCCGATCCCTCGGGATGCGTGCCGGCCAACAGGTCGGTGCGGAAACTAGGCGACAGCGGCGAACGCTCGTCAACGGCCTTGTCCATCTCCACCAACTCCGGCTTGAGCGCCAAGTAAAGCGAGGTCTCGTATTCGCCGGCGTGCGAGGTTCCGCCGTAATCCGAGTCGCGCAGTTGGTTGCCCACGGTCTTGGCGCGGCGTATATCCCAGTGATTGACCGAGGCGCAGAGGATCTGGCCCTCGTATTCGAGAACGGTGAGGCGGGCCGCTAGGTCGAGCGGCGAGGTGTTGGAGCCGTGGCCATTGACGATGAGGATGCGCTTAAAGCCGTGGTGGGCCAAGCTGCAACACACGTCCTTGACGTAGCGGATAAAAGTGTCCCACGTAATGGTTAGGGTGCCGTGGAAATCCATGTGGTGCGGGCTGTAGCCGTGAGTGACGGGCGGAGCGAGCACGGCTTCTTCTGGAATGCGGGCCACGGCCCGCTCGCAGATGCCGTGACACAGCACCACGTCCGTATCCACCGGCAGATGCGGGCCGTGGTCTTCGTGGGTGGCGACGGGCAGCACGGCCACGCGGCCCGCGACGGCAGCGTCCCGGGTCTCGTTCCAGATCATTTCAGCGTAGCGGTATTTCACGGGTTTCGCTCCTTCAAGACAGTAGAATCAACGCACGAGAACGCGGGAAGAAATACGCAATTCGCGCCGCAGGGGCAAGTTGCCATTCCTCGACAGCTTTCGGCATCCCTTCTATATTTCAGGGAGGGGCAACTCTACTCGCAACTTAACCGAAGGAACAGCAATACATGGGTCGCAAGATACGCCTCGGTGTGCTCTGCGGCGGGCGCTCGGCCGAGCACGAAGTCTCGGTAATTTCAGCGCGCTCGATGTTGGAAGCCATCGACAAGGACAAGTACGAATTGGTGATGATCGGCATCTCCAAAGAAGGACGCTGGCTGTCCGCCGCAGACACTCAGCAGCTTCTGGCATCCAGTCAAGTCCACGAGGACGGACTAACACCAGTGGCACTCGACTATCTGGGGACGCGCTCGCTCGTGGCGCAGCGAGGCGATGTGCAGGACCAAGCTCTCGACGTAATCTTTCCCCTTCTGCACGGCCCCTACGGCGAGGACGGCACCGTACAGGGACTGATGGAACTGGCCAATGTAGCCTATGTGGGGGCCGGAGTCGTCGGCTCGGCCGTGGGCATGGACAAGGAGTTGATGAAGCGGGTCTTCAAGGCCGAGGGGTTGCCGCAAGTGGACTACCAGATAGTCCGACGCAGCCGGTGGGAAAAAGACCGCGCCGGGGTGTGCGCCGAGATCGAAGCCGCTTTAGCCTACCCCGTCTTCGTCAAGCCGGTGAACCTCGGTTCGAGCGTCGGGGTGAGCAAAGCCTGCGATGGTGCCGAACTGAAACAGGCCATCGACGAAGCAGCGCAATACGACTACAAAATCGTGGTCGAAGCCGAAGCTACTGGCTGCCGCGAAGTCGAGGTGGCGATCTTGGGCAACGAGTCGCCAGAAGCATCCATCACCGGCGAGATCGTACCGGGCAACGACTTTTACGACTACAACGCCAAATACATCGACGACAATTCCGACCTGATCATTCCAGCGCGCATCTCGCCGGCCACCCAAGAGGCCGTGCGCGAGTTGGGCATTCGGGCCTTTCAGGCCGTAGAAGCCTGGGGCTTGGCGCGGGTTGATTTCTTCGTGCGCGAAAGCGACGAGGCGATTTTCGTCAACGAGATCAACACCATGCCGGGATTTACGCCCATCAGCATGTACCCCAAGCTGTGGGAGGCGAGCGGCGTGAGCTACGGTGATTTGATCGACCGCTTGGTCCAGTTGGGGATCGAGCGGCACGAAGACAAGCAGAAGACCAAGACGGCCCGGTAAACCCCTATGAAGAAAGCGCGCTGGGAAAAAGGCAACGTCAGCAACCTAATTTCGTTTGCCCTGTTGGTGGTGGGCCTCTGGGGGCGCGTTGAGGGGATCAACGGCAGCGAGTGGGTGCTGGCGGTCGGGTTGTTTGGCTTTGCCGGCGGCGCGACCAACTGGTTAGCAGTAAAAATGCTCTTCGACCGCGTGCCCCTGCTGTACGGGTCAGGAGTGATCCCAGCGCGATTTCGCGCCATCCGGGAAGCGGTCAAAGACGCCATCATGCGCTACTTCTTCGACGAGGAGTATCTGGAGCGATTCTTCGCCGAGCGGATGGCCGGAGACGATGTGGGAGAAAAGGTGCAAAAGGTGCTGGCGTCCGACGAGGTTGACGCAATCATCGACCGCAAACTCGAAGAGTTGGCGGAATCGCCGCAAGGAATGATGCTCCAGTTGGTGGGGACGCAGGCGGTCAAGCCGCTGGTCAAGCAGTTCGTAATTGGGTTCGGAAGCGAGATCGCGCCACTTTTGGCCGACGAAGCGAGCGTTGACGTCAGCGCCATGCGGGAGCAGGTTGACGGGCTGTTGGAGACCAAGCTAGAGGAGCTGACGCCCGACCGGGTCAAGGAGATGATGGAGGAAGTAATCCGCGAGCACTTGGGCTGGCTAATCGTCTGGGGCAATGTGTTCGGCGGCACTATTGGACTTTTATCTAAAGCACTGGGGTATTGAGATGAGTCAATGGAATTTGCAGGGCGAAGTAGCAGTAGTCATCGGCGGCACCGGCGTATTGGGCGGAGCAATGGCCCAGGGATTGGCCGAGGCCGGAGCCTCCGTAGCAGTGTTGGGACGAGACCACGACCGGGGGCACAAGCGAGTAGCGGCAATAGAGGCAGCAGGCGGCACGGGCGTTTTCGCTGCCTGCGACGCCACGGACAAAGCGTCGCTCAAAGCCGCCCATGAAGCGGTCGTCGCAGCGTTGGGGCCCGTCAACGTGCTACTCAACGCAGCCGGCGGCAATCAGCCGCAGGTGACCCTAAACGACGACCTAGACTTCGCCGCGATAGCAACCGACGATTGGCAGCGTTGTTTCGACTTGAACTTGGGGGCTGGCGCGCTGTTGCCCTGCCAAGAATTCGGCTCGGCCATGGTCGCACGAGGCCGGGGCAGCATCATCAACATCGCTTCGGTCGCCGCCCACCTGCCGGTTTCGCGGGTAGTGGCGTACTCCGCGGCCAAAGCGGCCGTATTGAACCTAACGCAATTCCTCGCGCGCGAGTGGGCCGACAAAGGCGTGCGGGTCAACTCCATCACCCCAGGCTTCTTCCCCGCCGAGCAAAACCGCCGCTTGCTCTTTGAAGACGACGGCACCCCAACCGAACGCGGCCAACAAATCCTCTCCCACACCCCCATGGACCGCTTTGGCCGCCCCGAGGAGCTAGTCGGCGCAGCGGTGTTCCTCGCATCGGACGCGGCCAGCGGCTTCGTCACCGGCACGGACATCCGCGTTGACGGGGGATTTTTGGCGACGACGATTTAAGAAGTGCATAATTGTTTCGATTGGGCATTCTACACGAAATCAGAGGAAAGAGCTCCTCGAAATCCAATTCGCTTTTCCGGATCTCGGTATTGAATCAGTTCGTAGTGCCCAATCATAAATCCTTGTGCTTCCCAGAATTTCAAAGCTTCTGGATTGTCTCGCCGGACATTTAAATCGATCCGGTCAACTCCCATGCTGTCGGTAATTTCTATGGCTGATTTTACTAAGAACGTCCCAATGCCCCTCCTGCGCCTGGAAGGAACAACGTAGAAGTCGTTTATCTTTGCATTAGTGCCAGAGATGGCGAATGAAATAAATCCCACCGGGGATCCTTCGCTTAGCCCCCAAAATACCCTTGGTTCCGTGTTGGAAAGGGGAAATCGATCTGCGAAATACGAATCCCGACCATCAGATGTACATACCGTATCTGCATGTGGCATGATCTCCAGCCAGTACGCTTCAACGAGTGGACGAAATCGGTTCAGGTCAGTTGGAACTACTCGTTCGAAATTGATGCGTTCCATTAGTTCTACACCCGATTCCTTTTCAATTGAGAAGCCCGCTCAATCGTCACTCGAAAATGGCGTCCCTTGATGGAACCTCAGCTTCCAACCACCAGACGACCGCGTCCAGATTGAGCTCCTTCGTGCCTCCTCGATATTCTCGCCGTAGGTGACGACACTATTGTACGTTACCTGGGCGACCCCTTCAGCAAGAAGACGCGCCTCAAAGTCTGGCAGTGGAATCACCGCTTCTATGGGTGTTGAAGGTACCGCAAGCGTCTCGGCGCGCTGGTAGATACGCCCAGACCTGCCAAACTCGAAGAAGTCCTCGGCGATGACTTCCTCTATTCTCGATAAGTCAAAACGCGTTTCCTCTCGCCACAGTTCTTCTTCCAAGCGCTGTAGGAGTTGCCGATCTTCGGCCGTAAGTTCAGTCTCCATCGATGGTTGGTCCTCTCTTCACAACAAGAAGATTGTGGCCACTCACACCCAAGAGAGAGCGGTCTCGATCGGTTCGGTCTATCATCTCGAGCATGATAGTCCGTTGTCGCGGATCCGACCAAATTTGATCAAAATTCTGCCATAGCCACCCCACACCCTCGACGGCGACATGGTCCACGATCTGTAGATGTGCCTCCTCAGCTTCCCGTTCGATCTCATCCGGGTGGTGGAAATAGGCATCAGTAAAGTATTTGGTATTGTCCTTATTGGGACGGTGGACACCTGTTTCTAAGTCCTGCCGCGCAATATCCAGATATTCCGGATCCTCAAATAAGCCACTTATGAAACCATCGAACATCGACCCAAACCTCGAAATATATGCCACATATCCGACACCGTTGGGGGCAAGCCAATCGGCGACCTTCCGCAGCACTAGGCTGCGCTCGTTTGCATCGGTGAGATGGTACATGGGTCCCAAAAGTAGGACTACATCATACTGCTGAGACTCAAGTTCGAGAGATCTCACATCGGCAGTTTCGATCCGAGTGAGCGGATTTGGCGCTTTCTCGTTGATCGACGCGGCCTCTTCAACGTGGTTAGGCATCAAATCAAACAAGGCGACCTTGTGCCCCTTCTCGGCAAGCCAGAACGCGTACGGTCCAGATCCTCCACCAACATCTACTATCGACAAACCAGTTTCATCGGGAAGGAATTGCTCTATGATCTGTTTAGTGCGGAGGAATTCTAGCTCGCCCCGGCCACTGAAGAGACGTTGGGGCTCGTTCTTTCTGTTGTAATAGCTCGCTATTCGATCCATATATCTCAAACCTCAATCATGCTTTCTTCCTGCGAAATGCTAAAGCAGTTTCGTAGTACTTGGTGATCGATCCTCCGTAGTTCTTGTTTATGAGGTCGGCGATACCGTCAAATAGGTGCGTGCGATTGAGTTCGGGCAGTGCGATGTGGTCAGAATAGGTGCTAATGAGTTTGATGTACTGTTCCGCAGAATAGTTTGCTATCCACGCGTACACTCGGTGGATAGGATCGGCAAAAGCGGTAATTCCGGGTTCTGGGGACTCTGATGCCGTCTGAGTACTGGGATCCCGAGGGGAATCTGAAACTACGTAATGCTTGCTATAAACTTCCTGGACTTCCGCAAAAAAACCTTCGTCTTTTTTTACGTGTTGATTGGAGAAGATCGCCAATGTTCCCCTAGCCTTCAGGGCGTCACGGGCTCTAATGAATCTGACTTTTGGACTCACCCAGCGGAATGCAGTCGCGGAGATAACGAGGTCAAATTTGCTGGCCAAGTCCCAATCTTCGAAAGGACATAGGACGAAGCGAACGTTCTTGTAATTGTTGAGTCGCGCCCTCGCAATCTCGATCAAATCTTGGCCAATATCCAAACAGGTCATTTCGCAACCGAGGGGGGCAAATAATCTCGAAGCCTGTCCGGTTCCACACCCGACTTCCAGAATCTTTCCGTTTCTATCCATTCCGGAAAGGTCCAAGACATCCCTGACAAGCTCATCAGGGTATCCGGGCCTCACTGCGTCATAGAGCGAGGCAACGGTATTGAAAGTGGTTTTGAGATCAGGGCGGGGCACTAAATCTCCTTTTAGGTGTCCTTGCAAACCCGATTCATCAAGCCGACCATCATCTGCATCAACAGAGTCAACAAATGAGACGCTATTTATGCGCAACGAAGCTACGTCCCTTGATGCACAGTCGCAATCGAAACGAGCGGCCAGATTCACCGGCACGTCCTGAACGGAGTCGAAGAGACCATGCCTACTTCCACAGCAGCCGAAGATAGAACAACGGATTCGTCAACATCTTGCGCGGCACGGCGTCGGCCATCATGCCGCAGATCATGTCGCTGACCTCGGCATTTTTGGCGGCCTTGCGAATGACCAAGTTCATCAGGTAGGGCCAGCGGCCCAAATTGTGCAGCTTGGTGCTCAGCTTCAGCTCGCTGCCCAGCGCATCCCACAACCGATCCTCATAGCGCCGCAAAAAACCAGCCGAATAATCCCCGACCTCCCGCGCTTGAGCCGCAGTCTCCACGGCAAAGCGGGCCGAATACAGAGCATTGCCAATGCCTTCACCCGTGAACGGGTCAATCAGGCCGGCTGCGTCCCCCAAGAGCAAAAAGCCATTGCCGTGCGCCGGTCGCCGCCGCGAGCCAACGGGCAAATTCCAGCCGACCGGGTCTTCAAGGGGACGGGCGTCGCGAAAACGCGCGCCAAAGGTCGTGCTCGCCACCGCGGCTGCGAGCGCCTCCTTGAGGTCGATGCCGCGCGCCTTGATGTCTCGATGATCCATGCCGATACCCACATTGGCACGGTCGCCCTCTAGGGGAAAGATCCAAAAATATCCGGGCCGCACCTCGTCTATGAAGTGCAATTCGATCTGATCGCTCAGGCCCGTCACGCCCTCAAAGTACTGCCGCAGAGCCACCATCCAATCGCGGCCCCCGTGGCGGTACAACCCACTCTTGCGGGCGACGATCGAGCTAAAACCATCGCACCCCAACACCAAGGGCGCGCGAAATTCCAAGCTCGCGCCGTCCGCGCTACGCCCCCGCACCCCACAGACCTGCTCACCCTCTCTCAGAAGCTCTCGCACGGCAAACCCCTCCAAGGTCTGGGCGGCTGCGTCCCGCGCTTTAGCAAAGAGAAAGTCGTCGAAAACCTCGCGGCGGATGACAAAGCCTTCCATCGGCAACACCCGACCAGTCAGGGCATTGTGCAGGTCGTAGCGGCTCAGGTCAATGGACGCAGCAGTCGCGTCTGGGCTGCCGAAGACAATGCGGGTAACAGCCGCCCCAGGCAGGTCGCACACCTCATCAAACAGCTCTAGCTCGTGGAGGATGGCCACCGTCTTGCCGGAGAGGGCGTCGCCGCAAATTTTGTCGCGGGGAAAGCACTGCTTGTCCAGCAGCAGAGCCGCCAACCCGTGGCGCTGCGCATACATTGCGGCCGTGGCACCAGCCGGACCGCCGCCGACTATGATGAGGTCGTAAGTTTGCACGTGGCCAGAAAATAGCCCGTCCAGCCCTCGCTACAAGGGCGCGGGCCGAATTTGCTTTGTAGGTGATCTTCCTTACATTTTCGGTTTCGTCAACACAAGCGCCAAAGGAGTTGCAACAAGATGTCCGAAGATGCTCAAACCGAAGATCCACACGTCGAAAAACGGGCTTTTCAAACCGAGGTCCAACAGCTACTTCACCTGTTGGTTCACTCGCTGTACACCCAAAAAGAAATTTTCTTGCGCGAGCTGATTTCCAACGCCTCGGACGCCCTAGACAAAATTCATCACCGCTCGCTAACCGACCGCAATATCCTCGACCCAGACGCCGAACTGGACATTGAGCTCGAGGTGTCGAGCAGCAATAAGACCCTGACGATCCGCGACCGGGGGATCGGCATGACCCGCGACGAGGTCGAAAATAACATCGGCACCATCGCTCGCTCCGGCTCGGCCGAATTTGCCAAGCAACTAGCCGATGCCGACGATGAGGAAGAAAAACTCAAACTGATCGGCCAATTCGGGGTGGGCTTCTACTCGGTATTCATGGTCGCCGATCGAGTAGTGCTCACCACGCGCTCGGCCGACCCAGACGTCGAGGCCGTGCTGTGGGAATCCACCGGCGACGGCACGTACACGTTGGCCAATGCCGACAAAGCAGACCGAGGCACGGAAATCAAAATCTACATCCGCTCGGACTGCGAGGAATTCCTCGACGCCCACCGCTTAGAAGCGATTATCCGCAAGCACTCCGACTTCGTGTCCTATCCGATCAAGGTCGCCAGCAAACAGGTCAACGACACAGCCGCATTGTGGACCCGACCGCGCAACGAAATTACCGCCGAGCAGTACCGCGAATTCTACACCCATCTAACCGGCGACCCAGACGAGCCGTTGGCGCACGAGCACGTAATCGTCGATGTGCCGATTCAGTTTTACGCCGTGCTCTACATTCCCAAGCACTCGCCGACGCCGTGGCTGGCCAATTCAGAGCCGAAAATCTCGCTCAATCTGCACGTCAAGCGGGTCTTCATCCAAGACGACTGCAAGGACCTGCTGCCGCTGTGGCTGCGCTTTGTGCGCGGGGTGGTTGACTGCGACGACCTGCCGCTCAATGTCTCGCGCGAAACCCTGCAACAAAACCCGATTATCGCCAAAATCCGCGCTACCTTGGTGCGGCGGATCATCGGCATGATCGAGGGCATGGCCAAAAAGGACGAGGAGCAGTACCTGACGTTCTGGCGCGCTTATGGACCAGTGCTCAAGGAAGGTGTGGCCATGGATGTCGAGCACAAGGGAGCGCTCGCCAAGCTCCTGCGCTTCCACTCCTCGCTGGAAGACGACATCAACACCTACGTCTCATTGCAGACCTATATCGACCGAATGCAGAGCGAGCAAGAAAAAATTTATTACCTAGCCGGCGAGAGCAAGGAATCCATCGCCCAAAGTCCGCTGTTGGAGACCTTCCGCAAGCGCAGCTTGGAAGTGCTCTACATGGACGAGCCGGTCGATGAGTGGGTGGTTCACGGCCTACAGAAATTCGCCGACAAGGAGTTCCAAGCCGTTGACGCGGCAGACCTCGACTTAGGTGCTGACGCAGACGAGGTCCAACTCGCAGGCGTTGATGAGGAGCAAAAAGCCGAGACCATCGAGTTGATTAGCTTCCTCAAAAAGCAACTCGAAGGCCGGGTCGCAGACGTGGTCGAGTCCAAGAGACTGACCGACAGCCCTTGCGTCTTAGTCGCTCCGCAGGGCGGCCTGAGCCAGAACATGGAGCGGCTGATGAAGCTAACCGACCGCGAGTTCAAGGGCCATCTGCGGCTTCTGGAGATCAACCCCAAGCACGAAATCATCCGCAACATGGCCGC
>JAJDYK010000169.1 GCA_022825185.1 Candidatus Latescibacterota bacterium | reverse complement strand
TCTATAAACTGGGGCTGGACGAAGACCTCGAAGGTCTCGGTCCGTCCGGGCACCGTTGCTTCAGGCGGCCATAGCTCGGCCACTATGTTGGAGGCTACCGGGTTGACGAGTTCGATGTCTATGGAGTTAATCGCCGCGGCGCTATTGCGGTCGGTGGTCTCCATCTTGACTTGGATCTGCAAGAACTTGCGCAATCCCGGCGAAGTGACGCGATCTCCAGACTGCTGATAGGTTCGGCTCCAGGGGCTCCAGCCACTGGCAGGCACGAAAGAGGTGTCGATTGGCCCTTTGTAACTGCCGAGCAAACCGTCCCAAGCATCAAAGGTGATTTCGGTGCCGGATTTGTCGAAGTAGCGGATGGTTTTGCCCAGTAGATCGCCAGACCGGGTGCGAATTTCGAGGTTGGTGCCGGGGGGAACCTCGCTGTCGTAGATGATGCGACCGAAGTTGCGAATGGCTGGCAATTCGATCAGGTCCGAAGTCAGCACTACCTCGGCGGGATAGCCTTGGGAAAAGATCTGGTATTCGCCGATATCAGCCCCCGTATTGTAGCCGCCTCGGCGGCGGGGATCCACGGAGACGACGGTCATTTCGAGGAAGCGGAGTTCGACCCCGTCATATGAGTCGAAGAGGTGCTCATAGCGGTCAACGCTGTTGTCCTCGCGCTCTCGCGGGCTGATGCGGTGCCACTTTAAGCGGCCGGAGGAATCCCGCGACCCATCCGAGCCACGCATGATATAGCCGTCGATAAAGCGCCGCCGCCCCGAAGTCGAAACCGCGATGGCGTCGAGGAAGAAGGAAGCACCCATATCGACGGTCAGCACGCCGCGTTCAATGAGCGGGGACCAGACCAAGTGCAGGAAGTTGGTATTGTAATCGCCGTCAAACCCTGGGCCAGGCGAGAAATTTTCTCCTGAGAGAAAGAGGCTGCCGCCGCCCTCGACGATCCCTGGACTGATGTTGTCGCCAAAGCCCCAAATCTCGATATCGGCTAGGCGGGGCCGCTCGCGGATGAAGAATTTTTTAGCGCCCTGCCTTTCGGGCGGCAGGTTGTCGTAGAACGTTTCCACCGGCTCTTCAAGGCGGCTCTGGTCCAAGCGTTCCTCAAAACCCTGCTGGTCTTTGACAAAGTAGAGAATGTCGCCTTGGTCGGACGGATCGAGGGCTAACCACTGCTCCTCATCAACTTCGGTGCCGCGATCGGCGCGGGTATCGGTGACGACGATGCGAATGACCTGCACCAGCCTGCCGCGCCAGCTAGGAGAGCCCTTAGGTTGCTCTAGCGCGAAGCTGAAGTCGCGCTGGTCTCGGTTGGGTGCCTGAGTACCGCCGACGCGAACCAACTCTACTTCGTCGGCATTTTCGAGAATGGCTTCTTGGTCGGGCGCTATTAGGACCCTGAAGCGCAAGAATGGGTCGCCGAGTTCTTCGCCTACGAAGTGCAACAAAATCTCATCGACGGCCACGACCCGGCCCAAGTCCACCTCGATCCACCAGTTGCCGAGGGGGTCGTTGCGGTCTGGTTCCCAGTAGGTGCTCGGATCGCCATCGAGGATGTTTTTCGCCGCTTGTGGATTGGAGCCTACTCGGCTGATACCTGGCCGGGCGAAGTGGGTATAGAGGGGATTGTCTTTTCTGTCGGTAATGACGTTGCCCTTCACATCGAGCGTGAAGGTGCTGTCGATATTGAGGATGGCGTGCTCGCTTTTCTTGCGCCTGAAATCGGTCAGCGGGCGGGTAAAGGTATCTTGGTCGTCGAGGATATTGTAGCGCTGGCGCGAGTAATGGGGTCGGACTCCTCCCTCGGGTAGCACGTCAACGGCATGGACGGGTAGTTGCCAGTTGCGCCAGTGCTCGGCGGTCTCGACGACGATGCTGCTGTTGGTAACCCGATATCCTTGGTTGCGTTGGGCGCGTGCTTCGCGCCCGTCGGCGATAAGGCCGAGGCAAAAAACCAAGGCGCAAAAGAAAGATGACGACTGGACGAGTCGTTTGCTGGAATATCCCATAGCTACCTCCTAATTGGGCAGGCGGCGGGTCTCCACTCGACGGGCCGGGTGGGTTTGGCCCATCAACTTTGTGTGTAGAATACTAATTTGGTAGGGCTGAGTAAAGGGATTTAGAAGCCGTCTGAAAATCTCGGATGCTGCGTTGGGATTGTACTGATTGCCGAACAGCTTGTCAGCGGCGCAGGAGACTGTCGGGCACGGCTTCGCGCAGGCGCGCTTCGTCGATCTTGATCTGGGCGGCGTACTTTTCGCGCAATTTCTCCAACAAGGCTTGCAGATGCCAGTGCTCTCGCTCGCGGCGCAGCAGGGCAGCAGCCCTCCTCTGAACCTGCTCATAGGGTTCGATGGAGGCCTCCTCATGGCTGAGGATGCGAAAAAGGGAAAAGCCTCCCTCGACGGCCACGGGTCCGATGAGTTTGCCCTCGGGTGCATCTTCAAGCGCCGCCATCAGCTTGGGATAGATGGCCTTCTTCAGCGGGTGGAAGTGGAATCGATTGGCCTTCTCAATGGCGTCCGAGCGCAGGCTTTCGCCCGCTAGGTCGGCAAAGGGTGTGCCACCTTCTAACAGCGCTCTCTTTTTTTTCGCTTCGTCGGCACTGGGCAGGAGTAGTTCCTCAACCCATACCGCAGGCTCGTGGCTAAATATGTCGGGGTGGCTGTCGTAGTAGCGGCGCACGGCCTCCTCGGATATGTCTAGGTCTTGGGTTATGGTTTCTTTGAGGCCATCGAGCAGGGCTTCCTCTTCTTTTATTTTCTCTAGCTGCTGGATTGCGGGTTTTTGGTAGTAGCCCGCTCGCCGTGCGGCTTTTTTGATGAGGAAGGGATTCAGGACGATGCGCTTGAGCGTGGAGGCTGCTTGTGTGCTGTCGGCGAATCCAGAGCCGATGTTTTGTTGTTGCAAAACCTTCACCGCTGCTGCCACGGTGATCTCGCCCTCGTCAAAGGTATATAGGGGAAGCGATTCCGCGGTCAGCGGGGAGAGATCCTGCCGCTGGTAGGCACTTACTAGCGGCAGGAGGGCCTCTTCGCGCAGCCGCACCTCAAATGCGTTCTGGAGCAGTTCGAGGTGTTCCCTTGTGGCTTGGGCAGATCGCTCGGCAAAGAGCTGCCTGTTGATGGAGTCCCGATACTTGTCGTAGGAAGCGGGCCGCTCTTCGGTGAAGTGCACAATGTTCCAGTACTTGCCCGTGTACATGGGTTCCGAGATTGCGCCGAGGGGGAGGGTGCGGAAAACCTCTGGTGGGATGTGGATCCGCGGGGCCATGTCGCGCCCTATGAACCCCAGTTCGCCGCCTTGGCGGGCCGAGCGCGCATCTATGGAGTAGGCAGCAGCTACTTCTGCAAAGGGCCGTCCGGCGCGCAGTAGGGTCAAAACCGAATCCACCTCACTCTGGCGCTCCACCAGTATGCCGCTGACTTTGCGCTCTAGGCCATAGCCCTCAGCGTCGAAATAGGCGCGAATCTCGTCTTCGGGAATTGCGATTGCATCCGTGATTTCGCGGGCCCGATAGAGGGCGCTGACTCGGTTGTCGATTGCGTTCTGCACAGTTGAACGCACGGCCTGCGTGGTATCGATCCCGAGGGAACGGGCTTCTAGCAGCAACAGACGGGCGTCAATCATGGTCTGCAGATAGTGTCGGCGGGCTTGGTCGGCGGTCTGTGCAGCAGGTCTGCGCCCCGACCATTCGGCGGCAAAACTCTTCAGCGCAGCGGCGGTGATTTGGTGCGGCCCTACTTCTGCTACGGGCCGTTCCGACAAGAGGTCGCAGCCACTTGCAATGCCTAAGCAGGCGACCCATAGGCAGCGCACGAATCGTTGGAGTAGCATCATCGAACGGGTTTTCACGAGATGTGGTGGGATGGTCGGCAACTTGGTTTTACTGCGAATTTTTTTTCTTGCCGTGGTGATCTTTTTGCAAAAAGGCGTTGGTCCAGGCACTAGTGCCCTGTAAGGCTGCGTCCTTGATAACGGCTGCGTCGCCGAGCATTTGTTCCTCTTCGCCATAAGCTTTGAGGCGGTCGTACGCACGCGCCCAAATGCAGTCCTTGTCGCCGACTTCGCACTTGCCTTGGCGCGTGCCACCGCAGGGGCCGTTGCGTTGGTTTTTGACGCACTGCGATTCCGGGCACAAGTAGGCGATGTCCGGCAGCGAGCAATCGCCGCAGTCGCGGCAGTCAAAAGCAGCGATTTTGAGCGCGTGCTCGGCCGTGTGGAAGAGCTTGGCGGCCTTGGGGTGCTCGGCTAGAGCGCGGGCGAGATGAGCACCCGTGCGAAAGCCCGCGCTCTCGGGCGCAAAGACTTGATCGTGGATGCGGCGGTTTACCTTGTAGCTCAGCGGCAGGCGACCGCGCGCTTGGCGGAGGGCGGCTTGCTCTTTGGAGGCGAGGTACGCGCGGTTGATAGTAGTAGAGCTGAGACCGGTGTCGCCCTGGGGTTCAAAAAAGTAGAATTCGTCGGCAAAGGAGAAGCAGAGTTCTTTGGCAAAATCGCGCCAGTCGTCTTCCGAGTAGGTCGCGGCGAGCGCGAGGATTTTTTCGTAGTCGCCGTATTGCAGGTGCCCGCCGAGATAAGCTCCCCGATAGCCGAGGCCCTTGGCGATGGCGCACTGCTTGGCGGCCAGCTCCAAAAAGAACGCCCGGCCCTTGTCGTTGGCTTGGGCCTGCTTTTCGACGACGGCCATCAACTCGTCGGTGACTTCAACGCCGGGAATGTTGCCCTTGTGGAAGAAGCGCGCCGCTGGCCGCGAGAGCACGTACACGTTGGCGATGACCGGGACATCGAGACCGCACAAGGCCATGTATTTGAGTAACTCGTCCTGCTTGCGCGCGTCGTAGCCGATCTGGCTGATGACAAAAGCCGCGCCGACGTGGATTTTTTTGGCCAGCTTGAAGTATTGGGGCATGACCTCGCGCTCGTAGCGCTTGTGGTTGTTGACTACGGCCCCTAGATAAAAATCCGTGGCCTCCATGCGCTGGGTCCGCTTGCCCTTTTTCATTTTCAGCCCAGCGTTCATGGCAGCGAACATTTCGAGCAGGCCGACTGAGTCGAGGTCGAAGACCCCACCGGACGTGCCTTGATAGCCGCTGATGGGGTAGTCGCCAGATAGGGCGAGGATGTTGTTGAAGCCCTCGCTGGCGAGTTGCCAAGCGCGGCCTTGCAGCGCGTTGCGATTCCAGTCCTTGCAGGAAAGGTGGATGATGACGTCTTGGCCGCGCGAGATCAAGTCTGTGCCGAGGGTGTCCGGGTTGATCATGGCGTTGCCCCCGGGGTTGTCGGTAATGCTCAGAGCGTGGAATTGCGGATGCTCAGCGAGGCGGCGGGCGAGGGCGAGCACCTTGCGGCCGTCGCGCTCGGTAATTAAGCCCCGCGAAGTCACCAACTCGACGATGTGGACGAAGGTGTCGGTGGTTTCGAGCAGATGGCGCAGGGGTTTCTTCTGCCAGGCACCCGAGTAGCGGGCGGGTGGATGGAGCGCGGTCAGCGACATGGCTAAAGTGCGGCGGGCATGGGTTTGAATTGGCAGCCCTCGACGAAGAGTTCAAAAAAGTCCGAGGTCGTCTCCAGTTCGACGTGCTCAATGCGCTTGGCCAGTGCTTCGATGCGGGCGCGTTTGCTGGCCGAAAGGAGTACTTCGCGCGCCCCTTGGACGGCTGCATTGCCCACCTTGGCGATGCGGGTGGTGGGCACGGGAGCCAAGAAGCCGATGTCAATAGCGGCTTGGACATCGACGTAGTTGGCAAAGCCACCGGCGAGGTAGAGCTGTTGCACGTCGCCCGGGTTCAGGCCCAAGGTCCGCAAGACGATGTACTGGCCGCAGAAATTGGCGGCTTTGGCTTGGGCGAGGTTGGAGGCGTCGAGGCGCGAGAAGGTGATGCCGCGCTCGGGTACTAACTCAAACAGGCGCTTTTTCTCGGCGAAGACGCCCTTGGGAGTCATTAAGTCGTGGCGGCGCAACTCAGCGAGGAGGTCGATTAGCCCGGAGCCGCACAGGCCCGCCGGCGCAGTGTCGCCAATGGTTTCCCACTGCCAGCGCGCGCCGTCCCAGCGGATGGATTCAATGGCTCCGTCGCAGCCGGGCATCCCATAGGTGATGCCGCCGCCCTCAAAGGCCGGGCCAGCCGGGCAAGAGGCCGCGACGAGACGGCCTTGGTGGGCGACTACTACTTCGGTGTTGGTGCCCACATCGACTAGCATCGCGCTTTCGCTGGCAAGGTCCATATCGACGGCGACTAAGTCGGCGGCCACATCCGCGCCGACGTGGCTGGCGATCAGCGGCAGCGAGTACGCGCGCGCTTTGGGATTGGCCTTTAGGCCGAGGCGGCGGGTCTTTTCGACTAGGCTAGTCGCGGTGCGTTCGCCGCTTAGGTATTCGTGCTCAATGCGCGATTTGTAGGGCTTTTGGCCGATGCTCTGCACGTCGAGGCGGAAGAGGATGTCGCGCATCGTCGAGTTGCCGGCGACCACAACTTCGTAAATTTCCTGCCGCACAAAGCCGCCGCGCCGACAGAGGTCCGCGATCTCGTGGTTGAGCGCCTTGACTAGGGCTTGGCGCAGTTCGCCGGGGTGCTGCCCGTCGTAGGAGATGCGGTGCATGATGTCGCTGCCGCCAAAGCGCTGTGGGTTTTCAAATGCGCTCAAATGCACGCTCTCGCCCGTCTCCAGATCGACTAAGTCGAGGACGATGGTGGTGGTGCCCAAGTCGATGGCTAGGCCGTAGAGGTGGCCGCGGTATTGGTCGATTTCCTCGTCGCCGTAGTAGATGGCTTGCCCGCGCCGCTGGACTACGGGGTCGATCTCGGCGGATCGATCCACGGTCTGGGTCAGTATGCGGGGCGTGCGAAAGAGCGGCGCGAACTCGATATCGACATCCGCGTCCTCGACTTTGGCCTGACAGGCGAGCCGGAACTCGCCGCCGAGGAAGTCCTCGGCTGGCGTGGGTGCGCTGAGGGCTTGTGCGCCGCTCGTGACTTCGACGATGCACTCGTGGCAATGGCCTGTGCGCCCGCAGGAGGTGGGTACCCGGGCACCGAGTTGATCCGCGTAGTCGAAGAGGGTGCCGCCGGTCGATAGCGGGTAGGAGGTGCCGTCGCAGCGGATTTGGCCGCGGCCGGGTGTGGCTGGGCGTTGCTCCATCTCCCAGGCCGAGCGGTAGTCGAGTTGGTCGTCGCTGCCGCACTGGAACAGCCCGCCCGGCTCTTTTGGCTTGCGCTGGTTGCGGCAGCCAAAGTGGGCGGTGCATTGGTCGAAGCGGTTCTTATACGGGCAGCGAAAGGTCGCCTGCACGTCGGCATGGGTGGCGATGCCCGCGAGGATGCCCGACAGGCGGTCGAGGCTCTTTTGGTACTCTTGGGGGTCGATTTGGGTCATGGACGGGTGTGTATCGCCTAGCTTATAGTTCCTTGTTATCGTCATTATCGCGAATGAGAGACTTCGTTCCTTCGCTGTTTAGCTCATTTTGTTGTTCTTCGCTTAGTTCGTACCAGAT
>JAJDYK010000299.1 GCA_022825185.1 Candidatus Latescibacterota bacterium | reverse complement strand
GTGGTAATCAGGGCTGGGATGCGAAAGGTGTGGTAGCCTTGGGTGCCGCTCTCAAAGAGGTCGATGGAATCAGTCACGTCGTTGGCCCTATACCATAAATCCTTCTACCGGCTCAAGTCTTTTGGCCACTGGATTGACGCCCATGAACACGCCTTCAAGGGCCAGAGCACCTAGCAACGGCACGGTCTCTTCCTCATTGAATAAAACGAGCGTAACCACCTCTCGCCCTTCAACTCGCAGCCACGTCTGGCCAACGTCCATAAGCCGAACCTCGCCTTGGCCAAACTGAAAACGCTGCTGCATCAAGGGCGTTACCCCCAGTTGGCGCAGAACGGACGCCGGAACTGAGGTTATAGACGCCCCTGTATCCACTAGCGCATCCAAGTCGATCCAGTGTGCCCGCTGTTGGTCGCCGATGCTGATCTGTACGTTGAACGTTCCCATATAATGCGATCCTCGGAAAGGAAATCATTGGTTAGATACGTGGAATATACCCTGTCGAATCGGAGTAGAGCAAGGGCGTCCCGTAGAGCGGTTGCAGGGAAAAAGTACGTCTGAGTAGATTCGGGTTGTTCACCTTCTTTTCTAACGACCATTAAACGGGAGGAAACCAACGTGGACCCCATAGCAGAGTTAGCCGAATTCGACCGCGAGACCGTCGCCCAAGCCAAGGCCGTCGAGCAGCGCATCCAAGCCGAGGGCTTCGCAGCCGGGCACACCATCCGCGACGTGCGCGTCTTCCGGGTGCTGATGCCCTGGGTTGGAACCAAGCGCTGGGACGGCTCAGCCGAGAGTTTCACCTTTGCCGAATTCGAGACCGATAAGGGCTTGATCGGCATTGCCGAGGGAGCCAACGCGGACACCGAAGAATTAAAGAGCAAAGTCTTGGGCAAAAATCCTTTTGACCCAAGCATCCGCGCCGATATGGGCCTGGCCTATTGGGATCTGATCGGCAAAATCGCCGACCGACCGTTGGGCCAGTACTTGCACGAATGCTTCGCGCTGGAAGCCCCCTTGGCAGAGCGCGTGCCCATATCGGCCTACACTTGGTATAGCTTCCCCGACCTCAACGGCGAAAACGCCGTTACCTTTGAGAGCTATCCCTCCTACGTGCAGGAAATTATCCGCACCCACGGCTTCCAAAACATTAAGCTCTCAATGTGCGATTTTGAGCCGCAGCGCTACGTGGAATTGGTGCGTAACATCCGCGCAGCCGTGGGAGAGGATGTGGACATTCGCGTCGATCCACACGCTTCTTGGGGCGAGGCGCAGGCGCTGCGCTTTATGCGCGAGGTAGAGGACTGCCATCCAGAGTGGATTGAAGAACCAGTGGGCGGGCGTTTCGCTCACATCTTCCGCGCCGGCCATCGCCTGCGGCTATTGACCACCATACCAATCTCGTCGCACGCCTGGCTACCGCCGCTGGTACCGCATTCCGATGCCAAGGGTCGTTACGGCGACGATGCCCTAGACGCGGAGTTGGATCTAGATGCTCTGCGCCGCTGGCAGCCAGCCGACATTTCCGCTCCCGACGCCTACGCAGGGCCGCTAGCGCTCAAGCGCTATTACGACGCGGCGCGCTTTCTGGGTATGGGAATCGGCATGCACAGCGCTTATGAGTTGGGACCGGCGACGGCCATCCGCCTGCACATCGCCGCCTTCACCTTCCCCTACGAGATGCCCTATCACATCGTCTGGGGGCGGGACCGCGCCTTCTCACCCTTCTCGTCCCACGCGATTGACGCGCATTACAACCAGTGGACCGACGACGTGATCTGCGGCGGCAAAATGGCCTACGACCAAGGATTCCTCACCGTACCCACGGGACCAGGGCTGGGCGTCGAACTCGATCCCGAGCGCCTGCGCCACTACGCCTTCAGCGAAGAAAAGGCCGCAGCCCATACCCACCACATCGAACAGATCCGCGCGACCCATCTCGACGCGCTAGGCTGGCGAGTGGAGCGCAGCGGCTGGCGGCGCTATCGGACGCTCTAGGTTCTTTTTCTAAACCACAGAAAATTTCAATAAACCACTGAAACCACGCGCCGGACCCGCTGCTGATGAGCGTCCCCATTGAGGTGGAGTTCGAGCAAGTAGAGGCCGGGCGGCACTAGTTGCCCTGTTTGGTCGCGGCCATCCCAAGCGAAATCCTGAGCACCCGCAGTGACAGTTTGCGAGCGTTCGACGAGCGCGTGGCCAGCCAAGTCGTAGAGCCGCAGGTACCAAGGGCGCGGTTCAAGGATGTTGATCACGTCGGCGCGGACGGCGAGCGCGTCGTTTATACCATCGCCGTTGGGCGTCAGCACTGCGGTATCGAAGACGACGTTGAGCAAGAGATCGCGGGCAACGGGCAGGCCGACGACGTTAGTGCTGCTGGCGACTTGGTCGGTAGCGTCCCCGGGATCGACGCGCTGGCGGCTGACATCTTCGGTGCGCGCGTCTTGAATGAAAAGGACGAAGGGAGTGGACTGCTGAAATACCTGAGCGGCAAAGCGCAATTCGACGAGGTCGTTGTCGCGCAGCGGCTGGGGGAAAGTCACCGCAAAGCCCGCTTCGACCGACTGGTCTTCAACTTCTAAGGGCGCGTCGTTGACCAAGGCGCGAATAAAGCGAGTCGGTGTCGGCGTCTCCACGACGAGGCGGTCGAACCCGGATGCCCTCGTCTCGCGCGGGCGCAAGAAGAAGCGGAATTCGGTTTCCTCACCCGGCAGCACTTGGGTGGGAAAAATTTCGCTGACAGCGCGCTGAGATAGCGGGTCGCTAAAGGCAATACTGAGCGCGTCGAGTTGGAGTGCCACCGACGGATCTTCAGTGACCATCCGCATCTGTAGCTGAGCATAGCGCCGCGGCGAAGGCGACTGGAACTCCTGACCGGAGAAGGCGTATAGCTTGCTCCACGCGCTCCAGTCGCCGCCGATGACCCGGGAGGTATCGATAGGTCCTTTGAAACTCGGAATCAGCTTGTCGTAGCGCCTCTGGGTGACTTCCTTGCCGTTTTTGTCGTAGTAGGTGAGCAAGTTCTCGACCTCGTTGCCGGAGCGGCTGCGTATTTCCAGCCGGGCACCCGGCGGGATGTCGGCTTCCCAAGATAGGGCGTTGAGGCTTTTGGGGCCTTGGAAGTCCATGATGTGCGAGCGAAATTCCAAGTTCTGCGGAAAACCCTCGCCGAACACCTGAAGCTCCTCGGCAAAGCCCCGGAAGGCCCAGCGATTGCTCGCGTCCCAGCTTTTCCACAGCACCCGGATAAAGCGAGTGGGCACCAGCCCGAACTCGTGGGTGGCGGCACCGGTTACTTGTTTGACGTAATCGTTAGCAGTGCCGGAATAGTACTTCTGCCAGATCAGGGTGCCATCGGGTGCCACAGAGCCGTCGGAACCGAGTACCTCGTAGAAATTGAACCCAAAAGAGCGCCGGGTAACGAAGAAATCAATGGTCCGACCACTACCCGCAGTGATGCCGCCGCCGGGCCGGGCGACCACGCCGCCGACGATCTTGAGCTTATCGACAAAGTAGGTGGCCCCTAAGTCGAGGATGATGTGCGAAAATACGTCGCGCTCGGCTTGGATGGTGCGCCGCACGAACCAGCGGGTAGAGAGATCGCCATCAATGAGCACTCGAGCGTTGCCCAGCGGAATGAGATCTTGGGTGACAAACGCATCGAGAACGACTTCGAGGTTGCCGCCGCGTTCGAGCGTCCCCAAGGCCAGATTGTCGCCCAGCGCTTCGACCTCGACTTCGAGCAGGCGGGTGTCCGGTTCAAGAGCGAGCAAATCTAGGCGCACGTACTGAATCGGCGTGTGGAAGGACTGGTCGAGTTCATAGGTGATCTCGTAGCGGGTGTTCTCCTTGAAGCGCTCGCGCTGGCGGTAGATGACGGTCCCGGCGATGGGATTATCGACCTCATCGACGGCGTGTTCTCCGGTGGAAAGCAGCAAGTCAAAAAGCGCTGGAGCCGGTCCTTGGGGATCGAATATCAGCTTGACGCGACGAGCGGAGACGCCCCGGCCCAAATCGACTTCAATGTTCCAACTTTCAGGAGGATCGTCCAGATGCGGGTGCCAGCCAGTGGAAAGATCGCCATCCATGACCAACGGCGCGTCTCGTAGATTGGAACCAGCACTGCGGATGCCGCCGCCAAAAGCCTCGGCATTGAGACCTGCATTGATATCGCGGCGGGCAGCGATGGGCTTGAGCCCACCCTGTGGGGTCAGTTCAACCGTGCCGGGCAGCGGCCAAGCCTGCCAGTCGCGGCGCGAGGCAAAGCGAATCTCGTCGGCACTCGCCGGGAGCGCGCTTAAAAAGGCGTAAATAACCCCACACAAGCATAAGACCAATCGTCCAAAGGAATCCATGATTTGCCTTGCTCCTGCATAGAGTGAATTCAAACGCTACTTCTGCAAGACGCTGCCTGCGCCATGGCGGTCCCAAATCCCCACTGCGCCGTTGCGCTGCCCATCGGCTCCCAAGAAGACCAGATGCGTTCCATTCGCGGCATTGACGTGCAACCCGCCGTTGCCGCCGACCCCCGCACCCGCGTATATCAGGTTCTCGCCGGTGCGGCTATTGATCAGCAGGCCACCGTTTTGCGACGAATCAGCCCCGGCGAGGAAGATGTTGACGCCTGCGGCATTGTTGGCCATCAGCAAGCCACTGCCTTCATCTTCACCCGCAGCGATTAGCAAATTACCAAGCGCGCTCCGCAGGGCCAAGTGGCCACTGCCGACCTCGCTCGCACCTAGATACGCCAACTGCTCACCCGAGGCGTTGTACACCTGCAACGCACCTCCCTCTTGGTCGCTGCTTACAAGCGAAACCAACGGCGCGCCAGTCGCCGTATTGACCACGAGCAAGCCGTGGCCGGCCGCATCGCTACTGAGGCTAACCCCGCCCCGCCCATTGCCAGCCCCCACCCACAAAGCGCCGTTCTGGCGTTCGTCAGCCGTAGCTACTAGCACGGGTTGGCCCTCGTCGTTGAGGATTTCAATGGCGCGGGCGCGGACCACATCGGCCCCAGACGCCGTGCCCATCAAGGCAGTACTCAGCGACGCGCTCAGCACAATGGCAACGTCGGTTAGGGCCAGCGCGGCCAGCAGTGCCAAGAGACGGCGGCCAATGTAGCGTTCTAAAGAGGCGTAAGGTTGGAAGGCACGCATAAGTATCCTCTCGATAAAAAGCAGTTTTGTATGGATGTTGGCTATCGTATAAGCATGATTTTGCGCGTCAGTAGCTCGTCATCTGCCTGTAGTGCCAACAGGTAGATACCAGTGGTGACGGAAGTCCCTCCATCGGTTTGGCCATCCCAGCGAATACTGTGAAAACCGGCCGTGGGGGTGCGCTGCTCTACAAGTGTGCACACAGACTGTCCGAGAACGTTATAGACTCGCAGAGCAATCCGCATTGTGCCTTCGGGAATGTAATAAGAGACACTTGTACTAGAATTAAACGGATTGGGACGGTTAGCAGATAGCGTCAAGCCGGACGCGACAGGCTGTTCACCAGCATCTAAAACCGCCGTCTCACGGGATAGGATCACGGGTGGTCCGGACGTGCTTAGCTGCTCAATGCGGTGTGCGGCGGTCGGTGGAATTTCAGAGTCTCCGTAGCGAACTGTCGGGGGGTCTCTCCAATCGCCAAATTCGTAGCGGAGTATCTGGCCACCTTCCAGACCGACGACGGCTATAAGATCCGAAATGTCGTATCCTCCACCCTCACCTCCGCTGCACTCAAAGCCTAGACGACCCACATTAGGACGATTAACCTGACCCAAATCTGGATTGAAGTTGAAAACGGGATCAATTTTTGTTTGGTCGGGAACAACGAAGGTGGCTAGCCGCGTCAGATAGGGACGAGACATGAGCGCCTGCTGCACCTTGGCATTAGGCTCGTGGATGTAAGTCACCCAGTCATCGGCAAACCCCGCAAAATCGAACCACTCGTTCTCGTAGAAGCCTTCGTACTGATCGGGAAAGCTATAAAACTGCGTCTCGGCATACGCGTGGAACCTTTCGTCGCTCCAAGGCTCCGGCCAATAGAATCCGAGTATGGTCGTTCCGTCTATTTCGTTGTACTCTCGCTTGACCTCTTCGAGTACCGCGTCCGGTATGGGTATATGTTGCCTAAGCAACTGTAAGAGTTTCAGGTCCAATAGTTCCCCAACACCGAGCCAGTCCTGGGGGAACATACCTTTACGATCAAGGTCTCTCATGAAAGCATTGAGGTTTTCGGGATTGCGTAGTGATTCGAGGTCGATATTCGATTCCATTAGATCGGTACGGGCTTCTCTTTCCACTACGTACTCCGTGCTAAAGGCATGATACCCGGCCTCAGCGATTGCCTCAGAAAGAACTCTATCGTAGTTAGAGGGGAGGCGATTTCCACCAAACGAAAGTCCATAGAGACTTATCCAATCCAGTCGCGCTTGATTCAAGTGGACATGAAGGTAATTTTCCAGTATCGCCCTGTGTTCAGCAGCGATATAGACGGTCAGCTTTTCGCTGATGCTCCCTGTATTCGCCACCAATTGCAAGGGTGCGGTGATCGCATCTCCCTCATAGGTGAAGGCGATCGGTTGAAGCTGGTTTACCCATTGTAGGTGTTCTAGATAGGCAGGTGGTGTTACTTCCACAGCCAAGATGGCATGGTCTTCTTCGAGATACGATTGCAGGATCGCCGCATTCAGCCGATCCGTCTCGTAACCACGATCCGCAACCCAAGCTGCAATCTCACTCGGAGACTGGGCCTCGATGATGGTAGCGGAACGAGTCTCTCTTTCTTGCACAGATTCCAAAATTACGGTATGGCAGATGCGGAAGGAACAATCCTGAAATGAAAAAGTTGGGAAAAACCACACATAAGCCGTATTGAAACACGCTTCGTTGAACTCATTTTCAAAAGCGAGCTCGGGCAGATCCGGGACGAATCCGAGCCATTCTCCCATTTCTTCTTTACTCGACATCTCCCCCAGTCCATCGAGTAACAAGTAGCGAGGCCATGTCTCTTCAGCCAATCGCGTAAATATGTCGTTGTGACTAAGCTCAATTCTCGATGTAGAAGGTACGGGTACGAGCCAGACGAAATCCTCGGATGCCCCGTCGAAACGCGTCTTCAGATGGACTGTCGTGCTATCTTCTCCCACGATAAACAAAGCGTTGGCCTCGGTTATTTCGACCGGAACGCCGTCGCGACTGAGTAGAATACCCCAAGAATGGGCTGGAGCGATTGGCCAGAGCACGGAGGCCAAGAGCACTAATAAAAAAGGCCCTGCATTCAAATAAGCTGACATTGCGCTTATATCTCCATAACGGACGCGAGATACGTGGAGACCCCAAACTCTACGCTCAGGCGAGCATGGAACGGCGTTGCTAGTCAAAAGCTGACTCTCCAGATACCTGTAGCTTGTCTAGCCATCCATGCTTGGTGTGAATGGATCTTCTCCACGGTCCAAGCATCAAAGTCCTCTGCCAGCTTGCGCGTTATTGCGAAGTCGCTCTGCTGGTAAACCAATCGCTTTTCGTCGTATCCCGAGTTGCCCAAATCGCGATTGTCTGTGGTCGTCAAGAGAGTCATGTTACCTAGGCAGTAGGTGGACGCCTCCCGCTGTTGGTCGTCGAACTGGTACCAGGCGTCGCTCGGATTTTCTGGCAGCACATGCTCAATGCCATACTTCGCGCTCTCGAATTCAAAGTGCTGCCCCGACAACTGCGCTTCTAGCCGGAATAGTATAAAGCGCACGACTTTATTGTTGCGTGCGCTAGTTGTTCGTAGGGCCTTGTCTGCAAACGCCGCCCTGAATTCCGCGTCCGCGGGATAGACTGGCCGCAGCTTTGCAATCGCTGCCTGCACGCTGACGATTTCGCCTGCCGACAGCTCACGGGCAATCTGGTTATACACAACCTCCTGCTCGTTGCCTTGGCGTCCACAAATCACGTTGTAGCGAAACGACACTACTGCGATAGACTGCAAGAAACGTCCAAAGCCAGCGCGGTCGCGTTCCGCGAATTGCTCAAATGCGGCCAGCAATAGCGCTAATGGCTGACGCACGTTGAACATTTGCAACTGGGCCAGACTTGCGCGCTCTTCTGCTGTCCAAGAGTCGTCCTCCGGGCTACGCAGGGCCGAATACACCCGCGCGTGCCTGTCCATATCGCGGATCAACTGAAACACCTTGGCCCTATCGTTGATGGCACTGCGCATGGTTTTGAACAAGTCCGCCTTGCGCACCAGCCTGTTGCGGCTGTTCCAAAAGACCCGCAAGAACTCGGGAAAGCTCTCACTGCCCAGCAGCCCGACGACATCCTCCCAGCGGCTTTCCAAGTTGTTGATATCCGATTCGTGCGCATTGCCACGCGAGACGACGGAGAACAAGTAGTTCTTCAACAGATCGGTGGCGGACAAGCGCACGCCGCGAGCATTTAGGGTCTCAAATACTTTGAAGGCATTTAATTCGTCGGTCACGGTGATGATCGTAAAAAACAACTTATCTACCGCGACATCGACAAAGCGCGCAACAGACTCACCGTCATCACCTGATCGTTCCTTGATACGCTCCCTGAACCAGAGAAACGCCCGGCGCAGAAGATGTTCTGATGCGTTCAATCCTCTTTGCGGCAGACTCTCTAAGGGGACTAGGTAATTCTGGTAAAAGCGATCGTTATGCCGATTTAGCGTCAGCTTGGAGCGCGGCACTAGGCTCACTGGGTCCAAATAGCCGATGTAATTGCCACGCAACTGCTCTGCCCGCCGACGTTGTGGGTCAGTCGGGTCACCCGACGCGGCCAAGTCCGTCAGATGCGCTACCGCAGCCAGTATCAACAGGCTCAGCGTGGTCATGCGCTGCTGTCCATCGATGATATCGAACGCCCTGTTGTCCACCGATTGCAGTACTAGATAGCCCATGTAGTGAGCGGGTTCTGGATCCTCGCCGAACAGAGCAACAAGATCCTGCCACAGATCATCCCACTCGTCGCCCCCCCAAGAATAGTCGCGTTGGAACAGCGGTACGCGATAACTCATCCCATTGCCCATAAGTTGGCGAAACGTGCTGTTAGTGGTATTGAAATTCATATGCAAAACACTTTCTTTTTCGCACTCTAATCTCAAACTTACGCAAGGAGGAGGCCAATGGCCAAGATCAAAGAAGTCCGCTGCATCCGCACCCGCCAGAACGGCACCTGGGTCATCGTCAAAATCATCACCGACCAGCCCGGTCTCTACGGCATCGGCTCGGCCAGCGAGCACAACCACGCCGCCACTGTCGCCACTGCCCTCGAAGAGAGCTTAGGGCCGCTGCTGATTGGCCGCGAGGCTAGCCGCATCGAAGACATCTGGCAATGCGTGTACAACAGCGGCTACTGGCGCAGCGGCTCCATCCTCAACGCCGCGCTGGGCGGCATCGACATGGCCCTGTGGGACATCAAGGGCAAGGAGGCCGGAATGCCCGTGTACGAACTGCTGGGCGGAGCCTGCCGAGCCGCGGTCCCCTGCTACGCCCACGCCGGCGGCAGCGACCACGAGGCCCTCGCCGACGACATCCAGCGCTACATCGACGAGGGCTGGCCGGTAATCCGCTGCCAACTCGGCGGCTATGGCGGCGGCGGGTTCGTGGAAAACGCCCTCAAGCCGCGCAATGCTTGGTCGGCAGCACCGGCCTTTGACGACGAAGCCTACCTAGAGGCCATTCCCGCGATGTTCGAGTACTTGCGCAACAAGCTGGGTTTTGGCCCCAAGCTCACCCACGACGTCCACGAGCACCTCAAACCCCAAATCGCGGTGGCACTGGCCAAGCGGCTGGAACCCTACCGGCTGTTTTTCCTCGAAGACGCGCTGGCACCTGAGCAGATCGGCTGGTACCGGCTCATGCGCCAACAATGCACCACGCCGCAGGCCATGGGCGAGCTATTCGTCAATGTCCACGAATACCTGCCGCTGATCAGCGAACGCCTCATCGACTACATCCGCATCCGAGTGGCCAAAGGCGGCGGCATCACCCCCTGCCGCAAAATCGCCGCGCTCTGCGAGTTTTACGGCGTGCAGACGGCTTGGCAGGAAGGCGGAGACAACGATCCGGTCAACCAAGCCGCGGCCATGCACTTAGATATGGCGAGCTACAGCTTCGGGATCCAAGAGGAAAACGGTTTTCGGCCAGAAGAATTAGAAGCCTTCCCTGGGCACGCGACCATGGAAGGAGGATACATGTATCCCAACAACCAGCCAGGACTAGGGATCGACATCGACGAGGAGAAGGCGAAGAATCTGTTGGTCGGCGATCAGGTGCGCGCCTTTTACGCGGCCGAGGATCGCCGGGCGGACGGGACTGTGGTGCGGCCCTGAGTGGCGGGCCGGTATGACCCTGTTATGTAGGGGGCGGTTTGCGAACCGCCCCTACCTAATGGGCGATCAGCACCGTCACCCGATGCGGCTCGGTTCCCGGCGGCAGTTTCCGGGCCCCGTGCGCATCTCGTAGCGTGAACGGGTGGTGCATGAGGACGTCCTGCTTGCCGTCCTTGTTCAAGTCCACCAGCCAGATGTATTCCTCGTCGTTGGGCACGGCGATCGCAACATCTTGAGGCCGCCGGGAGAACAAGTCCGGCCCCGGCACGCCGACGAAGATGTCCATGATCCTAGGGTGATGCCCAATGAGCAGGTCGGAGAGGCCGTCGCCGGTCACATCCCCGAGGAGCAAAGTCGTGTTGAACGCGCGCGGCCAACTCTTTTGCGTCTTGCGGCGTTCGTGCGTCGCCCCTCGCAGCACAATGTCCAGTGGCACCCATCCCGGCTCCTTATGGCTAGGTACTCCATCTAACGCAATTCTACGGATGGCGTTGGGTTTGTCGCGGTAGCGGCCCCCTTCCACGCGGTAGAACTCGAGATCCAGCCAGACGTCATCGCCCATGAACCCCTTGAATTTTTTCCAGAGGCTGCTCTCGAGGTACTTGACCTCAATGGTTGTGAACATCAATTCGACTTGGCCGTCGCGATCAAAGTCGTGCCGCTCCATACCGAGTTGGATGCTGCCATCCGACTTGAACGCAATATCGACGTCCCGTGCGAACGCAGTGCCGCCATCGGCTGTTGGCGTCCCAAGATGCACCTCATAGGCGGAACGCTTGCTGGCAATACTCCGGCCCTCCAGCAAGAAAACCACCAGATCTGCGACCCCGTCGCCGTTCATATCGCTTAACGAGTGCAGCACCCGCCCCGTCATATCTCCGGTGGCGAGCGAGGAAAAATTGTCGGAGTCGAACGCCACATCGGTCGTAAAGGTCTCCGCCTTCGGAGTAAACAGCCCACGCTCGTCCTGAAGATGAACCTCAAAGTGGTCTTCGTTCCAGAACACCAAGTCGCGGCGACCATCCCGGTTGTAGTCCACCTCGTGAACACGGCTCTGCGACCAAGGATCGTATCGATATCCGTCTGCTCCGTAGATCCTACTCATATCGGTGGAGAGACCGATCTTCACCGGATCGGCGAACGCACCGTCGCTCATCTGGACGAACACCCAGAAGCCATCAATGTCCGGCACGACCAGATCGTCGCGCTCGTCGCCGTTCACGTCCCGGGTGACATCTACATGAGGGATTTCGCCGCTGCGAGGCGGGTTGAAGTTGGAAGTCACCGCCACCAGTATCCGTTCCGTCGCCGATTCGGGATCGAACCAGTTCAGGCGACCCCTCTCGTACGCAATCAAGCGGTCGCTTCCGGCGATATTGGCCACATCCACGAACAGCACTTCGGGACGCAGCGTTGCGCCGAATCGCGGCACCCAAGTGCTGTCGCCGAAAGCGTAGAGGCGCAAGCGGCGGTAGCCATTCTCATCGATGTTCACCACGGCCAGATCCGCGACAGCACCACCGAGCAGGAACCCCGTCAAAACGGTCTGGCGCTCGGCCGAGCCGATGACGACCTCGTACTGCTCGAAAGTAAATTCTGCGGCGGTAGCCATCGCTGGCTCGGCCCCAATAGGAGCCGAGACGCTTAAAAGAATGCAGATCAAACGAGAAATCGAGCGTGTCATCATTTTGCATCGCACCCTATGTTGCGCTAGTTGCATCCTACCTTCAGGCAGGATTTACCGCGCCTTTGGATATGAACAAGGCACAGAGAGAAGTCGAACAAAGCTGTTTAGCTTGTAAACTGATGATGGTATCATCAATTTACAAGCAGAAATGACCCTAGATTATAGTCGCCCCCGTAGAAGAGGTTTTCCAACTCCGCGACGAGGTGCTCGTCGTCCCGTACGATCTACTGTAAATCAGCCGTGTAGGATGGGGTGGCCATTGCCGGGGAAAAACGCCACATCCACGAGGAAGGAAAGGCCGACGCCTAAGAAGTACCCCGCAATCAGGCCGATGAAAAACGGCGCAGCTTTGCGGTACAGCTCAATGCCGCCAAAGCGCATAATCAGGCTCTTGGCCGCCCACGCCACAAAAATCGCCGGTGCTTGATTGCGCACCATCCAGATCGCAGAAATCGCCAAGCCCACCGGGTGCAGAGGCCACCACGGGAAGCGATACTGCATAAACGTCAAAACGGACATCGCCGCCGCGCCAATGCCGAAGAAGCCTAACTTTTGCGCGTGGAAATCGGCCGGGGCCTTGATCTTGGCCATCACGTCGCCAAAGGCCATCACGCCTGCTCCCGAGGAGACGCGGAAGATCCAAGAGTTGAAGTTGGAAGCTCCCTGTTCGTAGGCCATAGCGATGAGATTGGTCAGTGAAACCGCAAAGGACAGCACCACGGCCAAGGCAATGGCCAAAACAAAGCCGCGGCGGGCAATGCGCAGACTGTGCTGCAACTTGGCGGCGTGCGCAGCCGAAGGCATGAAGATGGACTGCACATCGCCAAAAAAGGAATAGGTCAACCCCAAGGCCGCCAACCCCGTCGGTGAAATGGCGCTAGTGCCCAGCGTCATCATCGTCATCGCCTGACTAACCACAGGCGTAGTCAGATAGAACACGCCCGTCTGGACCACTAAGCGCGTAATGCCCAAATAAGCGATGAGCACGCCGGCCAAAAAAAGCATCGCCACCGACCATTCCATGCCAGCCTCGTGCAGCCAAGTTAGCATGTAGCAAACACCCAGCACGAGGCCCAGCACGGCGGCGCGGTAAGACATCAACTCGCGGCGGTCATCAATCGGGTAGGCTGGATTCCACGCCTTGCGGACTACGTCCTTGAGATGGTCGCGCGCCATCCACAATCCCCACAGCACCAACACCACAAACGCTCCCCAACACTGCCACGACGTCGAGGGCAGTCCCCAAACAAACTTATCCGCCTCAGTGACGCCGAGACCAAAGCGGTTGAACAAACCCTCCTCGATCAGCGTTAGCAAAAAGAAGAACCAGATGCTGAAGGTCACATTGAGGTTGGCGAAATACATGAAGCCAATGACCGGAAAGTAGAAGCGGATGTTAATGGTCGGAAAGCCGTGCGCGATTTGGATGGGATGGTGCCATTCGATCTTGGGAAAAAAATGAAAGAAAAAGCCGACGATGTTCCACAAGACAATGCACAGCGGAATAGCCGCCCCCGCCCAGAAGACTTTGCTGTACATGACCGCTGGCAGTCGGCGGGAGCTATCGGCATTGGCGACGAGGACTTGCGGCACTTCCATCAGCGGATAGGCCAACCGCTCGCGCTCGACCCACTGCTTGCGGAGAATGACCACCACACAGAAGCAGACCAAGTACAAAGTCCATAGAAAGCTCAGCCACCAAAACAGCGGCATAGCCCAAGCGGCTAGCAAGGTGCCCCAAGGGGTCGGTTCGCCAATGGGCAGGCCCTCAAAAAACCAAGTCATGGCCAAGCCGTCGTTGCTCGGCAGCAGCCAAGCGGGCAGGTAGGGCAACACGTACGTGCCCCATTGATTCTCCGCGGACGCAAAGTAATACGGCGTCGTCGGTATGGCTAGGAAGTAGCCGATTAGAAAAACCGGAATGCCTGTACAGACCAAGCCCATGACGACGACGGTGATCATCTCGGCAGGGCGCAATGCCCAGTTAAAATTGAGGGTCTTCAGCAGGGCGTTGGCGAAGATGAGGCAGATAAAGAGAAACCCCACCCCAATCGGAAAGAACGACCACGTCATCTCAGACGAGCCAAACGTCCAGATCGAGTGCGGTGCCCCCAAGCTGATCAACACCACCACCGCGCAGCCCACGAGCAAGGAGCGCACGGTGACGCCTGTACCCTCTTGCTGTGCGGGATGGATTGACAACGCGGCCTCAGCCGTGGAGGATGGGATGGCCGTTGCCGGGGAAGAAGATCATATCGACGATAAACGAGATCCCCACCCCGAAGAAGTGCCCAAGAATCAGGCCGATGAAGAAAGGCGCGGCCTTGCGGTATAGCTCAATGCCGCCAAAGCGCATGATCAGGCTCTTGGCCGCCCAAGACACAAAAATCGCCGGGGCTTGGTTGCGCACCATCCAGATCGCGGAGATCGCCAAACCCACCGGGTGCAGGGGCCACCACGGAAAGCGATACTGCATAAACGTCAAAACCGTCATAGCTGCCGCACCGATGCCGAAGAAGCCTAACTTTTGCGCGTGGAAATCGGCCGGGGTTTTTATTTTGCTCATTGCGTCTTCAAAGGAGCGCACTCCCGCGCCCGAGGAGACGCGGAAAAACCAGGAATTGAAGTTGGAAGCCCCCTGCTCGTAGGCCATGACAATGACGTACACAATGGCGGCGATAAAGCCGATCAACAGGGCCAGCGCAATCGCCAAACACAGGCCGCGACGACTCATGCGCATGGCGTCGTGCAGCCGGGTGGCATGAGCAGCCGATGGCATAAAAATCGACTGCACATCGCTGAAGAACCCATAACTCATCCCCAAGGCCGCCAAGCCCGTCGGCGAAATCGCACTCGTGCCAAAAGTCATCATGGTCATGGCTTGGCTGACCACGGGGGTCGTCAGGTAAAAGACGCCGGCCTGCACCACCAAGCGGGTAATGCCCAAGTAGGCAATCAGCACGCCGCCCAAGAAAAACGCCGCCACCGACATTTCCATGCCAGCCTTGTTGAGCCATGCCAGCATGTAGACGACCCCAATCAACAGACCGACGACCGCGCTGCGATAGGACATCAACTCGCGGCTGTCGTCAACCGGATGGGCGGGATTCCAAGCTTTGCGCGCTACATCCTTTAGGTGATCCCGCGCCATCCACAGCCCCCACAACACCAGCACCACAAACGCCCCCCAACACTGCCAAGACGTCGACGGCAAGCCCCACACGAAGTTGTCTGCCTCCGTAACCCCAACGCCAAAGCGATTAAACAAACCCTCTTCGACCAACAGTAACAAAAAGAAAAACCAGATGCTGAAGGTGACGTTGAGGTTGGCAAAATACATGAAGCCAACGACCGGAAAGTAGAAGCGGATGTTAATGGTCGGAAAGCCGTGCGCGATTTGGATGGGATGGTTCCATTCGATCTTGGGAAAGAAGTGAAAGAAAAAGCCGACGATGTTCCACAATACGATGCACAGAGGGATCGCCGCTCCCATCCAAAAGACCTTGTTGCGCAAAATGGCCGGCACGCGCGCCGGACCATCGGCATCCGCCACCAGCGCTTGCGGCACCTCCATCAGCGGATAGGCCAACCGCTCGCGCTCGACCCATTGCTTGCGCAATATGACGACGAGGCAAAAACAGACCGCGTACAAGGTCCAGATAAAACTCAGCCACCAAAACAACGGCATGGCCCACGCATCGAGCAGCGTGCCCCAAGGCATCGGCTCACCGAGGGGCAACCCCTCAAAGAACCAAGTCATGGCCAAGCCGTCGTTGCTCGGCAACAGCCACTCCGGCAGATAGGGCAAGACATACGTCCCCCACTGGTTTTCAGCCGAGGCAAAGTAATAGGGCGTGGTGGGAATCGACAGCACATAGCCCATCATAAAGATGGGAATGCCAGTCGTCACCAAGCCCATTACTACTACCGTAATCATCTCGGCCGGCCGCAAGGCCCAGCCGGGGTTGATCGTCTTGAGCAGGATGTTGAGCAGAATGAGGCAGCAGAACGAGAAGCCGACGGCAATCGGAAAGAACGACCACGTGATTTCGGACGACCCCAAGACCCAGATGGCGTAGGGCGCGCCCAAGCACACCACGAGGACTTGGATGACGCCGAGCACCAAAGAGCGAAGCGTGAGGCCGCTAGCCGGGCCTTGGCGAGCGTGCTCTTCTCGATATGTAGGGGCCGCAGTCGGCGACGTCATCAAAAGCCAGCTTCAGAGGCGATTCTAGCGGGATTCATCGTCTAGCCCTGCCGCATGACGGCCCGCAGCCGGATCGCCGGCCGCATAGTACGTATCCGCGTCGGCCCACAGCATGACCGGGGTGGCGATGGGGCCGTTGCGGGCCTCGACTTGGTGACCGCGCCGCGCCAGTTCGTCGCGGACCTCTGCATCGACGGCAGAGCTGATGGCCAGCGAGCTGGCCTCGATAAACGTCTGCTCGCGCACCGGATTGGGGTCAAACGAGTCCTCGTGGTGATCCGTGGCAAAGCGCGGCGCAATGACCGCTTCGGCCGGCTGCATCCCAAACTCCACAAAGTCGAGCAACAGATTCAAGGTCGCTTGGTCTTGCAGATCGCCGCCAGCCACGCTGATGGCCAACACGGGCGCGCCGTCTTTGAGTACCATCGTAGGCGTCAGGGTGATGCGGGGCCGCTTGCCCGGCGCGATGCAATTGGGATGTCCGGGCGTTGTATTGAGACTGCGCAGGCGGTTGCCATACGAGACGCCCGTGCTGCCGGTGCCGCCAGCGTGATAGACATTCGCACTCGGCGTAGCCGATACGACCATGCCCCAGCGATCGGCCACCACGCATGTGGTAGTGCCACCGACTCCGGGCTGGAACACGCCGCCCTCCTGCACCGCCTTCATGCCGAGGGGATCGCCGGGGCGGGCGTCCAACGCCGCTTGCCCCATGTCGATCAGAGGCTGCCGAAGCTGGGTATATTCGTCGGACAGCAAGGCGTTCATGGGCACATCCACGAACAAGGGGTCGCCGTAGTGCGCGTCGCGGTCGGCCATGGCCAGCTTCATCACTTCGGTGACCACGTGGACGTAGTCGGCCGAGCAATGCCCCATGCTTTTGAGATCAAACCCTTCGAGCAGCCGCAGGGCTTGGCACAGATAGGGGCCTTGAGTCCAAGGGCCGCACTTGTACACTTGGTAGCCCCGGTAATCGACTACCACCGGCTCTTCGATCAAAGTCCTATGAGCGGCCAGGTCCGCGCGGCGCAAGAACCCACCCTGCTCCACGTAGAACGCCTCTAAGTCCTCAGCTATATCACCGTGTTCGGCGCGGCGGCCATAGAAGTGATCGCAGGCCGCTTGCAGCTTCTCTTGGCGATTACCAGTGGCGCGGTGCTCCTCCTCCACCATCCGCCGCAACGTCCGCGCCAAGTCGGGGTGCCACGCCTCCGCGCCTGCGTCGAGCAGGGCCAAGGTCGGCGCGACAATCGCGGCAAAGCTCTGCGTACCGTATTGCTGCAAAAGGGTAATGCACAAATCCACGACCGAGGGCACCGGAGCCATCTTGATATCGCGGTCTGGGATGCCGTGCTCCATGTACCAAGCAATAGCCTCTGGCGACAGCGGCGCGCGCCCCTGACCGGACAGCGACTTGACCGCGTTCCCGTCCCACACGAGCACCGGCACTTCCCCGCCGATGGAACAGGCCCCGTGATCGGTGACGTTGAGCGCGAGGATCGCGCCGGCTGCGGCATCGGCTGCATTGCCGCCCGCGCCGAGAATTTCAATACCGGCGGCTACAGCCCCAGCACCACCAGCCGCAATGACGCCGGTTTTGCTCTGGGCGTGCCAGCCGATCTGATCTACCCTACTCATGTGTTGCTCCTTGTCGAAAATAAGATTTGCCGCGCTCAATATCGCCTTGCGAGGGCGGTCTGTCGAGTCTAGCGACGGAGGGATATGTCTCTTCCACGCGGAGATGCCAATATCCATGCTCCAAATATCCAAATAAGAGAAAATTCGATTATGTCTCAACATCCCGTTATATTTATAGGTTCGTTGCGGTGCGGCACCGCAGCGCTGTCCGTCGTCTCCCTCGACCACGAGAAGATAAAAATCGGCACGCTGGCGGCGAAAATCGAGACCGCTACGAACATCTTCAAGAGTACCGTTCCGTCCTCATCACCGAGCCTGTAACCGGCAAAATTGACGTAGAAGAGAAAGCCGCTTTATGAATATTGACTCAATATATTTCAAGGGATATAGCTGTTTCAAAAAGGAGTGGGTCGGCTTCGATACAATCAAGCCGATTAACGTCATCATTGGACGTAATAACTCTGGGAAATCCCATCTTTTGGACTTGGTTGAATCACTATATAATGCCGAGCTGTCTTACCATGAATGGCAGACCCAGTGCCATGGTGTGTTAGACGAGGAGTCGCTAAAGAAAGTTTTTCCAGAAAGGCAAGGGCATACAAGACAAAGCTCGGATGTAGACCTTGTGTTCAGCGACGTACAGCCTTTAGTCGGCAAGAAGCTAATATGGGAAGTGGCCCCAAGCCAGTTCGAGTCGTCGCCGCATGGATACGAATTGCAGGTATCGAGTTTAAGGTTCCCAGCTTCCTCATCAGAACAATCAGGAAATATCCCTTTAGCAGTTGAGGAGATGCTGAAAAGCGCAACGCACCAGTTTAGCTACTCATCAAAACAATCAGGAAATATCTCTTCAGGGGTTCAGAACATGCTACGAGATACAACACACCAGTTTCGTACGGCGTCATTCTGCAGACTCCTTGCGGACCGGGACATAGAGACTGGACTAGAAGATATAAAGATGGAACTTGGCCGAGGCGGTCAAGGAGCTACAAATATAATACGTCGGCTCATTCTAACATCTGACGAGCGATTCTCAAGAGAAGTTATCCAAGAAGAACTTCTGGCCGCGCTGAATTTAATATTTGGAAGTGATGGCCAGTTTTCAAATATCCAAGTACAAGTTCACGATCATAAGTCAGACAAACTATCAGACAAACTAAAGGGCCATTGGGAGGTCTGTCTTCACGAAAAGAAAAAGGGTTGGGTTACCCTCAGCAAATCGGGAAGCGGCTTGAAGACTATTATTCTGGTTCTACTTAATCTACTGGTCATTCCCAAAATTGAGAATAAGGAGAAGTCTCAGTTCATATTCGCTTTTGAGGAACTTGAAAACAACCTCCATCCGGCCCTCTTACGGCGATTATTCCAGTATCTTGAGGATTACGCAATCAAAGAAAAAGCGACAATCTTCCTGACGACCCATTCGAGCATCGCCCTCGACTTTTTCGGCGTATCTGATAATGCCCAGATTATCCGCGTACTCCACGATGGCGAGTCCGCCCACACGGAAACCGTCCACACGCATTCTAATCTTATCAAGGTAGTTTCTGAATTGGGAGCAAGGCCGTCGGATTTGCTCCAAGCGAACGGACTCATTTGGGTAGAGGGACCTTCGGACCGCATTTATCTCAATCGCTGGATTGAGCTTTATACCGATGGCAGTCTTCGAGAAGGCCGCGATTATCAGTGCGTATTCTACGGTGGTGCGCTCTTAGCACGAGTAGAGTTCAAGTCGCCTGAAGACGAGGCCACCGAACTCGCCAACCTGTTCCAAATCAATCACAACCTCATCGTCGTGTGTGATGGCGATCGAGAGGCCGAGGACTCTGACCTAAAATCGAGGGTGCTGAGAATTCGAGAGGAGGTCGGAAAGATAGACGGCGCGCATATTTGGATCACTGACGCCAAGGAAATTGAAAATTACCTTCCCGGTTCTGTCCTCTCAGAAGCTACAGGCTTACCATCTCTTCCAGACCCTAAAAAATATGAAAGTTGGCCGTCATATACCGAAGAGCATATGCAGGGAAAGAGCATAGACAAGGTGGCCTTAGCCATTTCGAGCACCCATTATATGACCAAGGAAGTAATGAAGAAGCAATTCGAGTGGAAGGAGCAGTTGGAACAGATAGTCGAGCGTATTGACTCGTGGAACGGGGATTGAGGGTAAAAAAGAAATGCCAACGGTGCTTCTGATTTTAGGCTGGCGGTTGTTTTTCTATGCCAATGAAGGCAACGAACCTATTCATATCCACTGTCGAAAGGGAGAGAGAGAATGTAAATATTGGCTTGATCGGGAAAATTTTGATCTTGAAGAAGCCTATGCGTATAGTTTATCTCCACGTGATAGAAGAGAAATTAAAAAAATCATTTTTGAGCATTTTGAATATATTGAACAACAATGGGAAGAATTTCAGCGGAGGCGTCAGCAATGAAAAAACATCATCAAGTAACCGGACTTCACTTTGACGGGGATTGCATGATTCTGACTATCGATGGGCGAGAAAGAACCTTTCGAGTGAGCGAAATATCCCCTGCTTTGCAAAATGCGTCTGACGAAGCAAAGAACCTCTTTGAAATCTCTCCTTCAGGCTACGGTATCCACTGGCCCCTACTCGACGAGGATCTATCCATTGACGGATTGCTCGACGTCGTTCACAGGCTCGAAAAGAAAAAAGCTCCTCTTCCATGAGCAAGCCGTTGAATGAAGGCGATTCACTGTATCAATCGGTCAACTTGAGCCAAAATTGCATCGGGCGACGGCCGGTCGGAGATGCTTTCCCCGACGTATTTCCATTCGACATCGCCCCCAGGCAAGACGATGACCGCGGACGGCGTCGCGACACCGTCATTCAGCAGGTTGTAAACTCCGTAGTCCTTGGCGACCTCGGCGTCCTTATCTGACAGAATGGCGAATTCAGCGCCGGTGAGTTCCACCATTTTCAGCGCGTCGGCGATGTCATCAGTGCTGATCGCCGCAAGTGACACATTGCGCTCTAGAAACTCAGGATACACATCTGCCAACTCACCTAGTTGGCTCCGACAGGAACCTCAGAAGAATCCTCGGTAGAACAGCAGTACCGCGGCCGCGCGGTCGTCGAGTAAGTCGGACAGGGAAACAGAAGTCCCATCCGCCGCCGGTAAGGTGAATGCAGGCGCTCGCCCGCCCGTGGAGACCGGATTGGACCTGCAGCCGACGAGGGCGATGAGGGTCGCAGTTACCAAGGACAGAAGTACTGCGCTACGGTGCATTTTCTTTCTCCTACTCGGCGAGCCGCCCAATCGGCATCCGGGGCCCGACTAAAATCATCCGCCCCCACGTGTTGTCGTCATCGCCATTGCCGTAGATCATGAAGTGCCCGCCGTACGCGCCGCCGTCCGGGTCGGTGTGGACGATTTCCATGCTGTATTCGTCGCCCACTTGCGGCGGCTGCCAGCGGGGGTCGCTGTGGGCAAACGTCGCGTGCATATCCACGCGGGCCTCCAAGATAAAATCAGCCGCGCTCCGGCCCCAAGGATCCATGCGCACCACATAGTCGCAAGCGGCCTCGGGAATCGGCTCTTCAATGTAGCTCTGGCCGGGCGCGCCGTGCCGCCACCAAGCGTTTTGCGGCGTGCGCTGCGGGTCGGCGACAAAGCAGAAGGCGTTGTCGCCTTGGCCGAAGCGCTCGTTGGCCCGGTCGCGCGGGCCTTCCATAAACCAGCAAATCGCATCCTTGAAATACCAGCGCTTGTCCGCCGGATCGGGGTCGTCGAGGTCGTTGACATTGTCCCAGACCTCGGCCCCGAAGTAGAAATTTTGCGCGTCCCAAGCAATGTAGTAGCGGGCGCGCAAGTCGTCTTCAAGGTGCGGCTCGTCGCCGTGGTCGGTGAGGCGGTTGCGCGCACCGCGATCGAGGCGGTAGAAACTAGCCTCGCTAATACGGCGCATGTCCCAGATGCCATCGTTGTGAGCGAGGTCCTTCCACTCGGCAAGGTCGCCGTCAATGGTCGGGACCGTCTCCAAAAAGGGAGCGTTGATGTTCACGTCCGCGCGCACAGCAGAAGCCACGAATAAAATCGCGCACACAGCAAAAGGCAGCATGGATTTTCTCCTCAGCGGTAGTCTTCGGCTCGGTCTGAGGGCACAAAGCCCACCGTCTGGCGAGCGTGTTCTAAGTCGCGGTAGCCCCATTTGTTGTCCGAGTTGACGAAGAAGGTGTCGAAGGGCAAGTCGAAGGAGGCGGCAAGGCACTTTTCGATCATCTGCACGGCGTCGCGCTGGCTGCACCAGACGCAAAACTCGCGGGAATGGGTCGGGCGGTTTTCCGGGTTGACGCGGCCAAAGCGCAGGCAGAGGACAGACATGCCGTGGGACGAGGCGTACTCGCGGCCTAGCTCCTCGCCCCAGACCTTGCTAGCTGCGTATAGTCCCGTTGGCCGCAGCGGCGATTGTGCGGTCAGCATCGGCCACTCAGCGGGCACTTGGTCGTACTCGCCAGCCAAAAGCTCCTTGTATGGCGAGAGCGCGGCGTAGCCACCCATGACCGACCCACTGCTAGCGAAGAGGACGCGGCGCACCCCGGCCTCGTGAGCTGCGGCAAAAACATTCCCCGTCCCCTGCAAGTTGGCGCGGAAGATCGCCGCTATATCGTTTTCAATCTGGGCGGCGAGATGGACGACCGCGTCGATCCCCGCAAAGGCCGGCCGGATGGCATCGAGATCGGCGATGTCGGCTTGGTAGCAGTCGATGTTTGGGAGTGGGCGGCGGTTGAGGGCGCGCAAGTTATAGCGGGTGCGCAGGCTGGCGACAGCGGCTGTGCCGATCAGACCCGTAGCACCTGTGATGAGGACGTTTTGCATAAGCCGTGTTGGGTTTGAGTGTTGGCTCTCATTAGTAAGTAATACGGCCAGACGTGTCCAGCGGGCGCGGCCCGTGTTGTGGGCCATTGGCGCTTTGGCTACTATAAACCGGCGTGAAACGAACGATGGTGATATGGGTTTTTTGCGCGTGGGCAGTGCTGCTCACTAGCGGCTGCGCGACCGACCGAGAAAGAGCACCCGGCGAGCCGGTGCAGATTGCGATGTGGATGTTCGGCGGAGTAGAGGAGCAAGACCGGTGGTTGCGGCAGGCAGTGAACCAGTTTAATGCCGCACAAGACAACATCCGCGTCGATTACGAGAATCGGGATTGGGCCACGCAGCGCGAGAGCCTGATTACCTCGACGATTGCCGGCGAGGGGCCGGACATCATTCGCGTCCACCACAAGTACTCAGTCGAGTTCGGCGAGTTGGGCGGGCTGTACGCGCTGGAGCGGTTTGCGGACTTTCCCCAAGTCAAAGCGCGTATTCTCGACAATCTGTGGGAACACGTCGCGTACGGAGGCCAGCACTTTGGGCTGCCCATCCAGATTTTGCCTTTTATCATGGCGGTCAACAAGGCGCTATTGGCCGCGTACGAGTTGGAAGTGCCCCAAACTTGGGAGGATATGCTGGCGCTGGGGCCGGTGCTCAAGGAGCGGGGACTTTTCGCCTTCACCATGCCAGCGGGGCTGAACCAAGACACGGCCTACCGCTTTTTGCCGCTGCTCTACAAGGCGGGCGGCAGGGTGTTCAACGAGGACTGGACGCGGGCCGCTTTTAACGGCCCAGCCGGCATCTCGGCATTGGAGTTCCTCGTGGCGATGAAGGAACAGGGCTTTATGCCGCCGGCGTGTGCCGCCTATGCCTTTGACGAGAACGCGGCAACGTGGTGTACAGAAAAAGCCCTGTTGTCGATTGAGGGGCCGTGGTGGCAGCACATTGTGTCCAATAACTACGACTTCCCAGTGGAGAAGTTGCAGTTGATCCGGTTGCCCGGACCGGCCCAGCCCCTCGGGCCGCATCCGCCGCGCACCTTGCTGGACTTGGTTATGGTGGCGATCACCGGCTATACCCAAGCGCCGGAGGAGGCTTGGACAGTGATTAAGGCCCTGTGGCTCGACGACCCGCAGTGGCACGTCCCCAACGCCGAGATGTTGGGCTTCCCCACGCAGAAGATCGCCTACGCACCGGGGATCGAGTCGAATTTCATCAACGGCGAGGTGCTAGCTGCGGCTGGACAAAACGGCCTAGCGTGGCCGGGACATCCGGCGGTGACGCAGATCCAGCGATTGATGGCCGACGCGGTCAATATGGCGCTGAGCGGGACCTTGTCCCCCAAGGAGGCGCTCGATCAAGCGGCGGAAGAAGTGGATGAAATTTTGGAGGATTATTGACCTGTATATGCTATTCGTATGTACGTAAAAAGAATGCTCATCCCGCTCTTTGTGGGCCTGATCGCCTGCGGAGGCGACGACCGCCCGCGTCCCGGCGAGCCGACCACGGTGGTGTTGTGGGAGTTCGGGGGCGTGCCGGGTCTGCGCGCCTGGGTGCAGCAGGCCGTGGCCGACTTCAACGCCGCGCGCAGCGACATCCAAATCGAGTTGGAGTTCCGCGACTGGGCAACGCAGCGCGAGAGCTTGATCAGCACCACCATCGTCGGCGATGGGCCGGACATCGTGCGAGTGCATCACAAGTACTCGGTGGAGTTCGGCGAGTTGGGGGGACTGTACGCGCTGGAGAATTTCCCCGATTTCCCCCAAGTCAAGGAGCGCATCCTCGACAACGTCTGGGAACTGGTCGAATACGACGGCAAACACTACGGCCTGCCAGTGACCATGCTGCCCTTCGTGCTGGCGGTCAACACCGACATTATGGGGCGGATGGGCCTCGATGTTCCCAAGACTTGGGACGAGATGTTGGCGCTCGGCCCAAAATTCGCGGGCACGGGGATCGAGCCTTTTACCATGCCTGGGGGCGTCAATCTGGACACGGCCTACCGCTTTTTGCCGCTGCTGTACAAAGCGGGCGGGCGCGTCTTTAACGAGGATTGGTCTGCCGCCGCCTTTAACGGCCCGGCCGGGCAGGCGGCGCTGGAGTTTCTAGTGGAGATGAAAAACAAGGGCTATTTGCCAGCCGGCAGCGCGGCCTATCGCTTCGACGAGAACGCCGCGCACTGGTCAACCGGCAAGGCCGCGCTGTCGATTGAGGGGCCGTGGTGGCAGGATATCGTCCACGGCAACTACGACTTCGATTTGAACAATTTGGCGCTGGCGCAAGTGCCCGGCCCGGCCGAGCCGCTGGAACCTCATCCATCGCGGACATTGCTCGACGTAATTATGATTGCCATAACGGGCTATACCAAGGTGCCCAATGAAGCCTGGGAAGTGGTCAAGGCGCTGGATTTGGACCATCCGGTCTGGCGCAACCCCAACCCGACCATGGGCGGCATTCCCACGCTAAAGGCAGCCTATGCCGAAGGCGTGCAGTCCGATTACATCGACCTAGACCAACTCGCCATCGCTGGGGCCAATGGGCTAGGTTGGCCGGGCCATCCGGCAGTGACGCAGATTCAGCGGCACATTGCCGACGCAGTCAACATGGCGCTGACCGGCTCTCTAAGCCCTAAGGAAGCGCTAGACTTTGCCGCCGAAGAAGTAAACGAGGTATTGAGTGATTACTAAAGGCGCGCTGCGCAAAAATCTGACGCCGTACTATTTCTTGCTACCGGCCCTGCTGGTCTTGGCGGTCGTCATTCTCTACCCGGTGTTCAGCAATCTGATCATGAGCTTGTACAAGGTGAAGCTCTTTCGCGGGGCTGGCGACGAGTTCATCGGCCTGACTCACTACGCCAAGCTCTTCGGCAGCCGCACCTTTGTCAACAGCATCTGGAGTTCGGTGCGCTTTACGCTCTACTCCCTGCCGATAGCCTTCGTCCTAGGCCTGGGAATGGCGTTGATCTTCAACGAGATTCGCAAGTATCGACCCGTCTTTACCGGCTTTCTGCTCATCCCCTGGGCCATCGCCCCGGTCGTAACCGGCTACATGTGGCGCTGGCTCTTCCACGACAGCTTCGGCCTCGTCAATCACACGCTCCTGAGCCTCGGCTTCATCGACGCCAACGTTCCCTGGCTGGCGCAGCCAGACGCGGCTATGGGCGCAGTGGTAGTGGCCAATGTCTGGCGCTTCATGCCCTATATCACCATCATGCTGCTAGCGGGTTTGCAGGGAGTGTCCGCCGAGCTATACGAGGCCGCGCACGTCGATGGGGCCAATGTGTTCGGGCGCTTCTTCCACGTGACGCTGCCGCAGCTCAAACACGTGATCGGCGTGGTCTTCCTCTTCGCCACCATCTGGATGGTCAACGACTTCGCGCTGATTTTCATAATGACCGAGGGCGGCCCGGCCAAGGCCACGCAGGTGGTGCCGATTACAGTCTATCGCATCGCCTTTGAGCATCTGCGGCTCGGCAAAGGCGCGGCAGCAGCGCTGATTCTGCTGCTCTTTTTGTTAGCCATGAGCATCGTCTTCATCCGCGTGCTCTTCCGCGAGGAGAGGAGGAGTGGGGATGCGAATTAAAACCCAGGAAAAAGTCCGCGCCTATCTCGCCTACGGTTTAGGCTCGGTCTTTGTCCTCGCGCTGGTGATGCCGCTGATCTGGGTGGTCACGACTTCGGTGCGTCCCCTGTCCGAGATGACGCAGACACCGCCTTTGGTCTTTCCGCGCTCGGTCACTTTCAGCGCCTATGTCGAGATGTGGGACACCGGGCCGTTTGTGAAGTACTTTGCCAACAGCATGGTGATTTCCCTTTCTACCGCCCTAATCGCCCTCGCATTTAGCATATGCGCCGCGTATGCCTTTGCCCGCTTCCGCTTTCGCGGCAACACCTTGTTGCTAATGGTGGTGGTGATGTCGCAAATGCTGCCCGGCTCTTCGATCCTCATCCCGCTCTTTCAGGTGATTCGCTCGTTCGGCTTGCTCGACACGCACGTGGGCATGGTGCTGATCTACACGGGCTTTGCCATCCCGTTTTGCACCTGGCTG
>JAJDYK010000089.1 GCA_022825185.1 Candidatus Latescibacterota bacterium | reverse complement strand
TAAGGCGTCAAAACCCGCTTTGGTCTCCGACTCAAAGTCGGCCCGCACGTCAAAAGTGAAAATGCGCTCCTCGCCCAAGGGCACTTCCGTTTTGCGCCCGAGCGGCTGTGGTTCGTCCTGTAATGCGACCTCTCCGACGACTGCATCGACCAGCAAAGGCGAGTATTCTATGACTAGCGAATCCATCCGGCCATAGGTGAACAAATCCTCGCTTTTCATCGTGAAGTTGATTTTGAGATACTGCCGATTATCCGGCGAAAGGATCTCTATGCCCTCGCCCGTGGACGCTCCTTGTGGCACCGACCAGAAGCTCCAGTTGTCCACGTCGGGCCGCTCCGGTCCACGAGCTCTAGGGCGCACGTAATCATCGTACGGCGCTTTGTCCCATTCGGCAAAACTCACTTCGCGCTCGGTCCTCAACTCAGTGTAGATGGTGTAAACCTGTGGCGTATCATCCCGGCCGGTCTGCGTTTCCAGCGAAAAGGAGATGGGATTTTCTGCCAAAAGCTCGGGTTCGCTGTCTATGCTCTTTTTGGCAAATCCGTTGAAATAAGGTATGACCCGCCCGAAATTGACCGGCTCACCGATGTCGATCACCTTGGAGAGGTATTGCGATTTTTGCACAAAACCCTCGCCGTAAAACTCTACCTCGGCAATGACGCCCAGTTCCGGGAAGTTTATGAAAATGAACTGTAGGGGCTGGGTGGGAAAACGAGCATTGGCGATGCGCGTGGTCTGGTTGAGATTCTGCTCTAGTAAGAGGTCAAACTGCCCTTGCTTGAAGCGCTCTCCATCAATTGCAGCCCAAACTTCATACAGTTTTGGATAGGCGTTTTTGAGCGGTAAACCTGGCGTGATCCGCTTTTGATCATCGGTCTGGGTGCGTCCTTCCTCCGGAGAAAAAAAGCGGATGCGGTTGATGGGCAATTCCCAACCTAGGTTGTAGTAATAAAAACCGGAGACAATGGCCACGGAGCGGGTCGTATCGCCATCCACTGTCTGATTAAAGCCATTATCTCCGAGGACCTCAGGCTGGCCGGGAATGAGGCGTGCAGCCTGCGGCCCGGCCCGCTCTCCCCCCCAGGGGTTGCCGAAGACGTCGTAACGCGAGCTGCCCTTCTTCTCGCCCAGCGCGATATTGACCGCTGGATCCAATTCGTAGGGCTGCAGGCTGCCGTCCACGACCCATATGCCGCCCATCAACTCGGCTAGTTCTTCCCAGCCGTTATCTCCTGTACCTAGCACCAATCGCTCTACCTGTGCCTCTGCAAAACAAGGGGCCAAGAGCAAAAGAGCTAGTGCCATCAGGTGCTTCATGCTCAGTTCTCCGCGCTAATAGGCCACGTGGATCAGGCTCATGCGGTTGACTTGATCGGCCGCCGCCTCTATCGAGGCTCTGGCGATATAGGTCCCCGGTGGCACCAGGTCGCCGGCATTGTTCGTTCCGTCCCAGTGCCACTGAGTATAACGTCCAGCAGTCAGGGCATCGGATAGCACGTTTTTTATTAAGCGACCCGAAAGATCATATACGAGCAGTTCCGCCGCGGCGGGCTGCACCAAATGGATGAGCACAAAAGAGAAGGCGGACGAATCGTTTATGCCATCGCCGTTGGGCGTTATTACTGGCGGAGAAACGGCAAAGGACTGCAACACACTTTCGCCGCTGGCGAGGAAAATTACCTCCTGCGAGTCCGTGCCCACTTCCCGTGTCGCGTCGCCCTCGGCGATGCGCTGGGGAAGGCTGCCGGTCGTATCCAGAAGCTGTCCTATAAACTGGGTGGAAAAGAGCAGAGCCTGCGAGCGAAACGTAATCCGCAGACGCACATCTTCTCCTGTGCTAATGCGCCGGGACGGGAAGTAAACGCGCAAGCCCGTATCGTCCACGTGTACGCTATCCGGCTGTATCTCCGCCAGCTCATCCCCCATTTCCAGTTTGAGAAACTCGGGCTGTATCAGCGTCGAGATGCGCACGCCATCAAAGCCGGTTCCCTCGCCCAAGTCGGCCTTTATGTCGTAGGTAAAAACCGTATCCCGACCAGCCGGAACAGACGCACGCCCACCGGCTGGAAAGGGATCGTCCAATAGGGCCACTTCGCTCAATGCCAGCGCGGCCAGTGGCGGCGTATGCACGATGGCTAGGCTATCGACCTGCATGCTGGCGGAGGTATTGCCCTCAAAGCGCAGGCGCACTTGGAAAAAATCGCGCGGTCCCGGTAGATCCAGCGGAATGGAGTACGTACCGCTGGACTCGGCGATGAGCGGCTCCGTCCAAGAGGACCAGTGCGTGGCGTCCGGGCGAATGCTGCCCTTGAGGACCAACGGCAGTTCTTCGTATTCCTCTTTGCTAACCAGCACTTCCGACTGGGTCTCTACGTCGGCGATTTGGTAGTAGTCGAGAGGCGTTTCGTCAACGCCGTTGCGCATCTGCACAATCACCCGCACTGACTCATCGGTACCCGCGCTGCTTTCGCCTTGCTCGGCCAGCGAAACTTTGCGCGCGCGAAAAGTCAATGCGCCGTAGTTGACAGGCTGGGCAAACTGGATGAGCTGGGTTTCGTAGAGCCCACGCGGCACAAAGCCTTCGCCGTGGACTTCGATTTCCGCCAGTTCAAAGGGATTGGGTGAAAGTACTCTGAGCTGAATAAAGCGCACTAGCTGCGTGGGGAAGCGCACATCCACTCTTGGATCGCGGTTGATCGTCACTTGGCGAACGGCCTCGTAAACGGGCGAGTCATTGGCGTCGAAAGTGCGTCCGTCATTGAGTGATATTTCGTAGCCAGCGACGAACTCATCCTCTCCTTCACGAGGGTAAAAAACAACTTGGCTAACTGGGAACGAAGCCCCGAGATCCATGAAAAAAATGCGTCCGCGCTGATTGACCCCCACTTCCTTAAAGCTATTTTCCGTGCTAGTCGTGCCATTCCCGTCCACTAGGACCTCAGACCCCGCAATGCCCCGCGCCGAATTGTTCCACACTCGTCCGTTGCCCTCGGCGATAAAGCTGCTGGGTGCGCCGACTCCCCAGACGATAAACTGAGTTATGTTCTGCTCAAGCGAAAAGCTGGCCGGTCCTAGGACCTGTCCTTCACCTACGACTACCCCCGCCATAGTCTGCGCTGGTTCCTCCCAGGCTTGCCCACCCAAGCCGACCCCCCAAACATCGGCTCGCAGTTCCGCCGTCCCAATCCAGAACGACAGGATCAGCCCGACCGAAGCTGTTCGCCTAAAGGAAGCCATCATTGCTTATTCACCAGTTCGGGCGGTGGCTGAAATCCCTTAAATACTTCGCGCTGGAAGTGAAAGGTTAGATCCTTGGTCTCTACAGGCTCGTTGCGGTAATCGTATCGCAATGCAATGCCCCTGACGTGGATGGAAAACTCCGTCACGTCGGGTGCGAGGCTCGGAAAAACGACAAAACCCTCTGATTCTTGGCCGCTGAAGATGATCTGCTCCTGAAACATAGTGCGCTTGAGCATATCTTCGCGCTCGTTAAAACGCCGGTATTCGTTGCCGGCATATCCCTGAATAAACGAATAGTAGTATTCTAGGATTTGCAGCGGTTCTAAGGGCGTGTACTTGCGATATCCATCCTTTGAAACTAGCTCGATCCTGAGAGGATCGACACCAACTTTGGGGTAGGCGTAGTTTTTAACTTTTAGCAGCCATACGCTGTGTTTGGGCGGCGTCCACTCTTCGCCCATGCGCTTCCAGTTGCCGAAAGTATAGGGATTGGTCGATACGGGCCCCTGCGTGGACTGCTGTGGGAATTTGCGGTTCAATTCGGCGTCGGTCATGGGGCGCAGGCCGATCTCCAGACGCTCGAACGAATAGGTGATCAAGCCATCGTCTTCAATCACCATATCGGCCTCCTGCTGTCCCTGCGGGGCTGGCTGAATTGGTCCGTCGAAATAACGTCCACATCCTGCCAACACCACTAGGGAACAAAACCACGCGCCGAACCGTACCATCGTGTTAACCTCGGAAAGTGTAATTGCACTGGCGGTTATTGGGCGACGGCAGATGCCGCCGCCCAATAGTGTTCAAAGGACCGTTTGGTTAGTCGCTGAAGGTCGCTTTGATTTTTGCCCAGCTCTCGGATTCCACTGCGGTGCCCGCGCCGCCGTCGGCGCGATCGTACTCGTCCGCGCCAAGCAGCGTGTATTCCGAGCAAACATCGCAGTTGCCCGAAGCGCCGTCCTCACCGGTTGTTGCTAGCTGGTGCGTGCGGCGATCTTCGGGATTATCCGCTTCGTTCAACTGATAGGTCAGGCGGATGATCTGCCCAGCCTCGTTTTCGTGGCGGATGCTGTTATCCGCACCGTCCAACGACGCGTAATCCCAGAGGGGAATGCTGTACTCGTAGTTGACCGTGACGTTGGTCGAACCCGTGGTCGCTCCTGGAGGATTAGTCGTCACTCTGGACTCGGCGAACTCGTCCATCCAGTGGATTTCCTCGACCACCTGCCAGCGCAACCACCACGAGCCGTCGCCGCCATAGGGCGTTTCATATATGCCGGGGACCGGCAGATGCATGGTAAACTGCTGCCCCTCGGCGCGCGTGCCCGACTCGCCATCGCCGTCGTGCGGACCGCCGCTGGCGTTGGCATCGGTGATGATCTCGAGATCATCGTCGCGCCAGCCATCGTCAAAGACATCCGAGGTGACGACTAGCGTGTCGTCGGTGGCGCGCACAAAGCCGTAGAGCCTGTTGTCGCGGTCCGTACCCGTCCACGCCGTCATAATGGCCACGTCGAGATCGCTCTTGTCCAGCACTTCGGCCTTCTGGATTTCGTACATCTCGTCGGGACCAACGGTGAAAATGGGGTCGAACCACGCCCAGTCGCTATCGTCGCCATCAATGGTGATGGTAACATTAGCAGGCACCTCTAAGGCGAAGTAGCCAATGCCGTTGGCATTGGACTGGCCCCAGGCGAAGCTCGCCAGTGCCACGGACAACATTGCTGCTATGAGTGAGTTCCTGCGCATACTTTTCTCCTTAGGATAGAGTTAGAGATATTGCTCTTTTCTGCTCCTGCAGTTGCGAACGTTGTATCCATTCACCTCCTTCCGCATTTAGAGTAGGGATATCTGGGCTCGTCTAGGCGTAGAAACGCAGAGCCGCTACTTCTCTAGGCTAGACAGGGCCTGTTCATCGACAACTATCTCAGTCCTGTACTTATGCCTCAACTCATTTAGATAGCTATCAAAGTCTTCTTCAATCGCGTGCCGATGGGCGTAGCGCAATTGACGCCATATTCTGGACTGCACCTTGGATGTAGAAAAAGAGAGAGTTTTTTCCGGGCGCGTCGCCAGTACTTCGAGCACGAGATACCCCTCCATATTGCCGCTCAACTGGATGAGAAGCGGGCCCTTGATGCTGCCAACCGGCATGCCTTGCACGGCTTGGATCATGGTGGCCATAGCGCCTTGGGCCGTCGCCGTGTCAGCCAGCGTGAAGTTAAATATGTCGAACTGGCGTACGCGCCCTTTAAATGTCGGATACTCGCGCATGATCTCGGCCATATCCTCACCGGAGCGCACGCGCTGGGCGATAGCGCGCGAAGCTGGTTCCGAATCGACTAGGGCACCGGCAAAAAACGTGCGCATTGGCAGGGTGAATTCGTCTGCTAGGTCCCGATATAGAGTGCGCTGCTGTTCCTCTGTGACGAAGCGCGATTCTACTTCTGTTCGCCGCAACATCTCGACCATGGCTTCTTCGCGATTATCCTGCACGAACTGGACCACGGCCTCCTCGCGGTCCAACCCCCGTTGTTGGGCCAGCAGAGGCAGCAGGATTTTGCGCAGTGTTTCGTCTTGGGCAAATTCGACCACGGCGGTGCTATCTATGGCGTGGGGACGACGCTTGGGTTCGGCCTCCTCTATCAAAGCCATGTACGCGTTCAGGTCGATGCTTCCTCCACTATAGCGCAGCAGGATGCGCGCGTGGTCTTCTACCTCTAGTACGGGCACACCGCCTTCAGCCAATCGCCCTCGCTGCAGCAATACGCCCAATACCTGTGCATCTACTGAAAAACCAAAGTGCGTTTTCTGGTTGGCTAAGTATTTGGACCAGCGGTCTTTTTTTTGCTGCTTTTCTAGTGCTTGCCGCAGCGTCTTTTTTTGACTCTCAAAAGTGACGTATCGCTCTTCATCGGCTCTGATCAGATGGTAAGTTCCCTGCGAGTTGCGATACGGTTCGGACACTTGGCCGACCTGTAGGCGAAAAAGCTCGGCGACAAACCCGCTGTGCCGTGCTTCTTCCTCCTGCCAGAAACCCATGTCTCCACCTTTGGGTGCCGATGTGCGATCTAGGGATTGCTCACGCGCCAGCTCTGCAAAATTGGCACCTTGCCGCAGTTGCTCTTGTACGGCCTGGGCTTCTGCGAGACTGCCTACCTGAATATGACTCGCCCGCACTTCCCGCTTTTTGTGCAATCCGCTTTGGTGGAAATGCGACCGGAGTTCCTCTTCCGATATGGAAACGTCTCCCGTGACTTCCGCGTACAGACGTTCGACCAGCCTTCGGTCGCGCGCCTGTTGCACGCTTGCGACCACGTCGGGATGCTGATCCAGACCCTTCGCCTTGGCCTCTAAGACCAGCAGCTTGCGATCGATAAAAGGCTGTAGCATTTCCCGAGCATTTTCCGCTGAAAAACGGCGCATATTGCGCTCGGCGCGGAGCAAGTCATCTACCACAATGACCTCGCTCCCGACTCTGGCCAGCACGGCTGAATTCACAGCCCATGAATCGACGACCATCAGCCCGATAATCGCCGTCACGGCCCAGCAGGTGGCCTTCTGTCCAGAGCAAACCGGCGCTCTTTTTGTCGCAGCCAATCCAATACTCATAAAAGGTTATGTTTTACTGTGAATGCACGTTTTACACAGGGTTTTCGACATCGAAGGTGAAAAACATGGATAGTTGAAAAAAGGCCCTGTGTCAAGCGGCTTCTTCCATGTCGAACTACCGAGTCGAGTTGTTACCTTGTTCACTATGTGCGTTAATAACAAACCTGTTCGGTCAATATTGCGTTTCTAATACCCATTTTAGCTGCCAGCGGGCCTAGCATATAACTCGATCTTTTTTGTGTCGAACAGGCCCCTAAGTGTGCGCTTGTTCTAGGGCGGCGTACTGGCCGATGAGTTCGTCGTACGCGGCTACGGCTCTTAGCTCTGGTTCAATCGTTGATCCGGCGACCGGCTGCGCGAATGGCTCGACGACTTCCGCCCACGAAGGCGCATGGTCGGCTGAGGATTGGTGAGCGTGGGCGGCGCGCAAGGCAGCGCCTAACGCCGCCGAATTAGTTGTCTCGAAGCGGTGGACCGGGCAGTTGTGGACGTTGGCGAAGACGCGCAGGATTTCGGCGTTGGCCGATGCGCCGCCGGTGACGTAGAGCGAGGAAATTTCTACTCCCATCCAACGCGCGTGGATGCGCGAGGAAAGGGCTTGGGCCTCGATGACGGCGCGGATATTGGCCGGCGCGTCGGTGGGGTCGAGGTTTTGGCGGACGACGCTGGGTCGGGGGACTTTGGGGACGATTTCCGGTGCGAAGTAAGGGAGCATGAGTGCGCCGTTGTTGCCCGGCGGCGTGGCGCGTAGGGCGCTGGTGAACTGATCCCAATTCATGCCGTATTGATCGCGTACGGCTTCGCGGGCCAAGCTGCCGTTGAGATAGCAAGTCAGAGCCATGTAGTGCGTGCCGTCGGGTGAGGCAAAGACTGCGCCCTCGCCGGCTGCGGAAGTGCGCGGCTGGTCCATGCAGGCGAAAAGAGTATCCGAAGTGCCCAAGCTCAGGGCGACTTGGCCCGGAGCGACGAGACCGAGGCCGATAAGGCTGCACGGATTATCGCCGGAAAAGGGCAACACGAGGCAGTCGCCCGCAAAGCCGTAGCGACCCACGCAGTAAGAACTGATGGGGCCGACGGGCTGGCCGGAAGGGGCGATGGGTAGGAGTTTGGCGGCTAGGTCGGGAGCAGTAGCGTCGAGCGCGAGCGCACTCCATTGGCGCGCGGCAATGTCCATCATGTTGGTGCCGCTGCCGTCGCCGGGGTCAACGCCGACGAGCTGTCCGGCGAGCAGACTGGCGACATAGGAGCTGACCAAGCCGATGTTCGTGGTGTCGGCGTAAGCGTCGGGTTCGGTCTGGTAAAACTTGCGGATCTGCGGCCCGCTGAAGCGCTCAAAGGCCGCGTTGCCGGTAAGCGCGAGCAGTGCGTCGCGTCCGCCGACGGTCGCTTCGATCTCGGCGCATTGCGAGGCTGTGGAAGTGTCCATCCAGATGGGCGCGGTGGCGCGGGAGAAGATGGTGGCGAGTTGGTCTTTGAGCGGCTGGGTCGGTGAAAGGTTTGCTAAGGCGCTAGCGGCGCTGGCGTTGAGATAGACGGTGCCGTGCTGCTGGCCGCTGCCGGCGATTGCCCGCACGGTGCCGAGATCGTGGCCTTGATTGACGAGCGTTTGCAGGAGCAGGTCCAGCGCTTCAGCCCACATCAGGGGTGCACTGTGGACCACGCCTGCGCCGAGGTCGAAGACGCCGTTGACGACTCCATACGTGGCTTTGAAGTGCTCGTCGAAGTTGATGGACGCTTCGGCGACGATGGTGCTCTGCTCCGCGTCAATGAGTAGGCCGGTGATGGATTGGGTGCTAGCGTCGATGCCCAGATACTTGCTCATAGAAATACCCCGCCGTAATTTTTGTGAGCTATTCAAACCAAAATTAACAAACGCGCTGGGGAGGACAAAACCAATGGAGGCAGTGGCGGTGCAGCCCGAAATCGCCGGGACGCTGGCGGCAGTGGACCCGGAGGTCGAGGCCATCATTCGCGCTGAAAACAGGCGTCAGCACAACAAAATTCGCCTGATCCCATCTGAAAATTACGCCAGTCAAGCCGTACTCGAAGCCAGCGGCTCGATCCTGACGAATAAGTACTCCGAAGGGTACGCAGGCGCGCGCTACTACGAGGGCCAGCGAGAAATTGACAAGATCGAGCGGCTCTGCGTCGAGCGAGCCAAGGAGGTTTTTGGGGCCGAGCACGTCAATGTGCAGCCCTATTCGGGCTCACCGGCCAATCAGGCCGTGTACGTCGGCCTGTGCGCACCGGGCGATACGGTCATGGGCTTGGCGCTGGCGCACGGAGGTCATCTGACGCACGGCGACCGAGTCAGCATCTCGGGGATGCACTACAAGTCCGTGCAATACGGTGTGTGCCGAGACTCGGGCGAGATCGACTTCGAGCAAGTCGAAGCGCTGGCCAAAGAGAATCGGCCCAAACTGCTCTTCTGCGGCGGCACAGCCTATCCGCGCATCGTTGATTTTGCGCGCTTTGCTGAGATTGGGCATTCGGTGGGGGCCATCGTGGTTGCCGACATCGCGCATATTGCCGGGTTGGTGGCCGCCGGGGTGCATCCCAGTCCCGTGCCGCACGTAGATGTGGTAACTACGACTACGCACAAGTCGCTGCGGGGGCCGCGCGGCGGGATGATCTTGTGCCGGGCGGAGTACGCCGATGCCATTGATAAGGCGGTGTTTCCAGGCTTGCAGGGCGGGCCGCACAACAGCACCACCGCGGCGATTGCCGTGGCGCTCAAGGAGGCGATGAGCGAGGAGTTTAAGCTGTATGCCCAGCAGATCGTCGCCAACGCTCAGACCTTGGCCGCTGCGCTGTCGGCGCGCGGTTTTGCCCTCAGTTCGGGCGGCACCGACAACCACCTGATCCTCATGGACGTGACCAACAAGGGCATTACTGGTTATGTGATGGCCAAGGCACTGGACGCATCGGGTATCGTCTGCAATTTCAATCGCGTGCCATTCGATCCGCGGCCAGCGCGCAAGCCCAGTGGCATCCGCATCGGCACGCCGGCGATTACCAGCCGGGGCTTTGGTGCAGAACAGATGGAGCAGTTGGCCGAGTGGATGGACCGGGTGGCTCAGGTCCGGGCCAATAAAGCGCTGGAACTCGACGACCGGAAAGCGGAATACGCCGAGATCGCGGCTGAAGTGCGGGCACTCTGCTCTCGCTTCCCGGCCCCCGGCTTACTCTACGACGGCGGGGGAAAGCCGCTCTAAAAATGGACATATATCGAGAATTAGGCGTCGATCCCATTATCAACGCCGTGGGACCAGCGACGCGATTGAGCGGGTCGATCATGCACCCGGAGGTGGCCGAGGCCATGCGGCAGGCGTCGGAGCGCTGCGTGGATATAGCGCAGATGCAGGCGCGGGCCGGGGAGATTATCGCCGAGATTACGGGCGCGGAGGCCGGATACGTGACGAGTGGGGCGGCGGCGGGCTTGTTGCTGGGGACGGCCGCTTGTGTGACCGGATTGGATCCGGGAAAGATGAACCGCTTGCCGGATACGTCCGGGATGAAGAACGAAGTGATCATGGCACGCAGCCACCGAAACTTCTATGACCACGCAGTGCGTTCGGTGGGAATCGAGTTAGTGGAAGTGGGGATTGCCGACCGCTTTTCCGGGGCGGGAATACGCGATGCGGAAGGGTGGGAGATTGAGGCGGCGATTACCGAGCGGACGGCGGCGATCGTGTACGTGGCATACGCGCACACTCAGCCGTCGCTGGAAGAGGTGGTGGCTGCGGCGCGCAAGGGCGGTGTGCCGGTGATTGTAGATGCGGCAGGGCAGTTGCCGCCAGCGAGCAATTTGCAGCGCTTCATTGCCGCTGGAGCCGATTTGGTCGCCTTTAGCGGCGGCAAGGCCATCGGTGGGCCACAGGCTTCGGGGATTTTGTGCGGGCGGCGGGATTTGATCGCCGCGGCCGCGCTACAACACCAGGATCTCGACGTAATGCCCGAGCTGTGGGACCCGCCGGAGAGTTTGATCGACAAGTCGCAGCTACCCGGTGCCCCGCAGCACGGCATTGGGCGGCCCTGCAAGGTCGGTAAGGAGGAGATCGCGGGGTTGGTGAAGGCACTGCGACTTTTTGTCGCCGAAGACCCGGCGAAACGGCGGCAACGCTGGTATGCGCTCATGGAGGAATTGGTCGCCGCATGTGGCGTGCTGCAACACGCCGAGATTGCGGTGGTAGCCGACCGCAAGCGCGCTGAAATTCCGACTGCTCGGCTGGTGCTTGCCGAGGAAGCCGCGGGCACGACGGCGCTGGAATTGGTCAAGGCGCTACAGAAAGGTCAGCCGCCAATCGCCGCTAACCCGACATATGTGCATGAGGGGGCGGTGATTTTTGGGCCGATGTGCCTTAAGGAGGGCGAGCCCGAACAGATTGGGCGGCGGCTTAGGGAGTTGCTCGGCTAAAACTGCGCTCCCCAATAGGCGGCACCCAGTAGCGCGGTCTTGTCGTTGAGTACGACGTGGACGGGAATGGCCGCGAGGGGTTCGCCCATGCGGCCTTTGTCCATAAAGCCCTCGATAAAGCGACCGTCGCGCAGCTTGGCGAGGATCTTGGGCGCAATGCCGCCGCCGACGAAAACCCCACCCGAAGACATTAACTTCAGCGCTAAATTCCCCGCTTCGCGGCCGTAGAGGAGTGCGAAGAGGTCGAGGGCCGCTACGGCCAGCGCGGAGTGGCTTTCGAGGCCGGCGCGCGCGATGGCGTCGGCGCGGTCGGACTGCTCTGCTTCGGGAGCCAGAGAGGCGTCGGCGCGGTCGGGATGCCGTTCGCACAGAAAGTCGTAGATAGCGGCCAAGCCCTGGCCCGAGACCACCCGTTCCCAGCTAACGTGGCCGTAGCGCTCGTTGAGGAAATGCCAAAGTTCGGCTTCTAGCGGAGAACTTGGCCCGAAGGTCGCGTGTCCTCCTTCAGAGGCGATTGCTGCGTAGCGGCCCTCGCCCCAGCACAAGCCCCCTTCGCCCAGTCCGGTACCAGCGGCGATGACGGCTATGTTGCCTTTTGGCTCGCGTTGTCCTTCGTTGAGCGGACACAGGTCGTCCGGCTCCAACACCAAGGTGCCGTAGGAAGTCGCTTGCAGGTCGTTGAGCAGGTGAACGTCGGTGTTGTTGAGCACGGCCGAAATTTCGCTGGGGTCGATGAGCCAAGGCAGATTGACGGCGCGGACGGGAAGCTGATGGACGGGACCGGGGACGCCTAAGACCGTGCGGCTGGGGTCGATCTGCGTCTCGTCGGCGAAAGCCTTGAGCAGCGCACCGGCGCTGGGGTAGGATGCAGTCTGGTAGCGCCGCTCGACGAGAGGAGCGAAGCCTTGGGCGTCTGGGTCGAAAGCGGCGAGGTACGTTTTGGTGCCGCCGACATCACCGGCGATGATCACAGGGGTGCCCACTTTCTCCAAGCCTCTCCGAGCAGTTCGTTGGCTTCCTCGGGCCCGGCGGCCCCGACCGGATAGGAAGGCACCTCGCCCGATGAAGATGCTTGCCAAGCGTCGAGGATGGGCGTTAGGAGTGCCCACGACTGCTCGATCCAATCGCTGTCTGAGTAGAGCGTCCCGTCGCCGAGTAGGCAGTCGAGGATTAGGGTCTCGTAGGCTTCGGGCGTGCGACCGCCAAACGAATCAGCGTAGCTGAAGTCCATGTTGACAGTGCCCAAGTGGACGTCGGGACCGGGGATTTTGCCGTTGAAGGAAAGCGAGATCCCCTCTTCGGGTTGGATGCGGATGGTGAGCGTGCTAGGGGATAAGGCGTCAGCTTGGGCGAAAATTAGGTGAGGGGGCTGGTGGAATTGCAGGGTGACCGTGCTGGTGCGCTTAGCCATGCGCTTGCCCGTGCGCACGTAGAACGGCACCCCTTGCCAGCGCCAGTTATCTACGGTGAATTCGAGGGCGGCGAAAGTCTCGGTGCGCGAGTTTGGGGGCACGTCTTCTTCTTGTAAGTAGCCCAGTGCATTTTCACCGGGTCCGTACTGGCCGCGCACCGCATAGCGGTCAACTTGGCCGATGCGGATGGGGCGGATCGCCTTGAGCACCTTGAGCTTTTCGAGGCGCACGCTCTCGGCGTCAAACGAGGAAGGCGGC
>JAJDYK010000049.1 GCA_022825185.1 Candidatus Latescibacterota bacterium | reverse complement strand
GCCCAGATAGTAGAACCGGGCATCTTGCGCCAACCCAAGCGGTGGTAAATGCGGGCCGCGACCGGGTTGATCGTACCCAAGAACAGAGCCTGTCCCCCCGCGGCCAAAAAATCGTCGCGCGCCGCCCGGCACAAGCGGCTGGCAATACCCTGGCCGCGACATTGCGGCGCGGTCGCCACCTCGCCCAAACCACTCAGTTCCGGGTTGCCCATCGCCGTGGTTAAATGGCTGCTGCCGACTGTGCGTCCCCCCTGATCCAGGAGATAGAACGTATCGCGGTTAAAGTCGCGTTCGTCACCGGCGTACTCAGGGCGCTCGGCTTGGTAACCATCCCCGAAAATCCCATCCCAAAAAGCGATCAACTCCTCGGTCAGGCCGGCGTCCAAAGGAGGCGTCTCGACGCTTATCTCCACGGGGTTAAGCCGGAGCCTTCCACTTCTTCAATTGCCTCTTCCACACCCTGTCCAACTCGCGGCGCACCACCTGCACGTCCTTCCAGCGGTCGGGAAAAACCGACAGATGGTAGCCGCCGGCAATCTGCTCGGGACAGGCGAACATTTCTCGGCCCGGCTCGGCCGCTTCCAGCCAGCAGGCCATAACCTGCTCGGCAAATTCCAGCCAATCGACAAATTCGGGAATGATCTTGCCCTTGTGGTCAATCGCCGGAATCATGGCGTGGTGCCCGTTGAAGGGCCTAAAGTGAAACTGCTGCGCCAACTGGATCAGATCGACGCGCTCAGCCAAGCGCTCCCAGTAGGGCGGCGACAAATGCTTGATCACCGCCGGATGAGAAAAATCCCAAGTCATTTTCAGCGGCTTCTTCTCCGCCTTCTCGTAACCAGCAGCCAAGGCATAGGTTTTTTCTGGCGTCTCCGTACACGTATCGCGGTGTACCTCCACGGCCACGTCCATCTCTAAGTCGTCGGCCGCGTCCATCAAGCGCCGCGCCACCTCCACGGCTCGCTTGGTGAGCGTGTCGTGGTCGAGCATTTGCACGTTGACGCAGCGCGCTCCCGCCGCCTTAATCTCGCGCAACTTGGGCCTGATCTCGCGGATGCCGCCCAAGTCAGTGGTACAGGCAAAGACCAAACCCGAGGCCGCGACCTCGTCCGGGGTCACCATGAAGACGCGCCCCACGAAGCCGTCGAAGCCAGCCTTTTTTATTTTTTTGAGCTTTTTGGCTGCGCTCCACTCGCCCTTCTTGCCACCGTATCCCATCAGGGAACCGAGGGAGCACATATGATAGATTCTAGGCCGCTTGATTTTCGCCATATTCACCCTCCTTGAAGTGATTGTACTGCTGCGATAGGGGCCGCTAATATATCGCCCATAGCTACGGAAACCAAACCGCGTAGGGGCTTGTCCGCTTTGCGAAGACTCTCAGTCAAACGGCGGAAAAAAGGTCAGATCAGCGCCGAAGTTATCCATCGCCACCACCTCGTCGCCGCGCAGCCGGGCGCGGATGGAACGAGTTCGGTGCTGCAGGACCAACTCTTCTTCGGCCAAAGCAAAGCGGATCTCGATGGGCGTGTTCAAAGGCGGTTGGGCAAAGAACAGGAACCCGCTGTCTATACGCGACGACACAGCCCCTGTTACCTCTAAGCCAGACGGCGCGACCCAGCCGGGCAGGCGCACCCACAAAGGCCCCGGCTGCTTAACCTTGACGCGCAGGACGTCGTGGGTATAAGGGGATTCGACGCGCACGGCCTCGGTCTCGTGGTCAAAGAGCAAATTGACCCGGTGCCCCGCCGGGCCGCTGCGCACCGTCTCCCGGTACACCTCGCACAAAGACGCCACAACTCCGCCGACAATATCCATGTTGAAGCCAACGGTCTCGGCTTCCACCGGCTCGTGGCCGTACGGCGCTGGAAAGCCAAAGGCTCCCTGGTGCCGCTGGGCCACGTCGCGCAAGCCGTCCACGCCCTCGGGGTTAGCCGGCTCATCAATAAAGGAAATATCGCGCAGTTGCGACGGCAGCATATGGCCGCGCACAATGCGCTCGGCGTCTTGGAAGTACTCGCTCCAGCCCCAGCGCCCCAAGATCAGGGCGGTTTCGACGATGTCGCCGGTATTGTTGACTTCGCCGCGGTCGGGCGGAGCATCAGGGTTGGTGCTTTCGACGACCCAACCCAATGGGTCGCGCATGGCCCACAGGCCATTATCGTAAAAAGCCTTGACGCGCAGCAGCAGCGCCGCGTCTCCCGTCAAGTCGGCCAACTGCGCCAAGGACGACATGACGCAAGTGACCGAGTGCGTGTGATCGCCCAGCAGCTCCCGATCGTGCCCGCCGTCCGCCGTAAAAAACTCACCCGTAATCTTCGCAGCCAATTCCAAAGCCAACTCCAACGCCGGCCCATAGCCCGTAGCCCGATAGTACTTGACCAAAGGCCCCAACGCCCGAGCTTCCCCCGGTATAAACAGACTCTCCCACGCCTCCAGCCCCAACCCCTGCAGCGCCGGTCGGTCCCAACCCTCGTCCACACTCCAATAGCGGCGAAATGCCTCGATACTGGCCTCAGCTAGCTGCCGCGCCCGGTCCGAGTCGCGGTACTGCACCAGCGGATAGAGCGCGTGGAAGCCCTCGCGGATATTGTGCGGGATGAAGTTGACCAGCGGACCGCCCAACTCGGCCCGATTGAGCGGCATGGCGATGGGTCCGCTATACGAATAGAACGCCGCGGCCGCGTGTTTTTCAATCGCCGCTTCATCCACTTCGACGCCCGCGGCGTCTTCAGCGTTGAGCAAGGCATTGAGATGCCGGCCGGGCACATGCGCCTCCGAATGCGCGGCACTGAAGCGCAATTCGGCTTGGGGACGCACGTGCGAGCCGAAAAAGGGTATATCGTTGTCGTCGGCATTAAAAACGCTCGACATGGTGCGGCAACCCAATTCGATAGCGCTGCGCACATCCGTGGTATTGACGTCTTGTAAACGAGTCATGGTCATCTCCCGTTAAAATTATCGGCCAGTGAGGGACGTCGATTGACCGTCCCCGCGCAATCTAATCTCGTTCTCCCAGCGTCGGTACACCGATGCGTAGGTCTTGCATCGAATCGGTTCCTCCTCTTCTATTATTTATTCCTCAGATTGGATCATCCTCATGCGCCGACTCAACCTCCACCAATTTAAGACAGTTCTCGCGTTTGCCCTACGACTAACGATGTGTGCAGGCGTCGCCGCGTCGGCACAAGAAGAAGGCGGGAATAACACCATGTCCTGGTCCATGACGCTGAAGACGATCCGCGCCAAATTTCCGACAGTTGCCCATATCCCAACCGATACGTTACAATCCTGGCTCGACAAATCTCCGCAGCGGGAAAACTTCCTGCTGTTCGACGTGCGAGAACCCGAGGAATACGCCGTCAGCCATCTGCAGGACGCCCAGCCAACCCCCTCAAAAGACGAGGCCCTAAAAGCGCTTCAAGGAGTACCCTCAGACCAGCGTATCGTTTTGTACTGTTCCGTGGGATACCGCTCGTCCGAACTCGCCCAGTTCCTAATGAAAAAGGGATATACGGAGATCTACAATCTGGAAGGATCGATCTTCGCTTGGGCAAACGAGGGGCGACCTGTCTATCGAGGAAAAGAGCGGGTAAAGGTCGTCCATCCCTATGACAGAATCTGGGGCAGATTGTTGAAGAAATCGCTGCGAAAACAGTAGCAGTCACAACGGTGCCGGGGGCTTGGGGTGCCCCATCCTCAATGCTATTACCTACCAGGTCCAAACGACGGCCAGTTTGTAGATCAGCCCCACGTTAGCTATAATACGCCCGCCGACGCTCCAACTCCCCACCCCCGAGGCCACCATGCCCAACACCCCCATCCCCATCGGCTCCGACCGCCAACTACTACTCGACCGCCGCCTCATTGACGAGCTACAAGACGCCCGCCAAGTCCTCCACCAGCCCATGCGCCGCAACGCCGCAGTGCGCATTGACCATCCTTGGGAAGAAGGCGGCCTCGCCTACGCCGTGCTCTTCAAAGACGGCGACCGCTTCCGCGCCTGGTACCGCTGCATCCCTCACGCCGACAACAACAAAACCGACCGAGCCTGCACCGCCTACGCCGAAAGCAGCGACGGCATCACTTGGCACAAACCAGAGTTGGGCCTCATCGACTTCCAAGGCTCGACGGCCAACAACTTAGTCATCGACGATCCCGACCTAGTCAACTTCTCCCCATTCCTCGATCCACAAGCCCCAGAGCAAGAGCGCTACAAAGGCATCGGCCGGCGCGGTGCCATTTACACGGCGACCTCGCCCGACGGCTTCCACTGGCACAAAAACCCCGAACCCGTACAGACCGAAGGCCCATTCGACTCGCACAATATCGCCTTCCGCGACCCGTGGACCGGCCAGTACGTCATGTACACCCGAGGCATTCGCAGCGACGGCGAACTAGGCCACGGTGCCACCCGCGCCTTTAAGGAAGGCGTGCGCTGGATCCGCCGCGCCACCTCCGACGACTTTGTCCACTGGAGTCCGCTAGAATCCATCAGCACCGGCGACGCGCCGCTGGAGCACATGTACACCAATTCCTGCGTTCCCTACGAGCGTTCCCCCGGCCTCTACCTGATGTTCCCCTCGCGCTTTGTCAACAGCCGCAGCCCCACGCCCGGCTGGCCGTACCCTGGAGTCAACGACGGCGTGCTAATGAGCAGCCACGATGGCCTCCACTTCGACCGCCTCTTCCCCGAAGCCTTTGTGCGCCCGGGTCCCGATCCCGGCAATTGGCACGACCGCAGCGTGTACATCATGCGCGGCCTGCTGCGTACCGGACCCGCCGAACTGTCGCTCTACATGACCGAGAACTGGCGCATGCCCACCTCCTGCATCCGCCGCCTGACCATGCGCCTCGACGGTTTTGCCTCGGTGCAAGCGCCCTATCGCGGCGGCCAGCTCACCACCAAGCCCCTGATCTTCAGCGGCGATCAGTTGCGGCTCAACATGGCCACTTCTGCGGCCGGCAGCATCCGCGTCGAAGTCCAAGACGAAAACGGCAAGCCCTTTCCCGGACTGTCGCTGGCCGACTCGCCCGAGCTTTTTCAGGATCAGACGGACTTAGCGGTACAGTGGGAATCAGGCGCTGAGGTCGGCCCGTTGGCCGGACAGCCAGTGCGTCTGCGTTTTGTCATGTACGACGCCGACCTGTACGCATTGCGCTTTTGCCGCAAAGAAGAATAGGAGACGGAATCCATGTATCAATCCGTAGCTGTCGCCGCCATTTCCTTCCGGCCCCAAAAATTCGACCTAGCCGGCAATGCCGACCGCTTGGAAGCCATGTTCCGCGCCGCCGCTAAGGACGGTGCCCAACTGGCCCTAGCCCCCGAAGGGGTGCTGGAAGGCTACGTGGTCATGGAACTAATCACGGGGGAAGAGCCGGAAGAACGGATGCGGGATGTGGCCGTCACCACGCGCGGCCCGGTCATTGGTCGCTTCCGCGAACTGGCCCGCGAGTTGGGAATATGCCTCGCCTTTGGGCTAGCCGAGCGCATCGGCGAAGATGTGTACAACTGCGCCGTCTTCATCGACCATCGGGGCCGCCTATGCGGCAAGTACCACAAAATGCAACTGGCCGAAGGCTACCATCCCTCTTGGTGGTACAATCGCCTCGGTGCTCATGCCCACGCCTTTGACACGCCGTTTGGCCGCTGCGGCTTCCTCATCTGCAACGACCGCTGGAACCCCGACATCGCCCGCATCCCAGTGCTCGACGGGGCACAGTACCTGCTCATCCCCTCCTACGGCTCCCGCTCCAAGGAGCAAGACTGCGCCGTATTAGCTCGAGCGCGCGAAAACGGCGTCGCCATTGTCGAGGCCAACGTCGGCGTCACCTTGGTCATCAGCAAAGGAGAAATCATCGCTCTGTCGCGCAGGGTAAGCGAAATCACCTACGCCACCATCGAAGTCCCGGCCTCACCTTCGGCGCGCAACCGCAACGCGCAGGAACGCAGTTTCTTACGGTGGCGGCAGACGGAAATGCGCCACCGCTATAAACAAGGAGAGGCCAAGCGCGCCCGCTCCGGGCCGCACGACCCCGACAAGGTCAGCCACGACCAGAAGGGCCGCTTGATCCATTGAAATAACTCACTGCACAAAGGCCCTCTTCCCCACAATACCTTCACCCTGCGCAATCTCATAGCGCGCCCCTGCCGCTAGCTGTTCAAGGGCTTCCACCGTCCCATCCGGCCAGCGAATCTCCAAGCGGTCGATCTGCTCGGCCGCGCCCAAGCCAACGGTCAGGCTCATCGGACTGTGGCTCAGATAAGAAGATCCCGTGCGCACCATGAACACCTGCTCCTGCTCACCCACCTGCGCAGTCACCTTCGCGCCGATGGCGTCCCGGTTAGGAGCCTTACCCGTCAGGTCGAGTTCCACCACGCGGCCGGTCGGCCCCTCGTTGCGCAACAGATAGGCCGGGCCGCCATTGGTAGTAAGCAACACGTCCAAGTCGCCGTCTGCATCGACATCGCCGACAGCCAATCCCCGCGCCACCACTGGCTTGAGAAATGGCCCGCCCGTCTGCTCCGACACCTCGACCATCCGCCCCTCGCCGGTATTCCAAAACAACTGCGGTGCCTGCTGGTACTCGATCTCCTTCTGCGTCGAGTTGATCTCTGGCTCAATGTGCCCATTGGCCAAGATCAGGTCTTGGTACCCGTCGAGATCGTAGTCGAAAAAGCGCAGCCCAAAGGTCAGCGGCTGCAACGTCGCCTGCATCAGCCGAGCTTTGCCCGCAGCATCGACGAAGACCTCGCCGCCAGCTTGGCGATAGAGCGAGAGTGCCTCGCGGCTGAAGTTGCCAATAGCGATGGACAGCACGCCGTCGTTGGCGACCGAGGTAATATCTACGCCCATCCCCGCGCGCGCGCGCCCGGTCTCGTCGTAGCCAATGCCCGCGGCGAGACCCCGCTCCGCAAAGCGGCCCCCACCTAAGTTTTGCAACAGGAAATTGGGCTGGGTGTCGTTGGTGACGACCAAGTCGATGCGACCGTCGTCTTCAAAGTCGGTCATGGCCACGCCCATGGACTTGCCCTCGGGCAATAGCAGACCGGCTTCTTCGGTGATCTCCTCGAAGCGGCCCTCGCCTAAGTTGCGATAGAGCCTCGGCGTCGAGCCGGGGTACTGCTGTGGCGTGGCATAGGACTTTTCCTTGCCATCGAGCGTGGTGTATATGTCAGTGCTAGCCGACCAGCGCACGTAGTTGGTGACCAACAGATCCAGCCAGCCGTCGCCATCCACATCGACCCAAGCCGCGCCTGTTGACCACTCGGGATTCTCATTGCCCGCATCGTCCCGCCAGACCGCGCCCGCCACGCCCGCTTCCCGCGCCACATCGACAAAGCGGCCCGCGTCGTTGCGCAAGAGCAGGTTCGGCCCCAAGGTCGTCAAGTAAATATCCGGATCGCCATCAGCGTCGTAGTCGGCAATCGTCGCGCCCATGCCATAGACCGAGAAATCTAAACCAGTGCGCTCCGTTGCGTCGACAAAGGTACCGTTGCCGAGATTGCGATAGAGCTTGCCGGGTGCTTCTTCGCCACCCCAACCTTCGCTGTTGACCAAGAGCACGTCCAACCAGCCGTCGCCATCGTAATCAAAAAGCGCACAGCCGCTGCCCATGGTTTCCGGCATCCACTTGTCGCCGCGCGCACCAGTCTCGTGCCTGAATTCGAGACCAGCCTCTCGCGTCACATCGACAAAGCGCACCGCAGGAGCCTCTTTCCGCCCGCGCCCCACCGCATAATCGGCAGCCGGTTTGGTGTACTCAGGCTTCGGAGCCGGTTCCGAAGGCTCTTCCGGGCCGCAGGCGGCTAACATCAATGCGCCGACCAAGAGTCGCCAGATCATACTACGAGATGTTGGCATAAAATTTGCATCTATTGCGTACTTACTCGTCATATCTCTTCCCATTAAGCCTTAGCAGTGTGAAAGGTTGATACACAAGTGTTTGCTAGAGTAACCGACACGCAAAAAGAATGCAATCGGATTAGCTCGACATGAATCGCAGCGAAGCCTACATCGCCGACGAAAAACTGAACTATCTATTGCACAGTCGTAGCAAGCGCGGTCTATTTGCGATACTGGGCTATAGAGACCACAATGTCGGAGATTTGCGTAGAGGTCTATTAATCATCGTCAGGACACAACCGCTTGTCGAACGTATTGCAACTGAGCACGGCACCAAATACATTATCCTTGGATACATTAACACACCATCATACGGTCTATTTCATCTGCGCACCGTGTGGTTTATCGGCCACGGCGAGACCGCGCTGCGTTTTGTAACGGCCGTTCCACAAAGGAGTTATAGTCCATGAATACCCTAGCCGAACCCCTAGATGCCCCCCTAGCCGAACACCGGCAAGCTGTCCTGACAGCCGATCAACCCCAAGCCGAACTGATCGTCGGCGATGTCGGGGTCGTGGTCTTCATTCACGGAGAAGGAGCCGCGTACGAGGTGGAGTTTCCCAACCGAGCCGTCCTCACCCTAGAGGCCGACCAAGTGCGGCCCCTCGGCATGGAAGAAATCCTCCACGTGCGCCCTCAACCACCCTCCCCCAGCGGATGAACGTGTATCTTGAGCGCCTCGCGGTTGTCGTGCGGATGCTCTAGCCGGTAGCGGCGCGTCAGCTCTTGTGCCGACTCGTCAATCTGATAGTACTGGTAAGCCTGCTCGGCGACGAGGGCCTCGTCCTCGCGGCCAAGGGCGCGCAGCGAAAGCATCCGGTGGTAGTGAGCGACGCGGTCCTCCGGGTCAATAGCCAGCACGCCATCGAGAGCCTCCAAAGCCTCCTCAAAGCGTCCATCTAGGTACAGCACCCGGCCCAAGTTGCGCCACGTAGCTCGATCCTCGGGAAAGTCGCGCAACACTCGGCGATACGCCTGCGCCGCAGCTTCGTAACGACCATCCTCCTGCAACACCACGCCCCAGACCCAAGCTGTCTGCCCGTCGCCGCTAACTAACGCCTCGCAGTCCTCCAAATGCTCGTAGGCCCGCTCCAAGTGGCCGTCGCGCACTGCAACCTTAGCTAAGTTACGGCAGCCGTCCAGTCGCTTGGGCGCTAGCTGTTCCACCGTCGCAAAGGCTCGTGCAGCACCCTGGGTGTCATCTTGGAGCAGCAAGCCAATGCCATAGTCGTTAAAGCGCATCCAATCGCCCGCATCCGGCGCACCCTGCGCGGACGGCCCTCCCACCACCAACTCCACCTCGCTACGGGCGATCTCAGTTACCGGCAAATCCGGCACTTGGTCGAAGCGGCGGAAACCCTCGCGGTTGTTGTTAAAGGCAAACTCCGTATAAGCGCGGTCGAACTTGCGCCACAGCAGCCGCGCCCGCAGCGTCAGCTTGCGCCCCGCGTAGTCCTCGGGCACTTGGAAGCTGTAGTGCGCCACATCCGCCGTACCGGGACCAATAGTGCGCACGTACACAGCCGTGACGATGTCCTGGGCGTTGCGCCGGTGGATGGCTTGGCCTTTTGCATCGACCATCAACGCCTTATAAAAGTGCGCCCCCGGATCGACGTGCCCGTCGTCTTGCACCGCCCCGTTCAAAGCTAGCACCTCATCGTCGTCGCCCACCATCGAGACCTCTAGCCAACCCTCGTTGGAATCGTTAGTCCCACCTGGAAAAGTGTGCCCGACGCCCTTGTTGCGCACCACCACGTCGAATGTGTATTCGCCGCCCGGCACCAGCGCCGGCTGGCTCTTATCCAGCGCGTAGTGCGCTTCTTCTTGGTGGTGCAGCGCGAACACATCGACGCTGAGTTTTTCGTCTTGTAGAAATTCCTCAATCCGCGCGATAGTCTCCTCGTCGCCGCGGATGAAGGGCAAGGCCGTGTTGACCGCCAAAAAGCGATGCGACTTGACGTATCCATCCCGCGCCGACACATCGCCCGCAACCGCTTCCTCCAGCGGCATGTGGCAATCCTGGCAGACCCGCTTAACAGCAGGCAGATAGAAGGTCCTAGCGGCGTTGAGAGCCACGCCGCTGTCGTGCCAATTGTCGTATTCATTTTGGCCGCGCAGCCAGCGGTAGCCATTGACGCGCGAGTCGAGGCTGACCTTGTGGCAGGTGGCGCAAAACTCGGAAGTGCGGAAGAAAGGCTTGAGCATCTGCTTCTTGTGCACGATGGGCCGCGCCTTCAGCGCCGTGTCGTGTACGAACCGGCCCACGCCTTCTTTGGCATTGGCGAACAGATAGGGATCCTCCTGCTCGTCGGCGATGTTGTAGTTGCCGTTGCCGGTCTGGTCGTGAATTGCGTCGATGGCGTGGCAACCCAAGCAGGTCAACCCGGCTTGGGCTTGCGGCGAGGCGCGGTCGATCTCTTCGGTCATTTTGCCCGCCAGCATCAGCGCCGGATCGTGGCAACCCGAGCACCACTTGGACTTGACTTTGGCCTCCTCGCCCGCCAAGTCCTTGTAATAGGCGATGTGCGCGTCAACCTCCGCGTTGCTCTCGGTCGAGTTGCTGCGCATGTGGTTGATCGTCGCCTCGTAGAAGGGGTTGTTGAACGAGGCAAAGCGGTGCGCTGACGTCGCCCACTGTTCGACGATTGCCGCGTGACAGCGGGCGCAAGTCTCCGAGCCAATCGGCTCGTTGACCACAAAGCCGTACTCGTCCATGTCGCCAGCGAGTTTTTCCGGCTGCGAGAGATCGCCGCGCGTGATGATCCGCGAGGGTAGCACGTCGCCAGTCGTAGTCGTAGTAGCCGCCGGGAAAAAGGGGCTTTCAGCCGGCACGAAATTGGCGGGGACAAACTCGTCTGGGGCAAAGTCAGCGACCTGCCGTTCCTTAGAACCCGGCCCGGTGTGCTTGCCAGCGGCGAATGCCTCCTCGGCCGCCTGCGTGTACTGCTCACCGCTATAGCTCAACCCGTGTAGCACCACGGCTAGCGCCAACAGCCCAACCACCGCTACGGGCACGACGCGGTAGCTCCGCGCCGAGGGCTTCCACAGCGAGAGGCGACGGTGAGCCAAGTAAAAGAGAGGAATCAAAACCGCCGCGGCCACATGGCTCCAGTACGCCACCGGATTGCCGCGATTGCTCGCCGCGCTGAGGATGAACAGCCCGCTGACGGCCAGTACGATGCCCAGCGTCAGCGTGGCAATGCCAGTGTAGATGGCCCGCTTGCGGCTCTTGCGCCACACCGCCGGTAGGTGCCAAGCCACAAAGCCCATCGCCAGTACCACCAGCACCAGACCGACGCCCGTATGCGACAGCACCATGCCTTGGTAAAACTTGGGCAGGGAAATGTCAGTAACCGCGAAGTAGGAGAAATCGAGGGCGTCGGCCAGCCGATTGGTCAGCAAATAGAGCGTATCGGCGACCATGAAGACGCCCAAGGCCACCACGGCCAGCAAGGTCCGTTGCTGGCGAGTGCTCAGGCGACTCGGGGTTTTCTTTTGCATGGCTTAGCTAGGCAGAGCGCGCATGGCCGGCGGGATTGCCGGATTTCCTCCTCTAAAGATAGGAGGTGCGCGCGATCTCTGGTAGGCTGCGGCCTGCGGGGATGCTTATGCCCACTGCCCCTGTAGCCAGCCGACGACCCTTTCGACCATGACTTGCGCGTGCTCGCTAAAGACGTGGTCGGCTCCGTCAATGACGAAGAGTTCGGCGTTGTCCCTAGCTCGGGCGAGGATGTCGTGCGAGTCATCAATCGGCACCACGTCGTCCTCGCTGCCGTGTACCAACAGCCAAGGCACTACAATCTCGGCCCCACGTCGCACCACAGTGTCGATTTGGGTCATGTCGTCCATGTAGGCTTGCGAGAGCGGGCAGTCAGGCTCGTCCCACATGCAGCCCTCGTCGGGCACCTCCTCGCCAAACTCGCGCTCGGCAAAGGCATGCGTATGCACCATGCCTGCCAAGGAGACGAGGAGGTGAATGCGCTCATCGCGGCTGGCGCGCAAGACGCCGACCGCCCCACCCATGCTGTGGCCGACATAGCAGACTGAGTAGCCGTCCAAGGCGTCGAACACCGCGCCGAGGTCTTCGACTTCTTTGGATACAGTCGCGTCGGCAAAGCGGCCCTCGGACGCGCCGTTGCCGGCAAAGGAAAAGCGCAGCGCGTGAATGCCAGCAGCAGCTAATCCCTCGGCGAGCGCTACGACAAAGGGGCGGTCCTTGTTGCCGGTCACGCCGTGCCCCAAGACGGCGATGTGCCGCGATCCCTCCGTGCCGGCGTGAAAAGTGTAGTCCAGCACTTCGCCGGACGGGTTGCGAATAGTTCCGAACATGGATTTCATCCTCCACAGGTATTACTTAATGTGAGCGTTGTTTTTAAAAGCATCCTACTCAAAAAAAGAAAACGTAATCTCTCCGCTATATTCTCACAGATTTCAACTATCGAGAATACCTTTCAAGGTCTCATCGGCTGGAAAATCCTCCGATCTCGCTTCCGATTTGGGGATCTGGAACAAAGGATTGCCCGGAGACCACAGTTCCAAGCTCTCTGCGTTCTCTTCGTAGTAGCCAGGATCGGTAGTTACCCGTAGGGGCTCTTGCGCACCCGGCACCGACAAACCGTATTCGCGGGGGCCTAATGGCTGAACACCAGTCCCAGACGGCATAAGGTCGGGCGATGCGATTACTCGGTTGAGGTCATCGAGCTCGACCAGCGACGGGGTACGCTCTGGGAAGGTGGCATCTTCGATCAACGCGGTATCGAGGTCAAAGCCGTCGGCTCGGGCCTCATCTACCTGTCGGGCGATCGTCTCGGAGACGTTACCGCGCCGCGAAAGCACCGCTTCGGTAATGGTACGCGGTAATTGCGCCAGAATAGGCTGTAAGCGTCCAACCACCGACTCAAATAAACTGATGCGATTGCGGAGCGCCCGATACACGTCGGTCTCGACTGTGCCTTCGTAGTGCAAGTTGACAATACGGATGATCCGATGCTCTTGGCCGAGGCGGTCAATGCGCCCGATGCGCTGTTCAACCCGCATCGGATTCCACGGCATATCGTAGTTGATCAGCGCACCGCAGAACTGAAAGTTGAGCCCCTCGGCAGCAGCGTCGGTACACAGCAGCACATCGGCTTCCCCACTGCGAAACCGGCGTCGGGCGTCGTCCCGGGATACCCTCTGCCAAGACCCATCCGCAGAGCGGATCTCGCCACCCCGGCCCGAATAGCACATTAGGCGTAGGTCGATGTCGGCGGCAAGGGATTCGCGCAGGAAATCCATGGTGTCGGTGTACTGGGTAAACACCATCGCCTGTTTAAAGTCAGCCTTACGCAACTCGTCGAGCACATCTCTGAGGCTTTCGAGCTTGCTATCCGGTGGCAGACGGCCAATGAGGTCGAGCAGGTACTCGATAGCGTCAGTCTCCTCAGCGACGAGAACCTCGCGCTCCATATCCGCCACCTCGTCAGCATCTAGCACCTCATCAACGGCCTCGTCGTCGGGCGCGTCCTCTTCCGATCCCGTCAACTGACTTTGGTCGCTGGTGGCCATGGCAGCGAGGTGCCCGCTAAGCGTATGGCGCAAAGCACGAAAGCTACTGGCGAGCCGACGGCGGTAAATGGTCATCACAAAACCCACAGCCGAACGGTCGCGGGCGCTAGCTTGGTTATACGTACTAGCGATGTACTTCTCAAGCTCCTCGTAGAGCGTGCGTTCGGCGGCGGTCAGATCGATGAACCGATCTTCAACTCGGCGATCGGCGATCGGCGTTGAGAGCATTCCATCCTTAAAGTATCGACGCAAGAGATCGCGGGTGTGCCGCGATACCAAGTGTTGGATCGGCGTGTACCGGCGCAAGAGATTACGCGCCGCCTGACGTTCCTTGGCGTCCAACTGACGGCGTGGGTAACTGGAAGGATCGCGCAAGGCGTGCAGAACCTTATTGGCCATTAGCGAAGACAAGCTCGTAAGGCGTTGAGCAGCGTCCTTCGTGGTCTCACCAAAATAGCGTTCCGTCGCCTGGAATAGCCGCGCCACGCGCTCCATGTCCCCCGACGCGAGGTCTGATTGCTCTATATCGTCGAAGAAGCGGAGAAACGCCTCGGCAGTCCATTCCGGCGGCAAGCCCAATAGGTCCAATAAATCCCACACTTCAATGGGATGGACTTGCATGGGTGTCGCTGTCAGTAACACTAAACCCTCTGTCCGCTCTTTGAGTCCCCGCATGAGTCGAAGCAATTTATTAGGTTGATCGTACGATAGGTCGCCGGGTGATTGTCGGCGGGCGTGATGGGCTTCGTCGAGTACTACCAAGTCCCATGGCTCGGTATCTTCGAGAAGCTGACCCGACCGGTCATCTCGGCGCATGAGTTGACTAGACGCAATTACCACCGGTTCTCGGTGCCAGTCTTGTCTATTGACTAGGCGCTCGTGCTGCCCGCGCATTGCCGGCGAAGGATACCACAACAGCTTGCCGGCCGCGCTGTCGTACACAGGCCAATTGAGATTGAACTTCTCGCGTAGCTCGATTTGCCATTGTTTGAGCACGGCCTTGGGAGCGAGGATCAGGATGCGCTTTGCTCGTCCGGCCAGCCACGCTTGACGCAAGAGCAGCCCTGCCTCAATGGTCTTGCCCAGCCCCACCTCGTCGGCGATGAGTAGTTTGGGCGGCCATTGGTTATACAGTCGCTCGAACACCTGCACTTGATGCGGCCAAGGAGTTACCGCTGCGGTTGCCTCCCCGACCCGTGCGCCGCCCTTAGGCAAAGACGGGGCTCGCTCGATAAAGGCCCACACCCGGTTACGACGATCCTCGTCGGGTATCTCCTTTGGGGGTTCCATCAAGCGCGTCGGTATATCACTGGTGGGCATGAAGCGCAGTAGATCTTGCTGCACGGCCTCGGGCACATTGAGCACAATTACCTGCTGGGACTGATCGGTCCACAGACGGGCGAAATTCCTTTCTTCGCCCTCGACCCGCTCCGGCTCTTCCCAACTCCTATAGACGTTGATGCTCTCCCAGTTGCGCTGCCAACCAGCGACGGTCTCGTTGAGACTACCGTTCCAAGCAATCCGGTCGCCGGCCCCGTCTTTTATAATACCCGCTTTTTCGTGGAACAGGGCTTGGTTACAAATAGGTTGCTGGTTCTCATTGCACGGCACCGCGACTTTAACTTCTAGATAGTCGCGGGCAATCATCCAAGCTAAGAGTTCCAGTGCTTGGGAGGAGGCCGGGTCGGGCGGGTCTAGGGGTAGGCTGGTCAAGTGTTGCTGGACGAGATCACGCAATTTTTCGCCGCGCTCTATGGCTTCGATCTCTGGCGACTCAAGCGTGCATCCGACGATGAGCCGCATCCGGCCTTCGTTGCGTATCAAGCCTTCAATGCCGCGTGCGGCTAGCGCCAATGCTCCCGCGTTGAAGTACCCCGTTAGCCGATCGTAACGCCGAGCGTCTTCGAGGGCCGGGACGTAGAAAAGCCGAACGAGGTCGCCGTCTTCGGGAGTGTATTTGAGCTTCCAGTCGCGGTCGGCTAGTCGTCGCGCCATAGCTTGAGCTGCTCCGGCTCGTCGATCTGGTCGCCGTAGGCGAGACGGGCGAGGTTGTAGAGAGCCTCAAAGTCACTACCCGAGGCCGCCGCATCACCTTCGAGTTCGATACCGGTAAAGGCCCCAGATACCGGCAGTACCTCAAGCACCGCTTCAAGAGCGGCGAAGAAGCGCGGCTCTTGGTCCACTAAAGTACCGGCGAGCATTTCCCGAGCGGCCTCAAGGGAGCGCACGTGGGCCATGTTGGCGGCATGGTGGATGGCGTCGATCATGCCTCGGGAACCATCGGCTGGGCCGAGTGCCCCCTTAGCCGCCCGGCGGGCACTATCCCACAGAAGGACATTGCTGCCTTTCTTCTGCGCGAGCCGCCCGACGATATCATTATCGAGATCGATACCGACAGCGCGGGCGAGCCGTAGTGCTTCGTCGTAGGAGAACCTCGGTGCCTTGAAAGCGTCCCAAGCAAGCACGAAGAAGGCGGTGGCAGGGTCAAGATCAGCATTGGCCTTGAGGTGGGTCAGTTGCTCCAAGCGCCAGCGCTTGACCTCGCGACGGGCCGCGTCGAGAGCGTCTTCCGGGGTCGCGGCGTAGGGATCCCATTCCTCTTCAAATAGCTCCTGCTGGACCCGACGCCGACGCTCCTCGGGAACCTCTCGCGGCGTGCCTCGCTTCAACGGCCAGTGGCGCGAGAACTCCTCCAGCGCCGGACCGAAGGAAGCAAGATACAGATCAACCCCAGTAATGCCCGCTCGCTGAAACTCCTCCACTCGCGTCCGCACTGCTCGTGTGACCTGCGGCTCCACATCTTCCCAATAGACGGAGGTTGTGGCTTCGCCGTAAACTGCCGGTGCTTCGCGTACCATTGGCATATCCTCTTCCTCACGGGAAGAGCGCGGGCGGCAAACTAGGAAGATGGTGCTGTTGGCCGCGGCCTTGTCCTTAATGTGCAGGCTGCCGCTGGCTTCTGTGTTGATCGGCCAAGATGCGCTGATGGCAAAGCCCGCTTCCATCAGCCCCTTGGTGAGCGCGTCCCACGCTCCGGTCGCCTTGTGGGTAAACATTAGAGTCATCACCCCATCAGCCTTGAGCATTCGTCGGCACTCGGCAAAAATGGCGGCCATGCGCTCTTGGTACTCGCGTCCAGCCAGTGCACGGGCACCTTTCTGGCCTTGGAACTTGGCAGGATTAGCGATGGCCTCGTTGTCCTTGTCCGTCAGGTGCCGGCGGAACAGTTCGGGAAAGACATAGCCGGCGGTGCGCTTAAGCCAGACATAGAAGAAGTCCGACAGTTCGGCGTACATGACGTTGTCGTAGTAGGGCGGGTCCATGACCACCGCGTCGAGGCTGCTGTCTTTGATGTGGTCGAGGCTGTCGGCGGACTTGCAGGTGATGGTTACGGGCGGTGGGATAAACTCTACCGCGTCCGCACGTTCGAACAAGTTCAAGCAATCACTCCTCGGCTCCGGGAGAACCAAGGTGACAAGTTCGTCAATGCACTTGGCCGTCTTGTCGATGGCCCAGTCATAGCCTACACCTGACACAAGAGGTGCCATCTCCGCGTAGGACCATACAAATGCAAAGTCGTGTCGGTCGAAGATGGACCGGACTCGACCAGTCGTATTGTCCCAGCGTCCGGCCCGATTGTTATAGTTCAGTAAGGTATCGAGTGTCAGGGCCAAGTACCCATACGCCGCTTGCCGAACCTCGCTCAACTTGCCTGCCTCACGGTCAGCGTCGAGCATTTCGCGAAAGACCTCAACGCTGGTGCCGTGGCAAAGAAGCTGGCGCGGTGAGAACAGGTCACGCCATAACGTCATCCCGTAGCGATGTGGCTCGGTCGTTTTATTGCCATCGGGGATTCTCTCACTCGGCACCATGTCCAGCGCCTCCCACTCCGGCAGCTTCTCGGCGAGTGCTTCTTCAATTTCCGCACTATTGTCGTCCTCGGGCCGGGGCGCACGGTAACGGCGAATCCATTTCTCGCGGGTCTTGCCGGTTTTGGTCATGGTGAGCACCCGTTCCTTGTAAACGACCGCATAGAGCTGCTCGCCCATGTCCCCGGCTTGGGCCTGCGCCTTTATGTGGTCGCCATCAATGACGCGTCCGCAATCGTCATAGGGGCAGGTGCCATCGCCGCTTGACACCGTTCCGTGCGACTGTTCCGCCGCCGACTCGACAACCTCAAACGAGCAGATGCGGCCCGCCGATCCAGGACCAGAGCTGAGATTGGGTCGCAGCCTGACCCCAATACCGCCGGGCGCGAGACGCCAATTCGGTGACAACGACACGAGACCATCACAATAAGGGCAGGTGATGGTGCGCGCCCAGAGGTAAGTCTGGTCAATCCGATCCGGCAGATCTCTTTGGGGAAAGAACGCGCCGAGGCGATCTCCGATCTGTCTGCGCCACTCGGTAGCCAAGTTGTCGAATTGTTCCCTAATATCGTGGGAGTAAGCCGCAGGCCACTCGACTGTGGCCTTCATAATCAGGGCAGCCACAGGATTCAGGTCGTTGGCAAGTGACGCGAGCCCCATACGCATCGTTTCAAATGGAATACTCCCACCGCCAGCGGTCGGATCGAGGACAGTAAAGCCTTCTATGGCATCGTCAAGCATAGCCCTAAGCCATGCCCAGTCACTTTGGCCTAAGAGGTAACTGAAGGCACGATCGTAGCCGTAGGGATTATCCACCCGGACTCCCGTTCTTTTCGCTCGGTCAATTTCATTGCGCGCTGCCACCGGATCCCCATGAATTCCCAGTACATGCAGAAACTTCTCGCGGTCTGCATCCTCCGGCAGCAGCGACGCAAGGATCGCCGCCCGCGACGCCACCAACGGCCGCCGTGCCCACCAGACGTGGAGATAGTAGGTTGGGGGGAGCGCTGTCATGGATCGCCGTTCGCGCACACTCTCCTCGCCAAGCTCGGCGATCGGCAACCAGCGTTCTATGAGGCGGGTGTCGGGCATAGTTTACATCGACGATTAAAAGGTAGGCCCGTCATTTTTGGAGCAAATATCTATTCGCTGTTAGCACCGATGCTCCCTGGCCTCTGAAATCACCATCGTTTGTGATTAGTTTCAATCCCTTTCGTTTGCACAGTTCCGCTATAACTTGATCATTGAAATCGAATCCACCAGTGGCATAATCACAAAGCAGATCGTTCATTTTCAAGGTTCCAAAACCACTTTCTATTTGTGAACAATGCTTTAGGACGCGCTTAGCATCAGCTGCAATATCTTGAGCAACTGGTTTAAAACTTGAACTATCACGAAATTCTTTGAACTCCATATGTGGTGCTATATTTTTCCATCTAATTCTGGCATAGGAATTAATAAACTCAGAAATGACGAGGACATCGATATAAATGCGGCTTTTTGCTTTAAGGATATGTCTAAAAGCCTTTGAATAAATTTTCACCTTTCGGGAGGTCTTTGGGCTTTGTGGACCATATAGACACAGCCATATATTGGCATCCAGAAATAGTTGATCTTTTGATGTAAATCTGTAGCCACCCACTGCCACCGCTTTATGCGTCATCGTCTTCATCCTCCAACGTTTCTCGAATCACTTGGTCGAATCTCTGTGGATCTTTGAAGTATAGCTTAGCTGTGTCAACTACGCGCTTTAATAGTGCTACATCATCCGGCTGCATATCTTCTACTTTTAGTGAGGAACGAATTTGATTCTCATCGAATGTCCCGTACAACTGACCTACTGCGGCATTCAAAAAAGCCGAGGTCAACATAGTAACATTACGAAATGAAAGTGTGACATTATGCTCCTCTTTAAGAGCATTGGCAAGGCGATCATGAACTTTCTGTCCATCGTCAGAAGCCACACACAAGGGACTACCCACTACTTCAAACAGGGATATTATAATGCCTTTTTCCATAACTGTCTCCTTAAAAAATGTCCATTTCAGTTAGTTCGGAAGTAAGGCGATAAGAATATGTGTTATCCGTATTAATTTCGACACTTACTATAGTACCAGGAAATGGATATTTTAGCAGTGCAGTGTGTATTTTTCCATTTTCTCGTCGCCAATAACCTGCATCTGAAACAATCTGGATTCGGCCGCGATTTTGATCAATGAACTCACATAGCAACTTTAGTCCCAGTCCGCCTGGAACATTGCCATGCTTGGTTGTATTATTGGCCTCAGTGGCCCAAGTAATAGCTTGCTCTGCTGAAAGAGAAAATCCTACATGATTCTCTACATTTTGGCGTATACCAATCCCTAAATCAGCTACTGTAAAATCAAGCCTGTTTCGAGTAGGAAAAAATTGGCCACAACTAAAAATACCTAGTTTAGTGCGTGAGTGCAATACAGCATTGCTGAATATCTCAAAAATGCTCTCGCGGAATTTTTTTAACAATTCCAGAGGCATTTTAGGAATTTCGGAACGATATATAAACTCGTTTTCAATATAGCCTGCGAAATAGCGATCATCTTTAACATCAAATCGTTGATAGGAGATAGTCGTTCTCCAAGAATCCGATATTTTCTCCCGTCCATAGTGACTTAGGAAACCATTTTTTGAAAGAATACGTCCAACACTAGGATCGATATTAATCAAATTGACCGTATTCAGATTGTCCCCCAAAAGGTAGAGTACTGCGCCAAATGCTGCACACATATCGGCATCAAACCACTTAGTTGCCTGCATATCAATTTCGATATCATCTAAAAAGCATTCCGCAGCCTGTGCATAGAGGCGTGTCAATGATACAAAGCCTCCTTGATCGTGGCCAAAAGTCCTTGGTAGAAATAACCTCATATCAATACCTTAACAGGCCCGCTTGTCGAACTCCAGAATAAATGCAGTTTATAAAAATATACCCACGCACCGCTCCCAAATCCACCTCAATCGCGTTCAAAATATTCGTTTTTCGACTCTATTACTGCAGGACAACATGGTCAATAACGGTCAGAGTCGCAGCTTGAGCTACCCAATGGCTCAGCAGTTTTCAATCCAATCTCCACAGATTTCAGCTTCACAAACACACCTCCTTCATCTTGGGTTGAGTCAGCAAAAAGCGTAACGCCATCAACACACGGCGTGGATGCTTGCGATGCATCGCCATACCGAGCCAATAGGCGGTCTCCTCGCGTCCCATCATCTCAATACCTTCGGTTACTGCCCGCATGTTGGCGCGACTGCGCATCGGGGCTAGTGTGCGGAATAGTAGGCCTAGCGTCAGCGCCAAGTCTTCGCTGAGCGCGTAGCCGCGTTTCCTAGTATCCGTACTGTGGTTGAGCTTGAGGCCAGATTGCGCAAGCCGCTTCAACACCCGGTGCTCGACTAATTCAAGGTTGCGACCCCTAAGCCCTGCAACGCGTAGCGCCGATGTAACCTGCGGTGTGGCTGGCGCGGGCATCTGCCAGATTTCGTATTCGGTATCGGTCGGCCCATGACGGCACACCCGCAACTCGTACCGAGGCACCGATTCCGGTGTTTTGATCTGGGCAATTCTCTCCAAACGCGTCATTGGCCCTCGTCCTTCGACACCGCGGATACATGAGCCACCCCGCTCGTGAACTTGGTAAGACGCTCGGTGAGTTTCTCCGCCGCATCATCCTTCATCACCAAACCGTCGCCAAAAGTTAATTGAAAGTTCACCGTCAGCATGTTGGTTTGGGCGGCGCGCAGTTGCGGTTCGAGGAACTCCTTCACCGGTTGCGCGTCCTGCACCGGGCCTCGGAACTCTAGTTCAAACGAGCCACCATCGTGGGTTTCGTACCCTCCCGTAATAGAAACGATCTTTTCCGCTCCCGACACAGCACCCACAGCATTCAACAGACGGAAGGAGTCACTAGCCTCAAACATGCGAATAGTCAGGATGCTAACCGCTTCCACTTTCCTATCGCGTGCTTGCTCCCAAAGCTTGATCAACGCCTCCTTAAGTACGCCTTCGGAATCAAACGACGATTCTTGAGGCAGGACCGGAGGTTTGTTCGACTGTTCCTCGGGGGCGGAGGCTTCCTTCTCTGGCGGTGGAGTTGGTTCAGAGCGAGGCCATATCCCTTTATTACGGGCGTAGGCCATGGTAAAGACTAGGGCTTGTTCGTCAATGGCGATGCTAGCCGACGGATCACCTGGCCCAAACAATAAATCGCCTCGTTGGTAGATGTAGTCACCCTGCTCAACGCCGCGCCGGATTCCTTTAAGGAAGATATCGTCGCCTATCAGGATGGGCAGTCCTGGATCGCGACGGAATTCATCGCGCAAGGCTAGCGTGGTGATCTGGCCCTTCTTTAGCGGTGTGCGATCGCGTACATACGCTGGCGAATTAGGTTCATCTTCAGCCAAGCGCAACTCGTTAAGTTCGCGCAGCGCCCGCACAATCTGTTGTTGTCCGCTGCCGGGCGTATCAGACACCGATGGGAGTTCTATCGCGGTATGCGCTAGATCAACCGTCCTCGCACCAACCCGGTTCCGCGATGGATAGAAGACATGCCGATAACACTGCTGGATACTGATGGCCAAGTCCTTCTCGGAAGCCGCTTCCAATTGGTGTACTTTGTCCTGCTGATGCTCTGCCAGATCGACGAGGCGTTCGGGCCGCTTGAGCGCCCGCAGAGCCAGCCGACGGCGGACATTGCGGCGCATCGCGTCCTTACGAGCTTCATCGGCCACCACCAAGACCAGATGGTTGCGCAACGCCCGCAGAGCGGTACCCTCCACGCCTTTGCGGTTGTAGATGCCCTCAACCAATTCAGGAACGGACTCTACTGAGTCACCAACGCTTAGGGCATCGTAGGACAAAATAGCGAGTTGGGGACGGCCGTCACCGACCTCGTCCGGTACGTCGAACGGTCCACCGGGAAAGAACACCAGCGTAAACGTCCGACCGTTGAAAATCTCCCGGATACGGTCGTTCAATTCCGCCCGAGCTTCACCCGAATCGACATGTTGATCTTCGCGCCGGATGATCTGACTCAGATTGGCCTCGGCCAGAAAGCGCATCGGCGCGCCGGGCCGATCATCGAGATAAGCGGACTCGGCGATGAATTTCTTGCGGGCCTCCTCGATAAAGCTGATGTCGGTCCCTGGCCCCATCACCGAATAGCGCACTTGCTCGGGCGAAAGCCCCTTGAGCGGCTCGTTGAAGGCGAGCGTGTGCATAAAGATGGTCCGTGCTATGTATGCGGTATAGGGTGGCATGCCGCTATGGTGTTCTGCGTCAATTTCCTGCGCCAGTGCACGGGTATCGGGCGATCCGGCAACGTCGTTGGTAATCGCCGGTATATAAGCGGCCTGTCCTAGGCGGGTGACTATCTCGCGGCGGATCGGCTCGTGGCCTGGATCAATATGGTGGAGGTGAATCGCAGTCGCGTCCACAGGCTGGTTTTCCCAAAGTTGGGCCACTGTGCCCGCCAAAAGCCGCAGCATGCCGCGAACTCGTTGAAAATTACTCAGTGTCGCCGTCTTGCCAGTCAGCGTTTTCAGCACTTCTGGATGCAGCGGATAACTCGACCGAAAGTTCTCTACGGTCTCGGAATGAGTAGCTTCATCGGCAAGCGACTCGCTATGGGTAGTCCATACTTGGCGATAGGCATCCACTACCGCTGGAATCTGCGCCTCGTCAATCTCCGCGAACAGGCGTCGCCGAAGCACTTGGACTGTCTCGTCTTCTTCGGTCGGATTCAAAATCGTGGCCTTGCGCGCCGAAATGCTTTCGGCCTCTGCCATCTTGTCGGAGATAAACTGGTGTTCCTCGCTATAGGCGTCGGTTGCCTGGTTATCCTTGCCGATCGCCAATGTATAGACGAGGGCCGCGTTCGGTGCGCCTTCTACGGCCTTGAACAACGAGGTCAGGAAGGCGGTTAGCTGATCACCTGCGTCATCGAGGCGACGCACCTTGCGCAGATAAATCGAAAGCTCGTCGAGCAGGATCAGCGTCGGCTCGCCACCGAACAACGTCCGCAAGGTCTCTGCACCAGGGGCAATCTGTTTTTCGTCGCTTGGCCGAACTCGTTCATAGCCCTCCTTTCCAGCCAAGGCGCAAGCGATCTCACCCCACGGCGTGTAAGCGAGAACGCCGTCGCCCATATCCCGGCCATTGGCCGGATCAGCATTCTCTCCATCAAATGCAGCAACGCGCACGCGCTTTGGCGGCAACAATGCCGGATCGGCAAACTCCTCAATTGTCTCCACATCCTTTGCACTGCGTGCCGCATGCGTTAGCGCGATCAGTCCGTGGGTCTTGCCTCCGCCGTAGGACGTGTCGAGACGGAAGATTGCCGCGTCTCCACCCTTGCCACTCAACCGACGCATGACGTTAGCAAGTAAATTCTTCAAGCCTCTCGTCGGATAGGTGTGGGCAAAAAACCGCACCGGATCAACGTACTCTGCGCTTCCGGTTCCGGCGATGACTTGGGCCAAATCCGCCGCAAAATCGGCCTCGGAGATCACCCCTTGGAGCACATCCGCTCGTGGATGACAGGTCTCGAATATCGTTGGTGTATTCATAGGCTCAAAAACTCACAGGTTTGCCGCACCACCAATTCCTCGTCGGTGCACAGCACGTAAATGAGCACTCGGCTCAATGGAAGTACTCTATCGTTGTTTTTATGCAATGTTTATGATCGGCAATCGACGACTACTGCTCAACTGGACGAGTGCCGGACATCCCTTATATCCACGATTGAGGTTGTTGTTCGAGGACGTGCTCGGCGAGTGGCCCGAAGTAAGACCGGGCCGTCGTGAAGAAAGGCTCCAACCGGCCATTCTCATCCGGCGTCAGCACGGAGCGTATCCAAGCATCCATCTTACTTGGATCGTCTGGATCATCAGCCTGTCCCGACAGTTCAACAAGGTCATTCCTCCGTACCTCTCGCGCTAACCGTAGTCGTTCTGCGTTTAGGTTCAAAATCTCGATGGTGCGAGTCACGCGAGCGGTGGGAATATCCGTCGATTCGCACGCTTCCTTATCTGCTTCGATCCGTCCATTATCAAGCACTTTCGTAAGCGATGGTAGCGCGGGCAATTTCCGAGGATCTAAAAAATCCGCGTCATTGCGGTCTCTCTTCGCCTGACCACAACTCATATTATTCTTTACCGGTTCAAGGTACCGATCTTCATCGCTGCTTTTTTCAGAGGGAGCAAATACAGACCATGTTCCACCTTTACAGCAAGCGATCATGTTGGTGACATCAACCTCTTTTGATGCTCCTTGCTGCGGGTCTCCCTGTGGAATGACATGCTCAATCTGGCGATCTAGGTCTGTAAGATTGATCTCGCAGTAGCCGCACAAGCCGTGTTGAACATCGATCAACTTTTCAATGAGTTCGTTGTAGGATACGCTAGCGTTATGTTCTCGGAATCCGTCCCAATTCGCGTCGTCGCCTTCAGCATCAAGGTATTTGGCAAGACCGGGAGTGGGCTGGTTTAATTCGCGGATAACCTTCACTGCGACTCGGCCATCTGCTTAAATAACTTGCGCTGTTTGATTTCAAGATCGGCTCTGGTAAGGGCGTAATCTCGGTCAGAGAGCTCTTCGAGCTTGCGCCTGAGCGCCAAGGCTTCTTCAGACTCTCCCTTACCCTCGCTGACCAAACGCCGGTATTTATCCAAGTCCTTTGTGAAGTCATTATCGGGCCGCTCATTTACTCCCATTACTAAGGAAAGAACATCTCCCGCCTCGGCCCCATAAGTCGCCCCTTCCGGTGCCCCGGCAACAATACGGTCGTCCTCCCAATATAGCTTCACAATACGCTGTGGCTCGACCGTAGTCAGCACCTGCGGGCTATGAGTAGAGACGATAAATTGCGCGTTCGGGAACGTCCGCTGCAGATCGCCCAGAATGCGCTGCTGCCAAGCCGGATGCAGATGCAGTTCCACTTCATCAATCAGGACAACCGCTTCAGATTTGAGCGGATCATCCAAGTGCGGATTGCCCTGCGCCATCCGCCGCGCCAGATCAGCCGCCAGCGCCAATACAATGCGATAGCCACCACTTAGCTGGTCGAGCGAGAGCTTTTCTACCTGTCCTTGCTCCGATTTATGGGACACTACAAAACGGGAAGGATTCGACTCGGTACGAGGTTCGGACACTTCCGGGAGCATGGACGAGATCGCTTGGCGCACCGCGGATAGGTCCTTTAAATGATAATCTAGATCCTCTAACTGATAATTAGAATCGAGCTGATACTTCAGTCTTCGCAGTTCCTCATGCTCTTTAAAAGAAAACCATGCCAAGAAACCCTTGAAGTCCGTTCGAGCGGAAAGCGCCTCCTCTAGCGCGGCACGACGAGAAGGTTCGAATTGGAGACCACGTTGCGATAGTACCCTGTCCGGCATATCGGAGAACGTGCGCTCGGTACCATAGAAAGCGACAATCGGCAGCTCCTTATCCTCCGTAGCAAGAGCCTTGTCCAGCAATGGCTGCATCGTTTCCTTTCGGGCGATCCTATTTCTCTCCTTTAGTTCATCTGCCACCTCATCACCTCGTCGCTCTCCAATATTTCCATTCGTGTCCTCGACAACGACCCGCGGATATCCCTTGCCCTCGCGCCAATCCTCTTTGCAAAGATCAATGGTTGATATATCGAGATAAGATCCGAGCATATCCTCATGCCCCAACCCCACCGCAATCGCGCTCAGAACGCTTGTCTTACCGTACCCATTATCGCCGTGCAACACCGTCAGCGACGGATCGAGCGACAATTTGAGCTTCTCAATGGCGCGGTAGTTTTCAATCTCCACAGATTTCAGTTTCACAAGTACACCTCCTTCGTCTGGGAATAACCCCGCCTACGCTCCCCCAGTCTCTACACCCAAAAACTCACATGTCTGCCGCGCCACCACCAATTCCTCGTCAGTGCGCAGCACGTAAATGGGCACTCGGCTCGCCGCGGCGTGCAGGCTGCCCTCACCCTGAACGCTCTCATTTTTAGCCGCATCCATCACCACCCCCAAAAATTCCAAGTCGCGCAGAATCTGGCCGCGCACGGCAGCCGAGTACTCGCCAATGCCGCCGGTAAAGCTGATCGCGTCCAGCCCACCCATCTCCACCACAAAAGCCCCCAACCAGTCGCGCGCCGCCGTCGCCAACACGTCTATGGCCAAGGCACAGCGCTTGTCGCCGCTTGCCGCACCCGCTTCAATGTCGCGCATATCGCTGTGCCCGCAAAGCCCCACAAGGCCGCCCTCGTTAGCGCACTGCGCCAACACCTCGTCCCACGGTCGGCCCTCGTTGCGCATGACCAAGTCCAGCGCGTAGGGATCCAAGTCGCCAATGCGGTTGTTCTGCGGCAGACCGCCCTGCGGACTCAGTCCGTGCGACGCCCCCTGCGAAACTCCGTCCTTTACCGCGCACAGCGACGAAGACCCGCCCAAGTGCATATTGACGTGTTTGAGGTCAGCACGCCCCGTCAGTTCCGCGACCTTCTCGGCAGCATAGCGATGGCTGGCCCCGTGGAAGCCGTAGCGCTGGATGCCGTACTGTTCATACCAAGCGTAGGGCACCGCGTACATTTTGCGCCGCTGCGGCATCGCGCCGTGGAACGCCGTCTCAAAGCACCCGACCCGCCGCGCCTTCGGAGCCACCCGCGCAAACTGCCGGATCGCCGCCACGTACGCGGGATTGTGCGCCGGAGCCAGCGGATAAAAGTCCTCCATCCGCCCGACGACGTCCTCATCGAGCTCGACCACCCCAGAAATAGCGCGCGCGTGCACAGCCTTAAACCCCACGGCATCCAACTCCTCCACAGACCCCAACACCCCACCCTCGGCCAAGCGCGCGAGGGCCTCGTCAATCGCGCTGGCGTGGTCGGGCAGGTCCACGGCCTGCTCAACCTCGTCGGCCCCGCCGATCTCAAAGGTGTGGACCGAGCCTTGGCCCCCGATCCGATCCATGCCGCCCCGCGCCAAAACCACCTCCTCGGGCATGGCAAAGACCTTGTACTTAAACGAGGTACTGCCGAGATTGGAAACTAGGATTTTCATCTTAGGGCCGCGCCGGACTACCGTCGGGCAAGCGCGTCTGCGTCCACCCAATGACCTCGTCTGCACAAGGATACTTGGCTGCCAAATCCTCGTCGATGTCGATCCCCAACCCCGGCCCATCACTCGGATACATGTACCCGTTGCGCACCTCGGGCAGCCCCGGAAACATCTCGTACACGTGCTCTGCGAACCGGCACCACTCTTGGATCCCAAAGTTAGGTGCCCACAAGTCCAAGTGCAGGTTGGCCGCGTGCCCCACCGGCGAGGTGTCACCTGGGCCGTGCCAAGCCGTGCGCACCCCGTACATCTGCCCGAAGGCCGCCACATTGCGCGCCGGCGTGATCCCGCCCATCTGGCTAACGTGCATGCGCATGAAGTCGATGAGCCGCCCCTCGATGAGCGGCGTCCACTCGTGCGGATGGTTGAACAACTCGCCCATAGCCTGCGGCGTCGCGCATTGCTGGCGGATGTGGCGGAACCACTCGATGTCTTCGGGCGCGAGCGCGTCCTCCAAGAAGAACAGCTTGAACTCCTCCATGTCCTTGGCAAAGCCCACCGCCTCAATCGGATGCAGCCGCTCGTGAATGTCGTGCAGCAGTTCCACCTCAAAACCCAGTTCTGCGCGGATGTGTTCAAACATCCGCAGGTGGTTCATCATGTATTCTTTGCGGTTGTAATACGCGCCTTCGGGTGCGCCCTCGGGCTTGACCAAGGTCGATGCCTTGCCGCCGTACCCGCCCATCTGGCAGCGGATGTAGCGATAGCCTTGCTCTTGGAACTGGCGGATGCTATCGACGACGGCCTCGGGCGTATCGCCACCCGCGTGGCCGTACACCGCAGCTCCCTCGCGGCACTTGCCGCCCAAAAGCTGATAAACCGGCATCCCCGCCCGTTTGCCCTTGATGTCCCACAGCGCCTGATCGACTCCAGAGATGGCGTTGTTGAGCACCGGGCCGTTGCGCCAATAGCCGTTGACCATCAACATCTGCCACGTTTCTTCGATGCGATCCACATCGCGGCCAATGAGAAAGGGCTTGAAATGCTGCTCGATGGCCGTATGCACGGCGTGGAAGCGCTGAGTGAAGGTCGCGCAACCG
>JAJDYK010000147.1 GCA_022825185.1 Candidatus Latescibacterota bacterium | reverse complement strand
ACAGGAGTCGCAAATAGTTCACGAGCCGACCGCCGAGTATCTGCGTATGCCGCGCGACCAGACTGCGCCCAAAATCCCCCAACTCAGCCCCAGCCACATCACCTGTGCTGCTGCGCCCCAGAGCACTTCGGAGGGCGTGAGCCGACCGAGCAGGAGTTCGGTCGGGAAGGCCAGCATCCAGCGGAAGGGCAAAATTGCGGCCAGCGTCTGGAGCCACTCGGGCAAAAGCGACAGCGGTGCCATCTGGCCCGAAAAGAAAAGCGAGGCCGCAAAGTAGAGCTGGTTGGCCGCGGCCGTGCGCGTGGTCCACAGGGCCACTAAAGCCAGTGCCCACTCGACGAAAAAGCGCATCAGGAACGCCAGCAGGACGACGGGTATCGCGGCCCAAATGGCCCAAGTCGGTGGATCGAAGACCGGATCGAAGATCCAGATCATCAGCCCCACCGTCGGCAGCATGACCGCCAGAGTCAGGAACTTGTAGGAGATGTTCGTGGCGATGTCGCGGTGGATCGGATGCAGGGGCTGGAGCAGGAGCGGCGAGAAGGCCCCCGACCGCACCCGATATTCAAACTCGAACATGAACCAAGTAAAAGTCAGGTGCCCCATCATCATCATGACGATGTAGTAGGCGGCAAAATCTCCACTGGTGAAGTCCCCCACCTGCCCGCCCTGGGAGTGGGCCACTGCGGTCCACACCGAAAGGAAGACCAGCGTATCGACGATGCGCCCGATCAGCCAGATCACCATCGCCGCCCGGTATTGGAACTGCACGGCCAGATCGGTGCGAAAGAGCGTAGTGTAGATGTCCGCCAGACCCCTCATGCGCGTTCGAAGACCTCTTCGATCACGTCCTCAATCGGCGGGTCCTCCACCGTTAGATCGAGGACGGGTTGCTCGCTGAGGAGCCGTCCGGTCACCTGCGCGGTTTCCGCCTTGGGCACTCGCAGCGAGACGCGCCCCTCGCTACTGGCGACGATCTCGCCATAGTTGCCGAGGTCGCCGTGCCCGTTTTCCAATTCGACGATGATCGTCTTGTGCGGCGAGAAGCGCTGCACAAGCTCGGTGAGCTGGCCGTCAAACAGCAGCAGACCGTGGTGGATGACCACCACTCGTTTGCACAGCGCCTCGACGTCGGCCATGTAGTGACTAGTGAGGAGCACGGTGGCGTCGTAGCGCTGATTGTATTCGGTTAAAAAGGCGCGGATCCGCCGCTGCATGGTCACGTCGAGGCCGATGGTCGGCTCGTCGAGGAAAAGGACTTGCGGCTTGTGCAAAAGCGCGGCGGCAATTTCGCACTTCATGCGCTCGCCCAAGGAGAGGTTGCGCACGGGCTTGTCGAGGAGCGCGTCTAAGTCGAGCAGCGCGGTCAATTCTTCGACCGTTTGTTGGTATTCGCTCCGCTCTAGGCGATAGATGGCCCGGTTGCGCTCAAAGGAGTCGATTACGGGGATATCCCACAGTAGCTGGTTGCGATTGCCCATTACCAAGGTGATTTGGCGGAGGAAATCGCGCTGCCGTTTGAACGGCTCAAAACCGAGGACGCGCCCTTGCCCACCGGAGGGGTGCAGAAGGCCCGAAAGCATCTTGAGGCTAGTGGTCTTGCCCGCGCCATTCGGCCCTAAGAAGCCGACGATCTCGCCGGGATTGACCGCAAAGCTGATCTGCTTGACCGCCTCGACCTGGCGCGTCTGGCGCTGCACGAGACTCTTGAGCGCTGCGGCCAAGCCGCCCTCGCGCACGGGGACCTGATAGGTCTTGCTCAATTCGCGGACATCAATGGCGGGTGCTTGTGCTGCCAAGGGTTTCGCGCCTCCGGCGCGCTAGGCGATGGCCAAAAGCCGATCGCGCATTTCGTCGAGCGGAAAGGCCGGGCCGGGATCGACCTTGCGGTCGGGGGCGATCTCCTCGTGACCGAGGATGTGGCGTATTCCATAGGCTGCAATCAGCGCGGCGCAGATGGTCTCTACTACTTCAAATTGCACTTCCGCATAGCGATGCCAATAGCAAACAGGCCGACGAATCTGCGGATGGGCACCGGGCAAGTTCTGGTTGCGGTGTGCGCCGCGCACGACCTCTGAGGCCGGATAGGTCTGCCCGAACCACGACTCGTAGCGGCCATCCCGCTCTGAGAGTTGGCCCGCGTTGTCGATCTCGATGCCGATGGAGTACTGGTTGAAGCTCGTGCGCTCTCGCCACTGGCTGCGGCCGGCGTGCCAGCCGACGATGTTAAAGGGCAAAAGCTGAGTCACGGCACCGTCGCGGCCGACGACCAAGTGAGCCGAGACCTTGCGCTCTCGGTCACAGAGGGTGTGGATGGCCGACTCGGCGTTGGCACCGGCCGTATAGTGAATGATGATGGTGTCCGGCTGTCCTAGGGCAAAGGGACCGCCCTGGTTGGGCGATTCGATGTAGTTGACGTCTTTGAACCGGTGATTAGGGTTTATTTCCATAATTTTTATCGTAGAGGGTGCGTTTTGTGTAACGGACAAAGTATATTATACGAAAACACGTCGAGCTTCACCGACCCTTTGGGGTTGACTACCCATGACGACAGACGAACATACCGCTGATCTGGCGTGGCAGCACGCGATCCTGCAAGATGTCTCGCGCACTTTCGCGCTCACCATTCCTCAGCTTCCGTCGGGCCTGCGCGATGTCGTCGGCAATGCGTATCTGCTGTGCCGTATCGCCGACACGATCGAGGATGAGCCTGCTCTGTCGGCCAGTGAAAAGCGCGAGTTTTCCGAGCGTTTCATCCGGGTCGTCGCCGGCGAGGAGCCGCCCGCCCCATTCGCCGAGCAGCTCGCGCCGCGCCTGTCCGACAGCATGTTGCCCGCCGAGCGCCAACTCGTGGCCAATACCCCTCGGGTGCTGCGGCTCACGCAAGGGTTTTCCGAGCGGCAGCGCGCCGCACTCGTGCGCTGCGTGCGGATCATGTCGCGCGGCATGGCCGAGTTCCAGCAAAGCCCAGGCCTCAAGGGCCTAGACGACCTCCCCCACCTCGACCGCTATTGCTATCACGTCGCTGGCGTCGTCGGCGAGATGCTCACCGAGCTGTTCTGCGACTATTCGGCGGAAATCGACCGCCAGCGCGAGAAGTTGTTGCAGCTCGCCGTGTCGTTCGGCCAGGGCTTGCAGATGACCAACATCCTCAAGGACATCTGGGACGACCGGACGCGCGGCGCGTGTTGGCTGCCGCGCGATGTGTTTCAGCAAGCCGGGTTTGATCTGCGCTCACTCGAGGCCGGCCAGACGAATCCCGCGTTCCGCACGGCACTGAGCCAATTGGTCGGCGTGGCTCAGATGCACCTCGGCAATGCGCTGGCGTTCACACTGCTCATCCCCGGGCGCGAAACGGGCATCCGCCGATTCTGCCTTTGGGCGTTGGGCATGGCCGTGCTGACGTTGCGCCGCATCCACGCCCACGCGGACTTTACCAGTGGGCAGCAGGTCAAAATTTCGCGGCGCAGCGTGTGGGCAACCGTGATCGTGACCAGCCTTGCGGCGCGCAGCGACGTGGCGCTCAAAGCACTGTTTGCGCGGTTTACGCGCAAGCTGCCCTCGCATATGGAGGCAGCGGCCTGAAGTTGCGGCGCGTAGCAGACAGCGACGCTGTTTTTTATCTTTTAGCCTTCATCTAATTCTCGGAGAAGTCTCACCATGCAGTTTGATCTCGTACTCAAGGGCGGTCATCTAATCGACCCCCAAAACGGCATTGACGCGCCCAAGGACATTGGCATCACAGGGAAGGTGATCGCGGCTGTAGATGCGGATTTGCCGACCGAGGGTGCCGGGCAGGTCATCGACGTGAGCGGACTCTACGTGACGCCGGGGCTGGTAGATATCCACATCCACGCCTATGCCACGGCCGGCCACCGCGATACGTGGGCTGGCGACAACAGCATCCTGCCCGACGGCTTTAGTTTTCGCACGGGCGTGACGACGCTGGTGGATACCGGAAGCGCGGGCTGGCGCAATTTTGAGGATTTTCGCTATCGGGTAATCGACCGCTGCCAGACGCGGCTCTTCGCGCTGGTCAATATCGCCGGGACCGGGATGACCTCTATCGACCACGAGCAGAATCCGTACGACATGGACCCCGACAAGACAGCGGGCGTGGCGCGAGAAAACGAGGACGTAGTAGTAGGCATCAAGACGGCGCACTACATCGGCCCCGAATGGATTTCGGTCGATCGCGCACTCGCGGCCGCCGAAAAGGCCGCGACGCGGGTGATGATCGACTTTGGCTACTTCAGAAAGGAGCGGCCCTACTACCAGCTCTTGGGCGAAAAACTGCGCCCGGGCGATATAAGCACTCACATTTTCCGCGGCCCGACGCCGTGGTTTGACGCCGAGGGCAAGGTGCTGCCCTATCTGCACGAGGCGCGGGAGAAAGGCGTCATCTTGGACGTGGGGCACGGTGGCGGCAGTTTCTGTTTCCGCAACGCGGTCCCAGCCATCGCCCAAGGCTTCTATCCAGACTCGATTTCGACCGACCTGCACGTCCTCTGCATGAACATGGGGATGCTCGACATGGCTACTACCATGTCGAAGTTTCTGGTGATGGGCATGCCGCTCGGCGAGGTCATTCGCGGCTCAACCATCAATCCGGCGCGGGAGATTGGTCACCCCGAGTTGGGGCATCTGTCGGTGGGTGCCGTGGCCGATGTGGCGGCCTTGAAGCTGATGGAGGGGAATTTTGGCTACGCCGATTCGTTCGACGGCCGGTTGGACGGCCATCAGCGGCTGTTTTGCGAACTGACGGTCAAGGATGGCGAAGTGGTCTGGGACTGGAATGGCCGGGCGGGGATCGACTACCCCGAACTCGGCGACAGCTATGGGATCCGCGAGGGCGAGTACTTGATCCTGCCGCCGGAGTAAGCATTCGTGAGCACCGCTGCCGAACGAGATTACTTGTTGGGAACCGACGAAGAGGAACTGCGCCGCCTGCAGGCACAGCACGACACGTGGCACCCCGAGACCGCAGACTTGTGGGAGCGTGCCGATTTTAGCACTGGGCAGGCGATTCTCGATCTAGGTTGCGGACCGGGCTTTACCAGCTTGGAACTGGCCGAGCGCGTGGGAGCAGAGGGGCGCGTGTTGGCGGTTGATGGGTCGCCGAAGTTCGCGGATTTTCTCCGGCACCGCGCCGCGTCAGCCGGCTTGCAGCAAGTCGAGGTAGCGGTAGCGGATGTCCGCACTCTCGACCTGCCGGCCGCTTCTATGGACGCAGCGTTCGCCCGCTGGTTGCTCTGCTTCATAGAGGAGCCGCAAGGGGTGATAGAGCGAGTGGCGCGGGTGTTGAAAACGGGCGGTCGCTTAGTGGTTGTGGATTACTGCGCTTATGGGGCGTTTGTCGCTCGGATTGAGTACCCTCACTTGCGGCGCGTGT
>JAJDYK010000203.1 GCA_022825185.1 Candidatus Latescibacterota bacterium | reverse complement strand
CTCGGGCACCGATGAGAGACGCCTCGTCGGTTAGGCCGCCGGCCGCGGCCACCACGTCCTTGATGCGGGTAACGCCGGGTTCGATGCGGTAGCGGCCTTGGAACCTGACCTCGCCCGAGATCACGACCGTGTATGTGGACTGCCACAGCGACCGTGCGCGGATAAAGATCGCGTCGTTGGGGCGCAGCGCAGTGTGGCGAACTTGCTCAAAGTCCAGCTCCGCCAGCGTCTCTTTGTCTCCACCTAGCTCAATGACTTCGGCCTGCTCGGTTCCCTCCTGAAAGCGCCAGAGTTCGGCGCTGATCAGCGGCTTGGAGCGGTTCAATCCCTTGGCCAAGGTCACGAGGTCGCCGAGGGTGTCCCCGGGTAGGAACTCGTATTCGCCCTCTTCGTTGACCGCGCCGAAGATGGACACTGAATGCTTGCGGAACGAGACGTGGACCACGTCGCCCATGCGCACGTAGGGATTGTGCGTGAGGTCGCCGGTGGCGAGGAACATGTCGAGATCCACGCGCTCGCTGGTGCCGTCGCGGTGGATCAGCTCGATGGAGCGCCGGCCCGTGGCCCGAGTAGTAGCATCTTGGCCCGGCAAGGCGATCCGTTGCAACCGGTCCCTAAAGCCGCCGGCCCGATTGATTATATCTGCAACTCGCGTGGTCGGATGGATGGTGAAGCTGCCCTCGCTCAGCACCGCGCCGGTGACGTACGCGGTGAAGAGGCGCATACTCACGAGGGAAATGCTGATTTCTACACCGGGATACTTGTTTTGGACTGCGGTCGAGAGGCGCTCTTTGGCCGCGGTCAGCGACAGGCCCGAAATGTGGAACGAGCCGACGGTGGGGATGAGAACGTGGCCCTCTGGATCGATCTGCAAGGTGTAGGGCTTGTCGAATTCGCCCCAGATGTAGAGCTGCAGGACGTCGTTGGGACCGACGATGTACGTGTCTGGGTCTATATCGCGATCCTGACCGATGCGCGTCTTATCCGCGCTTAAGCTGCCGGGCAGGCGCGCCTTATCGGAGACCACATCCTGATTTAGGTCCGGTAGGTCGGACGCGGAAATGGCCTGTTGTCTGACTTCTTCGCCCCGTACCAGACTTTCCAAGCTGCCTAGGCCTTGGGCGCTCGCTGGCCCTGCTAGCCCGCAAAAGACGAGGGCGAAAGCAAGGACAAAAATGCTCGTTGGCATGGTTCCTCCTGTTTGCCTAATTGCGCTAATAGTATTTCCCATAATGTCGATGTTTTTACGGCAGCCTGCCCAAATAGCGCACCCAATTGGCCGCAGCCTCCTCCTCGGTGAACCCGATGAGTTCAGCTAGTTTTGCCGCGACTGCTGCCACCCGCGCTGGATGGCCGGCGGCCCCGCCGATTGGCACGGGCGCGTCCGTTTCCAACAGCAGCAATTCGCGGTCAATCTCCGCGGCCACGGCTTGGGCCTGCGGATCGCACAGGACAGACGGGCCAACGGACACGTAGATCCGCTCTGCACGGCAGATTCGCACGAGTTTTTTGGACTGAGTGAACCAGTGCAACTGGGCGTTGAGCTTGGTGTGGCGGCGAAATTCCACGGCCCGCTCCAAGGTCTGCCGCTGGGCGCGACGCGAGTGCAGGTTGATCGGCTTGCCGCACTGTGCCGCTAGGTCGAGTTGCTGCGCGAGGACGTCTTGCTGTTGGGCCTGCTGTTCCGGGCTGGTCGCCCATTTGTAGTCGAGGCCGACCTCGCCGAGGACATCGGCCTCGGGCAGATGCGCCGCCAGATAGGCGAGTGCATCTGCGAGCTCTGCGTCTGTGGCTTGAGTGACCCACGCCGGATGCAAGCCCAGCCCGGCTAGCACTTGGTCCGGGTGCCGCCGCTTGAGCGCGAGTACTGCTCTCATTGACTCAGCACTCTCGCTAACGGCGACGACCTGCCCCACCCCGGCTTGGGCGGCTGCCGCAAGCACGGCGTCGGCATCGGCGAATTGGTCGAGATGACAGTGGCTATCGACGAGCATCTAGACCAGCCCTGCGGTCTCGTCGCAGCCGAGCATCAGATTGAGGCACTGCACGGCATTGCCCGACGCTCCTTTGCCGAGATTGTCGAGCCGCCCGACCAAAATCAATCCTTGCTCTGGGTCGCCCCAGACCGATAGCTCGACGAAGTTGGTATGGCTCAATCCCGTTAGGTCGAGGAATTTGTCGTCGCGCAATACAGCGGCTTGAGGTGCGACTACCTTCACGAAGGGACAGTCCGCGTAGTACTCGCGCCAGGCCTCGTACACGGCTTCGCGATTGACGCGGGGAAGAGCGAAAAATTCCGTGGGCACCGGCGTGCTTACTACCATGCCGCAGAACGAATGATCGACGGACGGCACAAAGAGCGGTTGCTTTTCGCATCCGCTGAATTTCCAGATCTCGGGCAAGTGCTTGTGCGCGCCGTCGAGGCCGTATAGGCAGAAAGGCTTGTGATCGCCTTCTCCCTCGTATTCGGCGATCATTGATCGTCCTCCGCCGGAATAGCCGGACACTGCGTTGATGGCCAGCGGCGCGGTGGGCCGGAGTAGCCCCTGCGCGATGAGGGGCCGCACGGCGAGGATGAAGCCGACGGGATAACAACCGCAGTTAGCGACTTTGTGCGCGCGGCGAATTCGTTCTTTGTGCGCGGGTGAAATCTCGGGCAGGCCATAGACCCATTCGGAATGGACCCGGCGCGCCGTGCTGGTGTCGATGACCTTGGTCTGCGGGTTTTCGAGCAGGTCGAGAGCCTCGGCCGCGGCGTCGTCGGGCAGGCAGAGCACGCACAGGTCCGCGCGGTTGAGAAACCCGGCCCGCGCACTCCGGTCTCGGCGATGTTCCGGTGGAATGAGCAACACCTCTACATCCTCGCGCCCGGCTAGCATCTGGCGAATGCGCAGGCCGGTCGTCCCCTCTTGGCCGTCTATGTAGATCGCAGGTTTTTGCATGAAAATTACTTCTTACTCGTATCGCGCAATTCCAACTTCTTGACCCGCTGCAACGCATCTTCGAGCAAGTCCCTGTTGGTGGCGATCAGATCGGCGATGACGCCGGTGAGAAACATTTGAAACCCGGCCAACAACAAAATCGCCGCCAAGATAAGCGACTGCACGTGCAGCATCCCTTCGTCAGTAAAAAATAAGAAGTAGAGAAAGCGCACGCCGAGGCCAAAACCCGCGACAAAG
>JAJDYK010000013.1 GCA_022825185.1 Candidatus Latescibacterota bacterium | reverse complement strand
CAATTTTAAGCTCTCGGTATCGCGGTCGGCGTATTGGAGGAAATTGAAGCGCCGGACCTTGTAGGGACAGTTGTTGGCGCAGTAGCGAGTGCCGACGCAGCGATTGTAGGTCATGTCGTTGAGACCTTCGTCGCTGTGCGTCGTCGCTGCGACCGGGCAAACCAACTCGCAAGGAGCGTTTTCGCACTGCATGCAAGGCACGGGCTGGTGCACGATCTGGGGGTTGTCGGGCGAGCCTTGGTAGTAGCGATCGACGCGAATCCAAGGCATTTCGCGGCCGTTGAGTACCTCGTCTTTGCCGACGATGGGGATGTTGTTTTCGGCTTGGCAGGCCGTTGCACAGGCATTGCAGCCGATACAGGCCCCTAAATCAATCACCATGCCCCAAGCGTAGCCCGTGTACTGGTGATCTGTGCGGTTGTGCAATGTCAAGTCATCGGGTGGATCGTGGGCTCCCTCGTGGGCAAAGTGCGGATGCGCTTGGTAGTGGTCTAGCGAGGCTTGGCGTAAGAGGTTGCGGCCTTCCATGCTGTGGTGATCTTGGGTGCAGGCGAGGCGATAGTTGTCATAGGAGCCGCTGACCTGTAGGCCGACGCCACTCCACAAGGCCGCCGTCGGCCGCAGGGCATAGGCATTGAAGCCCGTGTCGCGCCCGACGCGGCCACTGCGCTGCTGTCCGTAGCCCAAGTGCAGGGTGACGACGCCGTCGGCTTGGCCGGGCACGACCCAAACCGCAGCATTGATCGCGCGCCCGTCAAAGCGCAGTTCGGCGAGGAATTCGTTCTCGAGTCGCAGGCGCTCGGCCGTGGCTGGGCTGACGAGGGCGGCGTTGTCCCAAGTGAGCTTCGTGATGGGCTTCGGAGTTTCCTGTAGCCAAGCGTTGTTGGCAAAGCGGCCGTCCCACACCATGGGATCGGGCCGAAAGTGGATTTCGAGGTCTTCTTCCTCGGGAAGGCTCCCAGTCGTTGCCGGCAACTGCAAAGTGCCTAGCTCCACGGATTGGACTTCGGGGCGCGTGTCTTCGACGAAGCCGTCGTGCAGTGCGCGGCGCCAAGCAATCGCATCCAGGCCTTGGCTCTCCCAGTACTGGCGCACGATGTCGAGATCGGGGACTCCGGGCTGGCCGGTGAGGACCGCCAAGAGGTCGTGGGCTGATTTGCTCTTGTAGAGCGGGCGAATCAGCGGCTGGACGATCGTGGCGAGGCCGTCGTGGGCGCGGGTGTCGCTCCACGCTTCAAGGAAGTGAGATTCCGGGATGTGCCAGTGGCAGAGTTCCGACGTTTCGTTGTCGTATAAACCGAGATGGACTCGGTAACCGACCTTGTCGAGCGCTGCGGCAAAGTCGAGATCCACGGGCGCGTCGTACACCGGATTGCCGCCGAGAATGAACAAGGACTCGACTTGACCGGCGTTCATGTCAGCTACTAACGTGGCTAGCGATTCGCGCTGGTCAACCGACTCGACTTCGAGGGGTTTAGTGTAGTGTACAGTTGCGCCTGCATTGCCTAGGGCGTGGTTAATCGCATGGGCCAAAGCGTGTACCGCGGGGGACTGTTGATCGCCAGCGAGCACGAGGCTTTGGCCAGGATTGGCCTTTAGGTCATCGACCAGAGCCGCAATCCAAGCGTCGTGGGCAGAGAAGTCGGCGGGAACGCTCGGCCCTTTCCAATCGATGCCAAGCCCTTGGGCGACCTTTAAGGCCAAGGCTTCGATGTGCGCCGTGCCCAGTGCCAAGCGGTGATCGGCTATGCTACCGGTGGCCGTTGGACTGCTTTCGACCGCATAGAGCCGGTTGCTAACCTTGGAGCCGTTGCGGACCCTGCGACCAGCCGCGAAGTCCCGAGCGTGGCGGACATTGCCAGCACCGCTGCAAGTAAAGTCCGCGTCCAGCGATAGAATGACCTTGGCTTTGGCTACGTCGTAAGATGCATGAACCGGCTCGCCAAACGCCATTTGGGCCCCGGCACGGGCGTTGTCGCGATTGACGGGTTCGTATTGGTGCCACTGGGCTTGGGGAAATTTTTCCCGCAGGGCCTGCAACTGGTGCCCGAGGGTCGGAGAAGTTACCGTCTGAGTCAGGATGCGCAGACCAGCGCCGCCGTTGTCCTCGTGTGAGCTCAGCCGCTGGGTCAGATCAGCTAAGAAGATGCTCCAAGCGCTGATGCGACCGGCGTTTTTGACGGTTTGCGAGCGATCGGGGTCGTAGAGGTCGAGAATCGAAGCCTGGACGAGCGCATTCGAGCCGCGGCTGCCGGAGGGATGCTCGGGATTGCCCTCAATTTTGGTCGGCCGTCCCATGTGGCTCTCGACCAGGATGCCCATGCCAATACCTCCGAGCGAGGCGGCGGAAGCAAAGTACTGAGGCTTGCCGGGGATAACGTTTTCAGGCGCTCGGACCTGGGGGACGATTTTTTCGCTAGGCTGAATCGTGCAGCCCGAAAGCCCGCCTAGTGCCAGTGAGGCACTCATGAGCTTGAGGAAATTCCGCCGACTTACCGGATCCTTCAACTCGGCAGCTTGCTCGGGGAACTCGCGCTGGACCATGGCGGCGAATTCTTCGGTCTGAGCCAATTGGTCCAAGCTGCGCCAGTACTCTTGGCCTTGGGCGGCTTCGAGGCGGGCACGGATGGCCGAGAGATCGATGTTTTTTCTGGTTTCCATGTTAGCGGTGGCAGATAGAGCAGTTGGTGAGTTGGCTGGTCTGCACGCCGTATTCGGCGACGAGTTGTGCGCCCAAAATTTCTTGGTCGGCTGGATATTGGTAGTTCATGTTAAATACTTGGTCGCGCGGGCGAATGTACTGGGCGGGGTCGCGGTGGCAATCGAGGCACCACTCCATATTCAGGGATTCGGCTTTCCACATCAGGGGCATTTGATCGACTTGGCCATGGCACGACTGGCAGCCGATGCCTTGGTTGACGTGGATGCTGTGGTTGAAATAGGCGAAGTCGGGCAGGTCGTGGACGCGATTCCACTCGATGGGCACGTTGTCGCGGAAGCTGGCGCGCACAGGTTCGAGGATGGGCGCTTCGGTCCAGATCTGCGAGTGGCAGGTCATGCAGGTTTCGGTCGGGGGAACGCCGGCAAAGGCGCTCTCCTCGACGGTCGTATGACAATAGCGGCAATCGATGCCCATGCCAGTGACGTGGTGTTTGTGGCTGAAGGGAACGGGCTGATCGATGGGCACGTTGACTTGATTGACGAAGTAAATGCGATTGATGTTGAGTACGATAGCGAGGATACTGCCAACTAGGACGAGGCCAACGAGGATGCTGGCTTTGGAAGCCCAGTTAGCGCTGCGCGGAAATACTTGAGCCATATTTTGATAGTTTAGCTGAGGTTGTAGAAAGCTGGCCTTACCTCTTCAGGCCAAAACAGTCTTGTAAATTAGGACAGTTTAATTTGGTGTCAATACATAGGATAAAAAACCTAGGGCATTTGACTTTGGGTCTCTCGCGGTATAATATGAATAGCGTCCCTCCTATAGCCCCCGTAGCTCAGCAGGATAGAGCAACAGATTCCTAATCTGTGGGTCGGCGGTTCGAATCCGCCCGGGGGTAGTTTATTTCCTCGAAAACGGCTGTCTTCCAGACAGTTGCGGTCGTGTGGTACAGCTTAAGAGCGCGTACAAATGCGAAGTGCTGGGCCGCCGGCCCGAAGGGAATCTAGCAGCTATTTCGGTCATGAGGGCGATGAGAATGTCAGAAACCCATCTATCAGCGAATTTTGCATTTAGATGACAACGCGTGAAGAGACGCTGCAAATCGCCGGCCAAGTCGAAGCCATGCTCGCGGCTTTGGATCGGTTCTCCTCCTTGAGTCGGCTGCTCAAACCCGCCGAGGTGGAACCGTTGCGTTCCTTGCTGCGCTGTGCACATACGTGCGCCGACAGCCTGGTGGCCGGTAAACAGGCACAGTGCGCAGCGGACGAATTGATCGCGCAACACCAGCGTTGTTCAGATGCACTCCTCGCGGCGGCACTTAACGGCGATTGGGGTGGTGGTGCGCCGGATTTACAAGGCCTGTTGCTCAACCGGCTTCTCGATGGCCGACATCCGTTTTTGCTCGCTTGCGAAAAGCAATCTCCAGCAGATGTTCCCGCCGCGCTGCATCAGGTTGCATGCCGCGATTTGCAGAGTGCTGCGGTCTTGGCTCGTCCTCGCTGGGGAATATGGTTGCGGCTGATCGGCAGCGATGCGGAGCCTTTGGCTCCCATGCCCGGAGATGGGGTGGAACCCGCAGCCGTTGACCAACTGAGAGAGCGTTTTACCTGCAGCGAGGATTGGGCTGGGTTAGCAGGAGAACTCGGATGCCTGATCCACGAGTACGGGCGGGGTCCGCTGCGCCGGTTCCCGGCCTTTCGTCTAGTCGGCGGGGGGGACAAGTCCATCTTGGAACCTATCCGCCATTTTGCGGAATTTCCCCTCGGCTGGCTGGAGGGCAACGGAGCGAGAATCCACGTACTAGAGGAAAACACGCGCCATTTTCTTTCTGGTTATCGGGCACACAACGCGCTAATCTGGGGACCGCGCGGCGGCGGCAAATCGACGCTGATACGGGCCTTGATAGGGCAATTCTTTGATCGCGGTCTGCGCGCCATCGAGATTGACCCGTCTTGTTATCATCTATTGCCCGACCTTTTTGCCCTGGTCCGGGGGCGTCGCCAGCGATTTGTGGGCGTGCTGGACAATGTGTCCTTGAGCCGGGGCGATAACAGTTTGCATCTACTGTCGCGCGTGCTCGACGGGGGGTTAGAAGAGTGCCCAGACAATTTGGTATTCTATGCAACCTCCAACTATAAGGACCTAGTTGATCGGGAGGGCGAGCGTCCGCAAGGGTTGGGCCAGATGCAGCTAGATGACGAGCGCCCCAACCGAATCAACCAAGGCATTCAAGCCGAATTCTACGATCCTCAACAACTGCAACGCCTCGATCAGGAGCGGGCGCTCGACGACCGTTTTGCCCTCAAGGTATTTCTCGACCTGCCCAGCAGACAGCAATATCACTCTATGGTACTGTCCTATGCGCGTCGGGCAGGGATTGACCTGCCAGAAGAGGAATTATTGGCCGCCTTTGAAGTTTGGCGGATGCGGCACAATCACGATTTAGTCGGAGGCCGGACGGCGCGGGATTTCATCGTCGCCTACTTGCCGCAGTACTTGCGCGACAAGGACCAGTTAAATCAACCTTCGAGTAGCTCGATCTCGTAACCGTCGGGATCGTCGATAAAAGCCATTTTGCGGCCGGTGGGGAAAGTCTCGCGCCAATCGCTAGGCCATATTTCAATCCCATTTTTTTCTAGCGTGCCGCAAAAGCCGATTAGGTCGGGGACCGCGATAGCGAGGTGCATGAGGTCTTCGGGGACGGAGAGTTGGTAATCGGCAGAATAGGTCAGCTCTAAAGTGTGTTCATTGCCGGGCAGTTCGAGATGAACGATCTGATTGCCAGCGGGCGACTTATCGGAGCGGCTCCGGATCTCAAAGCCGAGGTGGGTGCAATACCACTCAATAGAGCGTTCGAGATCGCCGACGCGGATGCGGGTGTGCAGAAAGCGGGCCATAGGGACATCCTTTCGCGAGTTGGGTATAATTTAGGGCAAGGATTGCTGCGCGTGTAGGCAGTCCCTTGCGCGGGTTGGAACGAGGCGTGTAATTAAATTAGTCAGGGGCAAAAAAGAAGCAAAAAATGGTGCCGAAGAGAGGACTCGAACCTCCACGGGGTTGCCCCCACATGGTCCTGAACCATGCGCGTCTACCAATTTCGCCACTTCGGCAAGTGAACGGCAAAAATTAAGTGCAGGGCTTGCAGCCGTCAAGCCCGTTCCTTTGGTGAAATAAGGCGGTTATGGCCAAAACGGAGAGCGGTGCCAAGCGCGAACTAATCGTCGTGCAAAATCGCAAAGCCCGGCACGACTACGAGGTGATGGGCCGCTACGAGACTGGCATTGTCTTGCGCGGTACAGAGGTCAAGTCGCTGCGCGCTGGGCGCGCCAACCTCAAGGACAGCTTCGCTATAGTTGAAAAAGGCGAAGTTTTCCTGCACAATGTCCACATCGCCCAATACGAGCGCGGCAACAGTTTCAACCACGACCCAGAGCGCGTGCGCAAATTGCTCTTGCACCGCAGTGAAATCCGCCGGCTGACGGGGAGGACACAACAACAGGGCCTTACCTTGGTGCCGCTGAAGATCTACTTCAAGTGCGGCAGAGCTAAGGTGGAATTGGCGCTGGTCCGCGGCAAGAAGCAGTTCGACAAGCGTCAGGCTTTGGCTCAACGCCAAGCCGACCGCGATGTCGCCCGAGCCCTCAAGGAGCGCCACCAGTGAGTTTGCCAGTGTCCAACCAAGCCGCGACGCGCTGTTCTAAGTGCAGTGGTGGAGGCCTGTACTATGACCCGATAGTCAAGGTGGGCCGCTATGGTACGCTGAGGCTTTGCGAGTGTGTCGAGTGCCGCTGTGGGGGAAGGGCACCCTACCAGTACTGGGACGACGATTCGCGCCACCAGTGGTGTCCTTGCCGTCCCTATCGCCGCAAAATGACGGAAACCAACCGCTTGTTTCGCCAAGCCGATATCCCCGAACGGTACAAATGGAAGTTCGTCGACGACTTCCGCATGGCGGCACCAGACGGGACTCCCATCGACCTAGCGACTACGGTTTATCTTCGCATTCACCAGGACTTGATCGATGCATCAGCAGAGCCTAAACGCGGCTATCTCCTCCACGGCAATCCCGGCACGGGCAAGACCTTGATGGGTTGTATTACACTCAATGAACTCATGCTTCGCTGGACCAAACCGGGCCGCTTCCTCAGTCTGTCGCGCACGTACTTTCAGAAATTGCGCGATACCTATTCAGCCGATAGCGAGCGCTATGGCCACACTTGGTCAATGCTCGAAGAGTTGTGCAATATGCCCTATCTCGTCCTAGACGACTTCGGCATCCAGCGGGGGACCGAGTGGGAAATAGAAATGCTCTACGATCTCGTAGATGCCCGCTACGGCGATCAGCGATTCACGGTTGTTACTACCAATCAGCCCCTCGACGAACTCAAGGACCTAGCCAAGGGGCGCATCTATTCGCGCCTAGTAGAGATGTGCCAACCGATCCCCATGGATGGCCCTGATTATCGGATGCATCTCAATGAGTGAGATGAGCTGGAAGCGGAGCGATGGACGCCAGCCCGATCAGTTGCGGCCGGTGCAGATTTCCCCGAGGTACCTGAAAACGGCGGCTGGATCGGCTCTGATCGAAATGGGCGATACAAAGGTGCTCTGCACAGTGTCGTCCGTCGATGGGGTGCCGCCCTTTCTGATGGGGACTGGCAAGGGCTGGCTGACTGCGGAATACAGCATGCTCCCTGGATCCTCTACACGCCGAGTAGCCCGTGAGCCCAATAGTCGGGCGCGCGAAATTCAGCGCCTAATCGGTCGGTCGCTGCGAGCGGTAGTGGATTTGGAGCAAATAGGCGAACGGACGCTGTATGTCGATTGCGATGTCATACAGGCGGATGGCGGCACGCGCACAGCCTCAATAACAGGGGCTTATGTGGCTTTGGTTGAGGCGTTACAGACGCGGCAAGGCGCTGTACTCGTAGATCAGGTCGCCGCCGTTAGCGTCGGAGTAGTGGGACCCCATTCCTTATTGGATCTATGCTATGAGGAAGATAGCCGTGCCGAAACCGATATGAACGTCGTTATGACCGGCTCGGGAGGGATCGTCGAAGTCCAAGGCACGGCCGAGGGGCGTCCCTTTACCCGTGTGCAGGCCATTGAGTTGCTCGACTTGGCGACGGTGGGCATAAAGCGCCTACTAGCTGTGCAACAGTCTGTTTTAAGCGCACTTACGGGGGCTTAGAGGTTTGGGAGAAATTGCTTGACAGGTTTTGTGCCCCCGGCTAAGTTATAAACAATCTTTAGTTTGAAGCATGTGTAGCTTTCCTTTTCCTCCCCACTCTAAACGAAGAGGATGGTTCCATGGCGGGTATGACTAAAGCTCCATTTTGGGACATGGAAGATTGCCTCGGGAGTTATCTGGCTGAAATTGCCCATTCCAAGCCACTCTCCCCGGCCGATGAGGTCAATCTAGCGCGGAAAATCAAGCAAGGGGATGAGGACGCACGCAATCGCTTAGTCGAAGCGAATTTGCGCTTTGTAGTCAGCGTGGCAAAGGAATACCAAAATCGCGGCGTTCCCCTCGCAGATTTGGTCAGTGCTGGGAACATGGGATTGATCACCGCTGCCGAGCGCTTTGACGAAGACAAGGGGTTCAAGTTCATCTCCTATGCCGTTTGGTGGATCCGCCAAGCCATCCTACAGACGCTGGCCGAGCAGTCGCGTACGGTCCGCCTGCCGCTGAACAAGATCGGCTTGCTCTACAAGATATCCAAAGCGTCTCGCGCCTTGCAACAAGAGCGCACCGACGATCCCCACCCAGAAGCTATCGCAGAGCAGCTCGATGTTTCGGTTGAAGAGGTCAAGGAGACCTTGATGTGCAGTCGCTCGATGCGGTCGCTCGACGCGGCCTTTCTCGGCGAAGAAGATCACAGCCTGCTAGACGTGTTGCCAGACGAGCGGCAAGAGTCCCCTGAAAACCAAGTGATGCGTGGCTGTCTGCGCGGTCAGATTGACACAGCTCTGAATAGACTCATCGGACGCGAGGCCGAGATTCTCCGCCTCTACTTTGGGTTGAATGGGGAAGAGCCTATGACCTTAGACCAGATTGGTATGCGCTTTGGGCTTACGCGCGAGCGAGTCCGGCAAATCAAGGAGAAAGCACTACACCGCTTGCGCCACCCCAGTCGCTGCGATCATCTGCGCTCCTACAGCCGCGCTTGAAGATGCCCCCCACAAGGCTCCCCTGCTCCCCAATAGTCGCAGGAGTATGCCATGCCAGAAGATGCAGTTGAGGAGGATCTGCTGAATTCCATAGATGAAGTAGACGATCAGATCAAAAATTTTCGCCAGCGGGTGCGGGCCGTTTTGGACGCTGCCCAGACCGAAGGAACGCGGCGCAACGAAAAGGAAGGGAGCGCGAGGAGATAAGCGACGCGTAGATTTACCAAAGAGGGGATGGCTTGGCTGTCCCCTCTTTTAATTTGTCTGCAACCAAACGGAGAAAATCAAAATGGACAAATGGGCAACAGGCATATTTACCTCGATTGACGAGGGCTTAGGGGCCGGATTGGATTCGGTGAAGGAGCTAGGGGTTGCCACCGTGCATCTGCACGCTCCGGGCCGCGATTTTCGCACTGCAGAGAAAACCGCGGAAATCAAGTCCCAATTCGCCGCGGCCGGAATTGAAATCAGCGTAGTTTTCGCCGGTTTTCCCGACGACGATTACACCACGCCGGAAATTGCCCAGCAAACGGTCGGGCTCGTGCCTTTAGCACGCCGAGAGAGCCGGCTCGAAGAGACTCTGGCTATCGCGGACTTTGCTGCTGCGCTAGGTGTAGATGCCGTTGGTATGCACTTGGGCTTTGTGCCGGAGGCGTCGGATCCGGATTTTGCCGCGGTCGTTGAAGTCGCGCGCACTGTGTGCGATCACTGCCGGAGGCACAGCCAGTATTTTCACCTAGAAACCGGTCAGGAGACCGCCGCTGAACTTCTCACCTTTATCGAAGCTGTCGATCGCCAGAACCTCGCGGTCAATTTCGATCCGGCCAATATGATTCTTTACCAAGCCGGCCCACCGCTAGAGGCATTGGATCAGGTGGGGCGCTTTGTCCGCAGCGTACACTGCAAAGACGCCGCGATTGAGCGCCGCCCGGGCCAGCCGTGGTATGAAGACGCACCGCTTGGCCAAGGCGACGTCAACATCCGGGCATTCCTTTTGAAGTTGCGCGATTTAGGGTATGAGGGGCCGCTGACCATTGAGCGCGAATACGCCCCGGACCAAGTCGGGGATATCCGCGCGGCCCTGCAGCTACTCACCGACCTCCGCCGAGAGATTTTGGGTTGAGCGCGTCGCTGCGGAGTTGCTTGGATTTTGCAGTAGATGCGGCTTGGCAAGCCGGTAAGATCACTTTGCGCTACTTCCAGTCGGGCATCCACGCCGAGTGGAAGGAAGACCTATCGCCGGTGACCGTCGCTGACCGCGAAGCCGAGGCCAAGATACGAGACTTGTTGGCCAAAGCCTATCCCGACGATGAGATTGTCGGCGAGGAATTTGGCCGGGTCGAGGGAAGCTCCGGTACGCGCTGGATTATCGACCCTATCGACGGGACGAAATCCTTTGTCCAAGGGGTGCCGCTCTACGGAGTACTTATCGCGCGGGAAGGGCCCGATGGGGTTGACGTGGGCTGTTGCTATATGCCGGCCCTCGACGAGATGGTGTGGGCCGCTAAAGGCGAGGGTTGTTGGTGGAACGGTCGGCGGGCTGCGGTGTCCTCGGTAGCCGAGTTAAGCCAGGCCTGTATCTGCTATACGTCGTGGCCGAGCTTTGCCGAACAGGGCCGTGAACAGGAGTGGCAGAAGCTGGTCGCCAGCACTCGGCTGCGCCGGGGATGGGGCGATTGTTACGGCCATATACTCGTGGCCACTGGCCGGGCCGAGGCCAGCTTTGACCCCATTATGAATCCGTGGGACTGCGGGCCACTGCTGCCGATTCTGCAGGAAGCTGGAGGCACCTTTACCGATTGGCAGGGGGTGCCGACGATATACGGCAAAGACGCCTTCTCTTCCAATGGATATCTCTTCGAGTCCATCATAGGGCATCTGGGTGGCCACAGTGAGAGAGGCTCTTAGAAACCGGATCGCCTTCTGCTTAGTTGTTGGCCGCGATGCCGTGGTGGCGACGTACCGCCACGATTGCACGACTGCGGCTCCGGCCATGGCCTTTGACTTTATTTTTGCCATTTTCCCAGGTATTCTCGTTCTGACGGCCCTATTGGGATTCTTGGGCATATCGTCCGAGGATTTCATCACAGTGCTCGAAATTTTGGGCATTGTCATCCCAGTCCCGCTGCTCGAGGCCATAGAAGACAATATCAGCTTTCTCTCGTCGCAAAGTTTGTTCGTCATCGGGTTCTTGGGCGTCATCTGGCCGGCGTCGGCTAGCATGTCCACTACGATGATGGCGCTCAACCGAGCCTACGGCGTGCAAGAGCATCGGTCCTTTTACAAGCGGCGCATTCTTTCGCTCGCCTCAATCGTCGTCTTAGGAATTTCTTTCGTTTTTTTCTTTAACCTCATTATATTCGGCGAACACATCGAGAGTTGGCTGCGGGATTATTGGACTTCCTCACACTTTTCTCCGTTGGTGGCTTTGTTGAGGCGCGCAGTGGTCGTGATCGGCATGGTCGCCACGACTGCCTGTATTTACTACATCATGCCCGCCGTGCGCCTGCGCTGGTTAGATGTGTTGCCGGGGAGTGTGATGTCTTCTGGGCTGGCTGGGGTCATTGCCATTGCCTTGGATTACATCGAGCGGTTCAGCTATTACAATATCATCTATGGCGTGCTCGGGACTGCCATCATCCTCTTACTGTCTGCGTACTTGCTGGCTTTTTCATTATTGTTGGGTGGCGAATTAAACGCTGTGCTCTATCGCCGCCGCCATTCATTTGACGCGCACCCGACAGATTATTAGGTTGAGATTTTATAGTGGTAATGTCTTTGGGAAATGGAGGAACCAATGTACAAAAATTCAATCCTAATCGCACTCGTCGTCAGCGGGCTTTTGGCCTGTGAGGGCAAAAAAGATGAGTTAACTCCTTATATCCAGACCTTGCAGGGCTTGGAAAGCCATAGCCAACAGCTAATGCGCTATCAGCGCTACTTAACGACCGAGGGCATGACTTCTCAGGCCCACGATGTCGAGCAGGTCATGCAGACCTTGCTCGACGAGTTGGAGAAGGTCGAACTCGAAGACAAGCGCCTTCGGGCCTTGCACAACGCCATGAAACGGGCCTTGAAGGCGGCGATGCGCAAGCTGGTCGAGCCAGACTTCCCGACCTTTGTGCCCAATGCCCAAAAGAGCATTTCGGTCGTCGAAGAAGAATTCACCAAGATATATGGCAACCTAGAGCTTCTGTGGCAGAGGGCCGACAAGACCGAACCGTTCCCGCTCAAGTGGGAAACTAAGCAATAGTTGAGTCCGCCGCCCACGCACTGCATAGAGCTCCCCCGGTAACAGGGGGAGCTTTTTGCGTTCAATTCTCGCGCAGCAGGAAGGGGTGAACAAACCATGATGTTCATGTTGTTCAAATTGCTACTGGCGACGGTGATCGTGTTGCTGTGTTACGCTGTGTACCGGCAGCTAAGGGGCAGTTCTCGCCGCGGCGCGTCCAACCAACGCAGCAGCATTGATCCGAGCCGGGTCGCCGAGGCCGAATACAGCATATTGGACGAAGAAGAGGTCGAACGCAAAGATCGTGGCTAAGAGAGCCAAAGGGCCAAGTCCCGCTGCACTGCTGGCCGAAATCGCCAAGGGGGATATTCGGCCTTTTTATTTACTGCACGGGGACGAAGAATACGAGCGCGAAGCTTTGGTCGCGTCTATGATCGAAGCTTTGGTGCCAGCTCAGACGCGGGATTTTAATCTCGACGTACTGAGGGCTGAACGCTTGGAGGTACTGGATTTTTTTCAGGTCTATGAGACCTATCCCATGATGGCCGAGAGTCGGCTGATTGTGCTGCGCGATGCCGA
>JAJDYK010000225.1 GCA_022825185.1 Candidatus Latescibacterota bacterium | reverse complement strand
AGGAAGAGCCGCCCATCGAACTCAATGTGGTACGTCCCGTTCTTTTTAATCAGCGTCTCTTGCCATGCTCTGTCTTCAGGCATCGTCCCATCTCCTTATACGACTTAGTGCTCCGGCAATATCGGAAACGACTCGATATCCCCCGTGATTGTCTCCAGCAGAGTTTCAATCTCCCGCTTGTCGCCCTCGTCCAGCGCCAGCTTGCCTGCCGGTGCCCGTTCCACCAGCGTGCTGAACACCCCTCGGCGCTTGAGGATATAGCGCATAAAGGGGTGGTTTTCGAGAATGAGCAGCGGCAATAGGCGACGGTGCATTGCGCGCGCTTCCTCCTCCTGCCCGGCCCACCACAGCTCGGTGATTTTGGCCAGCACATCGGCCAATTCGCAGGCTGGCATATTGCCGTTGGCACCACGGCGCATCTCATCGGGCAAAAATTTTCCCGCCGCCCCACCGAAGATGCACTTGACCCGGTCGCCAACCATCTCGGCCACCTCGGCGATGTGCTTAGGGCCGGGCTGCCGCTCCTCCTTGACGTATTCAACCTGTGGAATCTCGTCGACTAGTTGCGCCACTTGCTCGCCGCGCAACGGCGCGTACATGTCGGCGTTTTGCACCATGATCGGTCCGTCGAACACCCCGGCCAAGCGCCGGTACATGTCCATCGCCGTGGCCGCGTCAGTGCGCGCCGGCGTCATGGCGATAATCGAATCCGCCCCAGCTTTTTGCGCTGCCCGCGCGTAGAGCAGCACCTGCGGCACCGAGATCCCGGAACAGCCGAAGACTACGGGCAGGCGTCCGTTGACTTCCTCCAGGACCGCGTCCAGCCCCCGGATCCGCTCCTCCTCGCCCAAAAACCAAAACTCCCCGACCATCACCGGCCAGACGATGCCGTGCTGGCCGCTCTCGCAGCAGAAATTGGCTACCTTCTTCAGGTCGTCGATGTGAATTTCGAGGTCTTCCCTGTACGGCGTCGGCAGCAGGCCGAAGATCCCCTTCATGTCGTCAAAGCGCTCCATTGTTCATCCTTTCTTGTAGTTATTTGTCCCAGCAGCGGTCGGGCTGCCAGAAGTCGAGTTTGGGGTTGTTCCATTCGTCTGTCGGCTCAAATAGCCCCGGGAAGCGCAGATTCGCCTTGATGCCCTCGTAGTTGAGATCTACGCCCAGACCGGGTTTTTCCGGCACGGCCACATAGCCGTCTTCGATATAGTCGGCGGGCAGGCCCGTCACCAGTCCTTCCCAGAAGGGCAGATCTAAGCCGTGGTGCTCCAATGCCACAAAGCTCGGAATGGCTGCCGCGCAGTGCAGGTTGGCCATAAAGGCGATGGGCGAACCAGCAAAGTGCAGCGCTGTGGGCAGGCCGTAGCGCTCGGCGTAGTCGGCGATCTTTTTGGTCTCCAACATGCCGCCCGAGGTCAGCAGATCGGGGTGGATGATATCGACAGCGCGCGTCTCGATCATCTCGCGGAAGCCGTCCCACAAATACAGCTCTTCACCGGCGGCAGTGGGTACGTTGATGGCATCGGTGACCCGCTTGTGCCCCGCAATGTCCCACCACGGCATCGGATCTTCCAGCCACGCTAGGCCGTAGGGCTCCACTGCGTGCCCTAGGCGGATGACCTCCTTGGCGGTCATCATGCCGTGCCCGAAGTGATCGGTGCACAGCGAGATGTCCCAGCCCACCGCCTCGCGCACCGCCGCTACCACCTCGGCCATACGCGCGATGCCGGCGTCGGTGAGTTTGGTACCTTGGCCAGTGCCCGGCGCTTTTTGTCGGCTGCGAATGCCGCCGTATTCGTGCTTTGTCGGCGTACCGATTAGATAGTTCTGGCGCTCGTCGTAGCGCGGCATGCGGATGTCGAATTTGATAAAGGTCAGCCCTAGGTCCATGCGTCCCTTCACCCGCTCGGCATAAGCTGTCGGAGTCGGTTCTTCCGGCTCGGGCGTGTCGGCGTACAGGCGCACTTTGTCGCGGTATTTGCCGCCCAAAAACTGATAGCAGGGTACGCCATAGACTTTGCCGATCAGATCCCACAGCGCCAGCTCGATGCCCGACACGCCGCCGCCCGAGCGCCCCCAGTTGCCAAACTGCTTTATTGAGCGGAAAATCATGTCGATATTGCACGGATTCTGCCCCAGCAGTTGGCTTTTGTACTGCAGCGCGTCTTCCTTGTGCCCGGCGTCGCGCACCTCACCGATGCCGTAGATGTCTTGGTTGGTGTCGATGCGAATGATTGGATAGTCGTAGTTGCTGCACACCACGGCCAGCCGCATATCGGTGATCTTCAAATCCGATGGCCGCGAATTGCTGTTCACCGCGTCTTCGGCTCGGCCGATGCTTTCATCGCTCATTTTGTCCTCCTCCATTTCATAGCTACTTGACGACAGTTATATAGGGTTCGATGTCCTTTAGGCGCTGCATATCAATGCCCTTTATGTTGAGCAAGCCTTTTACATTGTGATAGGGGCGGCCCTCAATTATCCTCTGCGCCACTGCCGGCCCTATCCCGGGTAGCGTTTCTAGTTGTGAGCGCGAGGCCGTATTAATATCGATGCGCTTTGCTTCGAGCTGAGAGAGTGTCGCACAGCTAGTCCACAGCAGGGCCATGACTGCACAGCCCACAAAATTCCAGCGTTTCATAAGTACCTCCATTGCGGCGAGTTCACATCTCACTGAGTGCGCTCTTTTTGCTTGCGAGCGAAAAGGCGTATCTGCTGCTGCGCCGCGAGTGAGTCTCCCACTTCTCGGTAGGCCACGGCCAAACTATAATGGGCACCGACATAGGTAGAATCAGTTCGCAAAACCGCTTTAAAATCGTCGATAGCCTCCCGGGCATTGCCTTCGCGCAGCTTGGCATTACCTAGGCCGTTTATTGCATCGACGTAGTTTTCCTTTATTGCCAAAGCGCGCTCATAGGCCGAGCGCGCCTGCACCGGATAGTCTTTCATCAAATAGGCGTTGCCGAGATTAAACCACGCCAGCGCATAGCCCTCGTCTAAAGTTAGGGCTTGGCGATAGGCTGTGATGGCCTCGTCAACCCGCTGCAGCCGCATATAGGCCGTGCCCAAATTCTGCCAGGCCTGTATCTGGGCGGGATTGATCTTCAGCGAGGCTTTGTACTCTTGAGCAGCCATTTCAGCAAAACCTAATTTCGCGTAGATCACGCCCAAGTTATAGCGAGCTACGGCATCGTCGGCGTGGCCTTTGAGACGCAAACGCTGATCGCGAATGGTACCAAAATGTGGATCAAGGCGCTTGAACATCTCGATTTGCCTCTGCCCTTCCTCTGCCTTTCCCTGCTTCATGTACACTTTGGACAGGGTCAAGTGCGCTTCTGGATAGGCGGGGTCTAGGGCGATGCTTTGCTCGAGCACAGCGGCCGCTGCGGCCTCTTTGCCCTGGCGGGCGAGCACCATCCCCAGTCCATTTAGCGCCTCTACATAAGCTGAATCGCGCTCGATGGCCGCGCGAAAGGCCGCCTCCGCTTCTTCGTGGCGATTTAACCGCATGAAGATGCGCCCTAACGCCGTGCGGTAACGCGCGTGCCTAGGTTCTATTTTAACGGCTTTTCGCGCCATATCCACAGCCCGTTCGCATTGCCCCATCTTGGCACAGTACATATCCGCTAGACTGTAGTACACCAGCGCGTATTCGGGGTCTATTTCCAGTGCTCGCTGCATGTGCTGGGCTGCGGTCTTGTAGTCGTGATCGCGGGCATGTGCCACACCTAAATTGTAGTGATCTGGAGCGTGATCGGGTGCCAATTGCAGCGCTTTTGCAAACGTCGCTCGCGCCCTGTCATCGTCGTCTGTGCGCAAATAGAGTTGGCCGAGCTGGCGATAGACCGCAGCGCTGTCGGGCGCGAGGGCAATGGCCTTGCGATAGACGGCCAACGCCCGTTCTAGCTCGCCTTGTCGGGTCATGACTTCGCCAGCTCCCAGCAACGCACGTACGTGCAGCGAGTCGATGCGGAAGGTCTCACTGAAATATCGCAGTGCTTCTCCATACACGGCGTGTTCTAGATAGAACGCCCCCAGTTCGTAGTGCGCTGCTACGTCGCTGGAATCGGCGCGAATGCGATCTAAATAACTCAGCTCTATCGCGCGCGGGTCTTCCTTTTCCTGTACTACAGGCGCTTCTTCTCGCGTACCACCGCAGCCAAGGGCCGTTATCCATGCCAGCCATAGCACGCCATTAAACCACTTCACGTTCGCCTTGTCCTTTTGGTCCTATAGTTTTTCCGGCTCTCGGACGGTGAGGAATTGGTCAGCCGCCACGTCTTCCAACACCTGCTCAACCCCACTTGGCCAGTGAATCTCCACTCGATCCACCCGCGTGTGAGTCCCCAAGCCAAAGTGTACTCGCAGCGCATTCTGTGACAGATACGAACTGCCTGAACGCACTTCTTCTACCTGGTGTAGGTCGCCAGCCATCACCCGGATTCGCGCGCCGATGCCGTCGCGGTTGCTGTGGGTGCCTATGGTGCGCACCGACAGCCAGTGTTGGCGGTTGCCGCCGTCGTTGCGCAGCAGCAGGCCGCGCTGGTTGTTATTGCTGACGAACAGGTCGAGGTCTCCGTCGTTGTCGTAGTCGGCGGTAGCCGATCCGCGTCCGACCCAGGCAGTGGCCAAGCCCGGCGAGTCGGAGCTGACGTCGGTAAAGGTGCCGTCGCCGTTGTTGTGGAATAGCTGATCCCGTTGCGCGTAGGAAGGTCCGGCGCGGTCGATAATTTCTATATTTGGTTCGACGTGTCCGTTGGCTAGGAACAGGTCGAGGTAGCCATCGTTGTCGTAGTCGAAAAAGTCCGTGCCAAAGGTCAATGTCGAGAAGGTCGGTTCGTCCAGTTTGGACTCGTGTATCTGGTCTTTAAACACATCGCCTCGCTCGTTTTTTAACAGGCGACAGTGCTCCCACTGGAAGTTGCAGACGACGATGTCGAGGAGTCCGTCCCGGTCGTAGTCGCCAAAGTCTGTGCCCATGCCTGCCTCGGATTTGCCGTCCGGGCTGAAGGCGACGCCGGAATCCAGCCCAATATTGGAAAACCGCGTCCCCCCCTCGTTGCGAAAGAGGAAGTTCGGAGTCATATCATTGGCGACGAACAGATCTGCATCGCCGTCTTCGTCGTAATCGCCAAACACTACGCCGAGTTGACGACAGCGGTCGTTATAAACGCCCATTGCTTCTGTTACATCGACAAACGTTCCATCTCCTTCATTGCGGTACATAATTCCCGATGCCCCCTTGTATTGACCGGGACCGCAATAGACGCGTATGGAACCGTGCCTGCATTCTTTGTGGTTTTCGAGGGTAAAGTCGGTATTGTTGGAAACGTAGAGGTCGAGATCGCCATCGTTGTCGATGTCGGCAAAGGCCGCGCTCATGCTCAAGCGCTCGTCGCCGATGCCAGCGGTCTCTGTCGCATCGACAAATGAACCGTCGCCGCGATTGCGATACAACACATTGGCACCGAAGTTCGTGACATAGAGATCGACATGACCGTCGTTGTCGTAATCTCCCGCGCAGACACCCATACCATATCCTTCATCACCGACACCTGCTTCTTCTGTTATTTCCTCGAACTTCCCGTTGCCCTTGTTTCGATATAGGACGTTTTTCGGCACGCGCCGCTCCAAAAAGCCTGGCAATACGGCCCCGTTGACTAGGTATAGGTCTTCGTCGCCATCGCTGTCGTAGTCGATAAAAGCCGCTCCCGAGCCATAGGTCTCCACGTAGTAGAAACGACCGCTACCGCCGTTGACATGAGCAAAGTGGATACCGGCAGCGGCAGTGACATTGACGAATTTCGGCAGTGCATTTCTAGCCAATTTGGGTGCAGTGGCTTCTGTCGATGGCGCGGAAGTTTCATTTGCGCACCCCGCGATCAGCGCCATACCCCAGCTAAAGAGAACCGCAACGATGGGCATGTAAAAAGGGCGCATAGCGCGGGAAGTATGCAGTCGATGCAATTCCATTAACCGGCGCAGACATCAGACTGCACAAAGGCAGATTTGTCAGTCGTTATTGCAATCCGGCAAACATACTCAGAAACAGCACCAGATCCGTCGTTGTCTCGTCGCGGAAATCGCGCCGCTCCCAGCGTCCGCCGATGTTGGTCATCAGGCGATAGCCCAGATAGTCCGAGCGATTGGATAGCTGTGCAGCAATTACGAACTGTTCAAAATCGTCCACATATCCGGCGGGCAGTGGATCAGTCCGTTCGACCATATTCCTGAAAATCTCGTACTCGATGCCGGACTCTAGGCGCATCGTACTGATCAATTCCTGCTGCCACACGAAGAAGAAAATTTCCGACAGTTCGTTATTTTCCAGTTCGGTTTTATCCGTGGGTGAGCGCCGCTTGTAGAGCTGTTTCCACCTAGGCCACAGCACGTGTTTACCCACCGGAATGGGCAAATCCGCCTTGGTGATCAGCGCGAGGAGCTTCTCGTCCTGCCAGTTTGCTGGCTGCTGGTCTCCGCGCTGGTGATAGATCTCGTACTTCAGCTTGGTCTCCAGATTGAGCGGGGCGTATTTGCGCGTACGCGCACTCAGAAAGGAGGTGTTGATCAGCGCATCCTGCGCGATCATGGGATCGACGAAGGGGCGCATATCGCCCCGCGTGCGCGGACTCTGCACCCATAGAATAATGTCTTCGGGGATATTGTCCTTGACGCGGCGAAGACTATTGTAGAGCTGCATCTGCAAACCGTGGCGAGGCACCTCGTGCGTCAGCGTCAGCAAACCATAGAGCGACTGGTTGCGGCGATTGCTGCTCAGCAGCCACTCGCGCAGGCGACCGACCATTATGCGGCTGCCCGGCTTGAGTTCGGCACCACCGTAGAAGTTGTAACCTCGGTGGTCGCGCGGATACGGGTAGTCTGCTTCCTCATCGTTTTCAAAGCGGTCGATCACGGTATTGTTGTTCATGTCCGTGCCGTAGAGAAATTCCAGCGGATCGACATCGTAGCGCACAAAGGGCTCCAGATAGTCGGGCATGCCGTTGTCATTCTGGTTGAAGTCCGACACTAAGTCGTTGTTTTCGTCGTAGCCGGGAAAGACGGCCACGTCAGCCCGCTGGATCAGCAGGCGCTCCGACGAGGAACTGCTGAAGGCGCGCCTACGCCAGTCGGGAAAGCGGTCTTGGTCGTCGTTGTCGTCCACGAATTCGTAAACGTTGTTTACAGCACTTTCGTAGTTAATGCGCCCGTTACTGTCGGGCACGAACATGAATGTCTGATAGCCCGGGTCCATGCTAAAAATTTCGCCATAGGCAAACCACGGGTACACGTTGTGCGACGCCGTTGCGTAGTAGCCCTCTGCGCTCTCTTTTCCCAGCGCCTGATTGTAGGTGAAATTCTGGTTGGGAAAGCGGCGGTATTTGCGGTTGATATTGTATTCGGCGCGCAAGTTAAACCCGCCAAAGAGGTCGTCGATTTCCATGGTGAGACCGGCGACTTCGTTGGCCGTCGGCAAGCCGTAGCTAAAGCGCACCACGCGCTGGTTGGAGCCGTCCTTGATGTTTTTCTCTGCACGGGTGACGGGCAAAAATACAGGTTCGCCCGTGTTGTTGACCTGCATATTGGAAGTGATTTCAACGGCATAGTCATTGGCTAGGACCAGTTCGATCTCGATCTTTTTGATTTCCTTGAAGTCGATGATTTCGTCTTCGCCGGGAATGGGCGTAAAGTCGCGCTCGATGTCGTAGGTAATGATGATGTTGTTGCCGCCGCTGGCCTCCCAGCGCCCCTGTCGCCGGATGCCGCCATCTACCAGCGCTCGGTCGGAAATTTCGGGATGTTCCACGCCATTTATGTACACGCGGTGCAAAAAGAGCAACGCCCCACCTTCGCCGTCCTCGGGCGAATCGTCGGACAGACGCACTAGGAGGCGCTGCACGTTACCCGCTTGCAGGTTGCCGCCGAGCGTGCCCTTGAGAGAATTGTTGCCGAAGCTCTCCGAGCTATTCCAGTGACCGGCGTTGACATAGGTAGTGCCCAGCTTGATAAAGTCGCCGACTTGGGCCGTGCCGCGCAGGCCAAGCAGATTGGTGAAGATCGTGCGCACTGTGGCCCCTTGGTCGCGGTTGGTCGCCGTGGCTGCCAGAGCGGGATTGTCCGTGCGCGAGGCGATTAGCGTCAGGGCGTATTTATCGGAGAGGAAATCCCATTGCACGCCGTTGAACAGCGGCTTGGAAAAGGTCATCGGCGTCAACGTGGTCCTTAGCTGCTCGCCCACGGTCAACGCCATGTGGTATTGGCCCTGCGACGCCGTTGAAATGACTAAGTTATTGAACCAGTTATTGAACTCCACAGACTTGTCGATTGCGCTGCCCGTCTCCGTGGGGTGCTGTTGCGCCCACTCGTAGATTCTCCAGCCGCGCGTGATGTAATTGCCGTAGATATCGTAAAAGCGCTGACCCTGTAGCACAATGTCGGTATAGCGTTCGTAGCGATCCTTGGCATAGTTGGTGTATTCCCAGTTTCTCCACCCGTAAATATCGTAGAGCGTTTGGGGCAGATACCACTTCCGCATAGTCGGCGTGATGGTCTGGGGCGATATCCGCACACCGCTGGTGACATAGGGGTTGAGAAAACCCGATTGCAGGCCTTCGGCTAATAGTCCACCTGCCAAAAGACAAACCGTTAACAGGGCACCGAAAAACTTCTGGCCCATTTGTTCCCTCCCTTTTTTACTGCTGTGCAACGCGCTGGTTGTCAATAGGCCAAACTAATGGCGCGATATACCGACTGGTCTCCAGAGTCGGCTTCCATCTGGATGCGGCAGATATACACCCCCGGCGGCAAAACCGTTCCCGCCGCGTCCCGGCCATCCCACGCGAAACCCGTGGCGTCTAGGTCGAGCGTCCGCAGGTGCGATCCGGTCAGGTCGTAGATATCCACGTTGGGATTGCCCTCGACTTGGACCACGATAAAGTTGATTTGCGCTTCGTCGTTTACGCCATCGCCGTTAGGCGTAACGACCGGCGTTACCTGCACGTTGCGCAGCAAGTTCCCACCGGCCACGTCGGGCACAAAAACGATCATAGAGCGCGGCTCTAAGGGTTCGACGCCTTGGCGCACATTCTGCTGGCTGTCCCCAGCCCACGCCTCAAAGAGCGTGGCATTGGTCGTTACCTGCGCGGTAAATAGCACTTCCACCGAATCCTCCCGCACCCGCTCTGGCAGTCCGACTCTTAGTAGCCCGTCCGTCAGTTCAACGTCCCTCGGCTGCACACTCTGCCCGCCGACGCGGACGCCCACTTCTTGCACTGCGCCCGGCACTTGGATAAAGACCTCGTCAAAGCCTTGGTCGTTGCGCACAAAGGTCGGTTGCAGCAAATACGTAAAGCGCTGCAGCGAATCTAGTCCGACCTCGCGCGGCAAGATGCGTGCGGCAATGCCTCCACTGACGAGCGGATCGTCGAAATCCAGCGTCAGAGCGCGCAATACCGGCGTTAGCTGCGGATCGTCGTTGGCTAGCCGAATCTGTAGTTGCAGAAATTGCCTAGGCGTAGGTGAGAGAAATGCCTCCTCGGGGAAAGCATAGGGCTGGCTCCAGCCGCTCCAATCCGGCCCTTTGAGCTTGAGGGTGTCGATGCGCCCGCGCACGCTCTTGGGCAATTTGCCAAAACGGGCCGAATCTAGCTCTGTGCCGTTCTTGTGGTAGTACTTCTTTTGCAGTTCAAAGGTATTGCCAGTCTGTGAACGAATTTCGATTTGCGTACCGGCGGGTAGATCGGCGTCCCACGACAGCTTGCGCACGCTCTTCATTGCGCCTAAGTCGATGAAGTCCGACACCATTTCCGTCGCCGCCACGTACCCCTCGCCGTGGAGTATGTATTCAAAAATCGACTGGCGGATCTGTAGGCGCGTCGGAATGCCGCTGCGGTGGTAGAAGATATGGCGAATTTTCCGCAGCGGGAATGCAAAGTGATACGACTGTTGGTTGGGGAATCTATCGTTGAATACGTCGCTGAGTTCCTGGTAGTCGAAATTGCTGCGAATGCGGTCGCTGGTCAGGCCGCTGGCCGGCGTGCCGTCGGAGGTGGTGAGGATAAATAGCTTGGCCCCGTGCCCGTGGGAGCCACGAGACCCTTCGCCGTCTCCGACCGTCAGGTCTAGGTGGGAAAGGTGATTTACCCAGAACGTGGCACCCAGATCCCATTCGAACCAATCGCCGTCTTCAACGTAGGTCCTGAGATTGCCCTCCTTGGCTTGGTCGCCACCGACGGCGGCTCGCCAGTTGGTATTGACATCCCCGTCGAAGATCGTACCGATCCTATCGTCGCTCCGCCCCGCTCGCACCGATCCACCCCGTTCCACTGTACCTATGGCGAGATTATCTCCCAGTGCATCCACTTCGATCTCAGCTAGCGCCGCCCCTAAATTTTTTTCCATGGGCACCAATCGCACGTGGTGGACGAGGTTAAAATCCAGCGTATCCTGCTCTATGAGATGTTCTCCGCTGGCCAGACCCAACTCAATTCGTTTCAGATCGACCTCAAAAACGCGCTCTACATTGGGTGTGGTGGTGACGGCGACCGGGTGGTAGGTCACGCCATAACGCGTATCCACACCGTTACTTATGTAAGTCGTGAAATTGCGAAAGGGCTTGGCGTCGGGTGTGTCCGGGAAGACAAGGCGCAACTTGCGCGCCAATACTGGCCGGCCGAGGTCGATTTCGATCCACCAATCATCTAGCGGATCGTCGGCAGACGGCTGCCACCAGGTCGATGGATCTTGGTCGATAATGTTAGCCGCGTCTTGGGGGTTTGAGTTGACTGCGCGGATGCCACCAAAAACCTGTTTCTTGCCTTCGCTGTGGGAAAACTCTGCGGCATTGGCCACGGCGTTTATATTGCGGCGCATCCACGCTAGGCTAATGCTGCCGTCGTCGGCAATTTCCAGCGTGCCCTTGGGAATGGCCCAGGTCTGCCAGTCCGCCGGGCTGTTCAGGCGCAGTTCGTCGGCATAGGCCCCTGCTGCACACAGGGTGGCGACGAGCAAAAGGCGAATCGCAGCAAATTTTTGCATGGTATATCCTCGACAGCGTTTAGTAGGCTACCGCAATGATGCGCGTGCGCGTGAAATCACCCGCGTCCGTCTCGACGGAAAGTCGGGCGAGGTATAGGCCCGGAGCTACGAGTCCCGTTCCCTCTCCCCGTCCATCCCACTCTTCGACATAACGCCCTTCGCTTCTGGAGTCGGTCGATATCGTCCGCACTTTGCGTCCGCGCAAATCGTAGATTTCAAAAACCACTTGGCTGGCTTGGACGCCCAGCAGTGAATAGGCTAGTTCAAACGTATCGTTGCGTCCGTCGCCGTTCGGTGTTACTACGGTCGATCTCACATCTAATGCGCTCAGCACATCTAACTTCTCGCTCAGTGCCAGCACCTCTATGGAATTGGTCGATACCTCCGCGTTGGCATCTCCCGGCTCGATAGATTGGGGCTGTCCTTCTCCCCCCACGACAAATATCTCGCCCTGAAACAGGGCGTTAAAGCTGAAGACGCCCGTTTTAAACAGCAGCCGCAGCAGCCTGTTGTCTGCGGCCGCGATGCGGTTGGAAGGAAAATAGACGATCAACTCACCCTGTTTTTCCGCGATGCTGTCGGGTTCCACAGCGGCTAAGGGGTCGCCCATTTCCAGTCCTATAAACTGGACGCGGCCCGGAGTTTGCAGCCTTAAGGCGTCAAAACCCGCTTTGGTCTCCGACTCAAAGTCGGCCCGCACGTCAAAAGTGAAAATGCGCTCCTCGCCCAAGGGCACTTCCGTTTTGCGCCCGAGCGGCTGTGGTTCGTCCTGTAATGCGACCTCTCCGACGAC